>JBAYWJ010000313.1:0-4569 GCA_041674125.1 Kiritimatiellia bacterium
ATAGCGCGGGGCAAGGTCGCGGTGCAAGCGCCAGGCGATTCCCGGAATCCCGGGCCCGCGCAGGTTTTTATCCGCCAGGTCCCGCATGAAAATAAAGCCGGGCGCTATGAAGAAATACAGCGCAACCGCCGCCAGGATCAGGGCGTTTATGTAAACGGTAATATTGACCAGCCCCGGCGGCGTGAGATATTTTGTCCGGCCGGCAGCGGCATCCGGCAGTGGTTTTTCCTCCCGCCCAAGGATGAAATCGGCAATCAGGGCGCACTCCAGGCCGAATGGCAGGTAGCCGGCAAAGCCCAGGAGCGGCATTTCAAAGACGTGGAAGCGCCCAACGAACGGGACGGAATATTTCCACTTGGCCATGCTGTAATAGTTCCACATCTCCCAGAAAAAGCCGCAGATGAGGGCGGAGAGCGCCAGCAAACAGATCCGGCGCCAGTCGCCGCGGGCGGCCGGCGAAAAGATCGTCGGCTGGCCGCGCATGGCCTGGTATGCGGAAGCTATCAGCAGCGGGGAAAGCCACAGGGCCGGGAAAAGCAAATCCGGCCAGACCCCAATTCCCGCCAGGGCGGCACAGGTCAAGATGAAAACCGCGCCCGCCAGCAGGCGCGGCCAGCGAATACGGATGGGAGGGAAGCTCTCAAGCCCGGCCTTAAGGCGCGGGAAAGTTTCCAGGAGCTCGCAGGTGCCCAGCACGGCCGGCAGGACCGTTGAAAAAGGCAGGGTCGCGAATATGAAATATTCAAATGCGCTGATGTGGTTCACCCCCAGGTAATACCAGTTCTGGACAAAGCGGTTGAGGTATTCGAAGAACCACCAGAATAAGGCGCTGACCGGGAACAGGACTGCGAAATATTTTGGGCGGTCCAGCAGCATGCACCGCCCGCTGCGCCGGTAGGAAAGCGCGTTGACCGCGAGGATATACCCGAACCAGAGCGGGCTGAAGGTGAAGAGCTGGAACGGCTCGAACCAAGGGAAGCGGTTCCAGGCCAGCACCCAAATGCAGGCGGTCAGGGCGAGCCCGGCCCACCCCCACCAGAGGAAAGTTTTTCCCGATCCCGGCGCGTCCGGAATCGGCCGGGACCGGGACCTGAAAGATTTGAGAAGGAATGGCAGCACGGCCGCCGCGATTAATATTGCCAGGCCCCAGAAAACCGGCCATGAAAACCCGGCGTGGCGCACGTACTGCGTCAGGGGCGGAAACTCAAGATGCGCCATGGTCACGGGAATCCCGGCGGCAATTAACCCTGCCAGGGGCAGGACCAGCAGCAGGAGCAGAATATCAATCTTACTGCGAATTTTATTATGAAAGCTCATTTTACGAATTTTCTCCATTAAGATCCCTGCATTACTCCCGAGCATACCAATCCACATTGCGCGTGACAAACATCACAATCCCCAGGATGAGGAACAATCCGGCGCTGCCGAAGAGCAGTGAATATTCCTGCATCTGCAGCACCACGTAAAGATAGGTGAAGACCGACAAGAGCATGGCGGCAATGACGGCCGTCCGTTTTCCGCCCCGGAGCGCCCTGAGGCAGTACAGGATGACAAGGATGGATGAGGCCGCCACGCCCGCCCAGTATGCGTAAACAAAGCGGATAAACTCAGAAAGCGAAAGCATCGCCAGGTAAAAAAGGCACAACGCCGCCCCGACGAGCGCATACTGGAACGCATGCAGGCGCAGGCCGGAGAGGATTTCAAAGAGAAAAAACGCCGTAAAAATCAGAGCAATGAAAAGAACGCCGTATTTGGAGGCGCGCTCCACCATCCGGTAACTGTCAACGGGAGCCAGGAATTCCACGCCGAAAAGCGACGGGCTTATAGCTTCCGGCTTGAAGGCATATTCCCCGCCGCGGTCGGTGGAAGTCTGCGGGTAACTGCGCCCGTACCACGACACCTGCCACGTGGCGTTGAAGCCGCGCGCATCCACCGCGCGCTCCGCGGGCAGGAAGGCGCCGCAAAAGCTCGGGTCGGGCCAGGCCGACCCAAGCTTGACCCGGTTCTGGCGCCCGAGCGGGGCGAATCTAAGCCCCTGGCTGCCCTTGAGATCAAGCATCATCTGGAAAGCCAGGTTGGTCGGGGCGGACTTGATGCCCGGCAGACCGGCGTGGATGCCCGAAGAATACCCCGGCAGAAGGCAGCCGGGCGCGAATGCGCCGGTTGTGTCGCCCGTCTTTATCTTCAGTATTTCCCCGCTGCCCCGCAGGTCGGTCACGGCCAGGGAAATCCTGGCTTCACCCCAGCGGAATGCTTCCGCGGCAATGCCCAGCACGGCCAAATCGGAGGGCGCAAATGAGCCGGAAAGATCCAGGCGTCCCTTGTAGACCACCGCCTCGTAGATGCCGCGGTGCAGCTTCTCGGGAGAAACATCGCCCGTTATCTCCAGCTGGGCAGGCAGGAGATAGGCATTGGCGAGGGCGGTTTCCTCTACTTCAATCTTCTTGAGGCTGTTGCGCACCATCTGGTCCTTCCATTTTTTTGTCTTGTATTCATAGGGAACAACCAAAACCGGCCCGACGATGGTTTCCTGGCTTCCCCAGGTAGAGGTAATTTCCGCCAGGGCCGCGTTCCGGCGGAACATCCTTTCGTTGATCAGCGACTTGATCATGGCCAGGGGTATCAGCAGAACCAGGACGAGCGAGAGCACGCCGGCCATCTTGAAAATGACGGAAAACCTTTTAAAAAATGGCAGCCTGACTTCCCCGGGATTTTCATTTGCATCCATGTTTCCACTCCTCCTTCTGTGTTGTTTTGAACTTCGCGATTTGATTTATGTAATAACCGGAGCCTGCATTCCCTGGCCGACAGACGGGAATGACAAGACTGCCTTACCGGTATTCCTGCCCGCGTGCTGCCGCACTGCTTTGTTTCCGTTAGTTCTTTGCATAGCAAAGCGAATGAACCGAATTAATTTTTTATGCGCCGAATATTATTTTTCAGGCTTTCGATGTTTGTGCCCAGGGAAAGGCAATTGATTTTTTCTTCTCCGCCGGCAGGGCCTTGCGGGCCGTTTCCAGGACTTCCGCCAGGGCCTGCAGGTATTCGCTGAAGCGGTCCAAACCGGACCTTGAGAGCGCGACGGTTGTGCGGGGTTTGTCATCCACAAAACTTTTGCGGATTTCAACCGCCTTGGCTACCTGGAGGACTTTCAGGTGACGGTTGAGATTGCCGTCCGTCAGGTTGCAGGCGCCTTTAAGCTCGGTAAACGAAAGGGCCCTGTCGGCCGCGCAGAGGGCGGACATGATCGCCATGCGGTTGGGCTCGTGGAATATTTTCTCAATGGTTTTCAGGCCGGTCATCTTGTTCCCCTTCCTTTGTTTTTTCAATATTATCGGCCGCTCCTGCCCTCTTTGCGCAATAGAGCACAATGCCGCCGGCGGTTTCGCCGGCAAAAAAGACAAGCCCCATCGGCCAGGGATCGTCGAAGCTGACCCCGGGCAGCAGGAGGCAGGCGGCGCCGCAGAAAAGATAAAAGAGTCCGACCAGATAATTTTCGGGCGGAAGTGAGCGGCGATAGGCCGCGTGCGCGACGCCGTAGAGGCACATCCAGGTCCCGAACAAAAAATCAAATTGGGATTTCAGCACCAGGGCCAGGCTCAAAACAGCCCCGGCGGCCAGCGGCGGGACAGCATCCAGCGCCGGCGTCAAGCTGGCGAGGCTGCGGCCGGATTCCGGTGCGCGCAGAAACCATAGAGCCAAACCGCCGTAATTGACAACCAGGCCGACGGCCAGTACCGCGCTCCAAACCGCCAGGCTGGCCTGGGGCGTGGCCGGGATTTTGCCCGATGCGATCAAAGCGGCTCCGCCCAGGGCCGCCAGGCCGCCGATTATCCGGGCCGAGCCGGAGTAGCCGCAAAAATTGCTTTTTTCGAGGATGAACCTCTGCAATTTTCTCACCTGATTCAGTGCGTCATGGATATGGCTTGCGATCATCCTTTGCTCTCCTCTGCAAAGAATCCTACATCATTACAAAGTTCTTTGCTACACAAAGTTTAAAATATTTTTACCCCCCTTTCCGGAGTGGTTTTCAACAAGCGGAACAGGCTCGAAAGATCTCAGACAGAGTGTTGCGACTGTCTGTATTCTGTATTCAGCCAGGTCAAAATGTGACGGCCGCACAAGGCTGTGCGGCCCTACCCGGAATTCCAATGGCAGGGCGGAACAGCCTGTTCCGTCGATCTGCAGCCCACATGGCTGAGAAGGAGCCGGCTGACGGACGCCCAATGGAATCGCGGCAAATCTGCCGTCATATTATGACGGCCTACAGCGGAAAAAGGATGCAGGCCGCGATGGCCTGCATTGCGAAGCCGGCCTTGGGATGCGGCTTTTTATGGCGCCTTGCGCCGGCCGCATATCTGCACCAGCAGTTTTTCCATTAGCAGTGTTTCGAGGTTGGAGGAGGACACCAGCTTGAGCCGCGTTTCCAGGATGGCCTCCCGCGCCGCGGCAAGCTCGCGCAGCGAAAAATTCCGGGCCTGCCTGACCAGCCTTTCCAAATAATAGCCCTGCGGCGGACGGCCTTTTTCGGAAGCCAGCAGCGGTTCCAGGGCGCGCTTTTCTTCGGGC
>JBAYWJ010000314.1:0-4550 GCA_041674125.1 Kiritimatiellia bacterium
GCATCTGGCAAGTCGGGCCCAGACAAAGTTTGCAATAATGAGCCGTCATGCATAGCCTGCGCTCCGCCAAAAATCTCGCCCGCCTGGTGCTGGTGTGGTTTGCGCTATCGCTTGGCGCAGCGGTGGCCTCGCCGCTGATCAAGCCCCAGGCGATGGAACTGGTCTGCTCGGGTTCGGGCGCCATGAAGCTGCTGGTCAAGAGCGATGACGGCAGCAAAGACGCCAGCAGCTTCACGCTCGATTGCCCGCTGTGCGCCACCAGCAGCGCGCCGCCGCCGCCCGACGCGCAACAGAGCGCCGAGCCGATGCATGCGCTGGCCCATGTGTTGCAGGGCATTGCGGCAGCGCATATTGCCTCTCTCACCGCCGCACCCTTGCCTGCGCGCGGGCCTCCCGCTTTCTCCTGAACTATTGAATTCATAGCGCCTGTCGCCCGTTTCATAAGGGCTACAGGCAGATTTCATTGATGTTTTCGGAGATTTCCCATGCGGAAAAATCTTGTCCCATCGGTACTCGATCTGTTCATCCCAGCCGCCTTGCTGGAAATCAATCGCTCGTGCGCATCGGGAATCGGCACTGAACTGCCCTTGAATTCGTCACATTTTTAACCAAGGAAAAACCATGAAACTCAAAGCACTTGCCCTTATCGCTGCACTCGCCTGCGGCACTGTTTACGCCCAAACCGTCGAGGTCAGGGACGCCTGGGCGCGCGCCACCGTCAAGGGCCAAACGGCCACCGGCGCCTTCATGAAAATTACCGCCAAAGACGGCGCCAAACTGATCAGCGTCTCATCACCCGCGGCCGGTGTGACGCAAGTTCATGAGATGAAAATGGAAGGCGACGTCATGAAAATGCGCGCCGTCGAGGGCGGCCTGGACCTGCCCGCCGGCAAGTCCGTGGAGCTCATGGACAATGACGGACCGGGGGTCATCCGCCACATCTGGTTCACGTTTGACCCGAAATTTTACCGGAACCTTGTTTTGCGGGCCTGGTGGGATGGCGAGCGCGAGCCCTCCGTGGAGGTGCCCGCCGGTGACTTCTTCTGCTGTTCCTGGAATGCGCGGCAGAACATCCTGGCCGGGCCCATCAACGTCAATCCCAAGGGCGGGATGAACTGTTTCTTTCCGATGCCCTTCCGCAAGCACGCCCGGATCAGCGTCACCAACGAAGGCGCGGAGGAGCTGAAGGGGTTTTTCTATACGATCAACTACACGCTGGAGCCGGTATCCGCCGATGCGCTCGCCCTGCATGCCCAGTGGCGGCGCGCGAACCCCCTCAAGCAGGGTACGGATTACACGCTCGTCGAAGGTGTCCGGGGCCAGGGCCAGTACGTGGGAGCCTTCATGTCCTGGCAGCAGAACAACGCCGGCTGGTGGGGTGAGGGGGAGATCAAGATGTTCCTGGATGGCGACGCCAGGTTCCCGACCATCTGCGGCACGGGCACCGAGGATTACTTCGGCGGCGCCTGGTGCTTTGACGAGGGCAATTTTTCGGCGCCCTGCTTCGGCTACCAGCGGGTCTCCGGCGAGCGCGGCAAGCCCGGGACGCGGCTGACGCTCTACCGCTTTCACACGGGCGATCCGGTCTTCTTCAAGAGCGATTTGCGGGTGACCATGCAGGCCCTGGGCTGGCGCAGCGCGAATCGGTTTCTGCCGCTGCAGGACGATATCGCCTCGGTGGCCTACTGGTACCAGACCGAGCCGCATGCGCCGTTCCCCGCGTTGCCGGGGCGCGATCTGAGGGAGATAATCTAACATGGGAGGAGCGGTCATGATTCGCGGAATGCTGCTTGCGGGGCTTGCGGTGGTAACCGTTGCGGCGGGTGCGTGGGCGGAGGATAAGCTGCCGGTGGCCAAGGTGGAGACAGTATCACAACCGGTGCGCACCGCGCGCGATAATATCCAGACCCTGGCGCCCGATGCCAAGGGGCGCTGGCAGTTCATCTGCCAGACGATGAACTACAAGGGCACCTACGACTATACGGATAAGGGCCGCAAGGTGCCGTTCACGTTCGATCGGCGCAAGGTGCCGGGCACGGAGCGCAACTATGTCGTGTTCAACGAGACGGACCGGCGGCCGGATGCGGAGTGGGTGGTACTGGATCTCGAGAGCGGAAAATTACGTGTCTTCGATATGCCGGGGTTCCATTTTACTACAATCGGCGCCGTACGCGCGGACAACGGCCGCGTCTTTTTCTTCGGCGATTTCATGCAGGTTTATTATTACGAGCCGCAGGACGGCGAGATGAAGATATTGGGCGAGATCGCGCCCTGGATTCCGGCGCGGAACGAAAACCGCTCTTTTTACAAGACGTGCCTCGGCCCGGACGGTAAGGCCTATGCCACGACACAGGCCTATGGCGGCAAGACGGCCGTGGTTCAGGTTGATCCGGACGCTCTGACCTGGAAAATCATCACGGGGGTGGGAGTCAGCCGCCCGAGCGGGCTGACCTACGGCTACTACATGGGGTTGGGCCTGCCATGGGTGTACGTGGCTGTAGGGCAGGATCATTGGGAGTTGATGGCTGTGAACATCGAGACGGGAGAGAAGCGGTGCCTCGCGGAACGCAAGGGCCCGGGAGCGCGCATCACCGTGAGCGACGACGGCAACGGCGCGGTCACGGCGGGTCTGTCGGGTGATGGAAAGAGCGAGAAGGTCTGGTGCATTGATGGAAAGATGGAGCCGGTCAAGGAAGGTGAAAAACAGCCACGAGCGGCCGCGCCGAATGGCAAGAAACTTCAGGACCCTCCGAAAGCGCCGGAATTGGACAAGGATCGTCCGCTGGAGATCGGGGGCGACGGATCGGCGACGGTCTGGTGGCGGCCTGCCGACGACAAGGGTGAGTGGCGGAGCGCGCAATTCCGGATCAAGCGCGCCGAGCCGGAATGGATCGAGTCCCTTACGGCCTTGCCTGACGGCTCACTCCTGGGCAATGTGCGCCAGTATCATGGTTGGTTCCGCTATCACCCCGCACAGAAGCGGACTGAGTATTTTGGCCATGGCGGTCCCAGCGGGCCACGGACGTGCATCCTGGACGGCAAGGCCTACTACGCCGGCTATCCCAATTGTACCATGAGCGTTTACGACCCTGCCCGTCCCTGGAAGATCGTTGACAAGAATGTCCCGACGGATTCGAAAAACAACCCCGCCCTGGTCGGATCCTTTGGCCAGGGTGTGACCGAATCGCACTTTGCGAAACTCCTGTTGCCGGGTCCCAACGGTCGAATCTACCTCGTGGGCAGGCGCGAGCGCTGGAGCACGGGGACGGGCCTGGGCTATTACGATGTCGCGACGAAAAAACGGATCGGGCTCGGGCAGGACATGAAGGAATTCCACGTCCAGGGCGCGGCGCTTCTGCCCAAGCTTAATCGCCTTGTGCTCTCCGGTTCCGGTAATGGGAACCAGTTCTTCGTTTACGATCTGGACCTTAAGGTTCAGGAGCCCATTGCCCTGAAGGAAGGATTGCCCAACACAGGCCAAATTCAGGGCATTGGCCATGACTCGCGCATCCTCGGCCTTGTTGGCGGAGAAACGAACGACAGCCTTTATTTGTTTGATGTTGAGAAGAAGTCGGTGGTCCTGTGGAAAGAACTGGAAAAGCCTGCTGTCCCGGTGGCGGCGGATGCCAAGGACTCGGCCGGCGCTGCGGTGGCGGCGGTCAAATCGGAGCCGACCGAAAAGCAGGAATTGGAAGGAAGCCCCGATGACGGATCCTGGTATATTAAGTTTGCCAAGATCCGGGACCCGGTCGCCTTCCAGAAACCGGCGGACGGCTCCTGGTGGATGATCCGCGACAAAATCCTCAGCCGGCTCAACCCCGAAACTTTGGACCTCACGCCAGTCGCCAGGCTGAGCCGCAGCGTCGACCTGCCCTGCTGGGCCGGCCAGGATCTTTACGGCATCTTTGGTTGCGAGGTGGTCAAGGTCGCGCTGCCGGGCAAATAAAGAAACCGGAGCATTGCCCGCGAAACACGCGAAAGGACGCGAAAAAAGAAAAGGTTCATTTTGAATTAGGCCAAAGGGGGCAAATGTTTCATGTAGAGCCGACTTTACGTCGGCTATCTTCGGGACAAAATAGCCGGTATAAAACCGGCTCTACAAAGATTGAGATTTCTGTATATTGAATTAGAAGTCCGAGAGGAGACCCTGTTGTTTTTGTCTTTACCCGTTAAATCCGTGTAATCCGTGGCTAAGCTTCTTTATCAAAAAACGTATCGTGTCCAGGCATTCGGGCATTAATCCAAGGAGGTCGTTATGGTTCGCAATTTGATGGCAATATTGCTGGCAACAGGTATCGTGACCGCGGGCGCGTGGGCGGAAGATAAACTACCGGAGGCCAAGGTGGAGACCGTGTCACAGCCGGTGCGCACCGCGCGCGTGGTGGCTCCCTTCCTGGCTCAAGACGCCCAGGGCCGCTGGCAGTTCATCTGCCAGACGATCAACTACAAGGGTACCTACGACTATACGGCTAAGGGCCGCAAGGTGCCGTTCACCTATGACCGGCGCAAGGTGCCGGGCACGCAGAACAGCTACGTTGTGTTCAATGAGA
>JBAYWJ010000315.1:0-4522 GCA_041674125.1 Kiritimatiellia bacterium
CGAACTCGTTCACGCGCGCGTAGGTTCCCAGAGACGAGATCAGGCCGATGTTCGGGCCTTCCGGGGTCTCGATCGGGCAGATGCGCCCGTAGTGGCTGGTGTGGACATCGCGCACTTCAAAGCCCGCCCTTTCCCGGCTAAGTCCTCCGGGCCCCAGGGCGCTCATGCGGCGCTTGTGGGTGAGCTCGGAAAGCGGGTTGGTCTGGTCCATGAACTGGCTCAGCTGGCTGCGCGCGAAGAAATCCTGCACCGAGGCGGAAAGGGACTTCGGGTTTATCAGCCTCTGCGGGGTCGGCTTTTCAACCGAGGTGTCGATGTACATGATTCTCTCGCGCAGAGTCCGCTGCGCGCGGGCCAGGCCGAGGCGGCACTGGTTCTCGAGCAGTTCGCCCACCACCCGCAGGCGCCGGCTGCCGAGGTGGTCGATGTCGTCTATCATTCCGTTGCCGCGGTAAAGGTTGATGAGGTAGCGGATCGCCTCGACCATGTCCTCGTTGTCGATCGCGCGCAAATCCTTCTTTTCGTTCAAGCGCAGCTTCTGGTTGATCTTGTAGCGCCCGACGCGGCCGAGGTCGAAGCGGCGCGGATCGAAAAAGAGGTTCTTGAGCATCTGGCGCGCGCCGTTGACCGTGGGAGGGTCGCCCGGCCTGAGCCGCATGAAAATTTCCTTGAGCGCCGCCTCCTCGGAGTTGGTGGTGTCCTTCTGCAGGTTGCGCAGGAAGAGGCCCTCGTCCCATGAAACGTCAATCACGTCCACCTTCTCGTACTTGGCGCCCTTCATCTGCTTCAGAAGCGCAGGGGTGACGTAATCGTAGCGGCGGCCGATGATGGTCTGCGAGTCTACGTCGATGACGTCGTCCTTCAGGACATAGAACTTGAGCTTTTCGTCGGGCAAATTGCCGTGCAAATCGAATTTCTCTATCTTATAGAAGATGCGCAGGAGTTCCTCGTCGGTGCCGAAGCCTATGGCGCGCAGGAAGGTTACGGCCAGGAACTTACGGCGGCGGTGCTGGCGGTCGAGGTAAATGTGGATCATGTGGTTGGCGTCGAACTGCACCTCCACCCACGAGCCGTGGTCGGGAATGAGGCGGAAGGAATAAATGGGCGCGCCGTTGGAATGGATAGTGCGCTCGAAACAGATGCCGGGCGAACGGTGCAGCTGGCTGACGATGCACCGCTCGGCCCCGTTTACCACGAAGCTGCCGCTCTCGGTGCTGATGGGAATTTCGCCCATGTAGACGACTTCCTCACAGACCTCGTCGCCGTTTTTCAGGCGGAACTTCACGTGCAGGGGCGCGGAATATGTTTCGCCGTCCTTCAGGCACTGGTCGGGATTCTTCTTGGGAAGCGAAAACTCGTAGCTCGCAAAATCGAGCACGCAGCGACCGTCGTAACTTTCGATCGGGAACACTTCCTTGAAGACCGCCTGGAGCCCGAAGTTTTTCCGGCGCGTCGGCGGGACGTCAAGCTGCAGGAAATCCCGGTAGGAATCCTTCTGCAGGGCGATAAGATCGGGAGGTTGGATCAGGTCCTTCAGCTTTCCGAAATTCATTGTTTCCGCCATACAAAATCCTCGCGTGTTCATCCGTTAAGGTAAAAGGTCGTGGACGGCCTCGGCCGCAAGGCGGCCGGGGAAAACGGCGCCGGTCTCCGGGCCCGGTCCGTGCGCGCAGAGCGCCAGGCCGCGCGGGTCCGGTTCCGTTTACTTGATTTCGACCTTGGCGCCGGCGGCTTCGATTTTTACCTTCATCTTGGCCGCGTCATCCTTGGATAAACCTTCCTTCACCGTCTTCGGGGCGCCTTCCACAAGGTCCTTGGACTCCTTCAGTCCCAGGCCGGTTATGGCGCGCACTTCCTTGATCACGGCAATCTTGTTCGCGCCGGCGCTGACCAGCACGACCGCGAACTCGGTCTTGGCTTCCTGGGCCGCTCCGCCGGCGGCTCCGCCGGCCGCCATGCCGGGCATCGCCATCATCGGGGCCGCGGCTGTGACGCCGAAACGTTTCTCGAGGGCCTTGACGAGGTGGGAAAGTTCAAGCACGCTGATGGTCTCCACCCACTCAACGAACTCCTTCATCTTGCCTTCCAGTTTGACTTCAGAGGCATCCGCCTCTTTCTGGGCGCTTTCTGCTTTGACTTCATCTGCCATGGCATCTCTCCTTCTTTATTTGCTGCCGGATTTATTCTTCAGTTCATGCACGGCCTGCAGGGCGTAGACCAGGCTGGCCAGCTTCTGGCGCATGACGCCCGCCAGACCGCTGAGGGGCGCCGCCAGCCCGCCCGCAAGCATGCCGAGCAGGGTGATCCGCGGGGGAAGCTTGATCAGCTGACCGAACTCCTCCGCCGACCAGTGCCGCCCTCCCAAAAAGCCGAACTCGATCGAAGAAACTTTGAACTCCTTGCTGAAACCGTCCAGGGCCTTGACGGTGTCTATCCCGTCCCCCTGCCCGGTGACGATCGCCATTGGCTTGTCGAGCTGTTCGTCAATCTTATACGCGGGCATATCGGCGACGGCCTTCTTGAAAAAGCTGTTCTTGACAACATTGAAGAATGACTTCTGCTTTGCAAGGCGCTTGCGCAGCTCCTTGATCTGCCCGACCTTCATTCCCTTGTAATTGGCCAGGATCAGGAACGAAGACCCGGCTATTTTCGAACGGATTTCACTGACGATTGCAATTTTTTCCGGTCTCATATCGGTAACAGCCTTCCTATTCTGACGCAACAGCCTCGCGCACCTGGATCGGCAGCCCTATTCCCATGGTCGAGCTGATCACGCATTTTTTTAGAAATATTCCCTTGGCCGCCGGGGGGCGCGCGGCGATGACGGCGCCGATGATGGCGTTGGCGTTCTCGACAAGCTTCTGGGCATCAAAAGAGCGCTTGCCGAAAGGCACCATGACGTTGCCGTGGCGGTCCATGCGAAACTCAACCCGGCCGGCCTTGCACTGCTTCACAGCCCCGGCGACGTCATCGGTGACGGTGCCGGTCTTCGGGTTGGGCATCAGGCCGCGCGGGCCGAGGAATTTACCGAGCTTGCGCACTTCCTTCATGGCGTCCGGAGTGGCGACCGCCACGTCAAAGTCCAGCCAGCCGCCCTGGATTTTGGCGATCATATCCTCAAACCCTACCATGTCCGCTCCGCCGGCGCGGGCTGCTTCCGCGGCCGCGCCCGAGGCGAACACAAGCACCTTGACCTTCTTGCCGGTGCCGTGCGGCAAAGAAACCATACCGCGCACCGTCAGCTCTGATTTTGTGAAATCAAGCCCGAGCCGGAAGGCGATATCCATGGTCTCGTCGAAATCGGCGGCCGGGTTTTCCTGGATGAACTTTATGGCCTCGGGAAGCGCGTAGACTTTTTTCTCCGCTTTCTTCTCTATGGCGCGATATTTTTTACCGTGCTTAATCATGATTGCTCCACCACGTCCACACCCATGCTGCGGGCCGTGCCTTCGATCTGCCGGGCGGCGCGTTTTTCATCGGAAGTGTTCAGGTCCTGCAGTTTCATTTTCACAATATCCATGATCTGGGCTCTTGTGATTTTGCCGACCTTGTCGCGGTTCGGCACGCCCGATCCCTTGGCGAGGCCCGCGGCCTGCTTGATCAGCACCGCCGCCGGGGGGCTCTTGGTTATGAATGTAAAAGACTTGTCCTGGTAAATCGTTATGACCACCGGCAGGATCATGCCGGCCTTGCCCTGCGTGGCGGCGTTGAACTCCTTGCAGAAAGCCATGATGTTGACCCCCTGCTGGCCCAGGGCGGGGCCCACCGGCGGCGCCGGATTGGCCTGCCCGGCCGGTATTTGCAGCTTGACGATTGCCGTAACCTTCTTAGCCATGTTTTTTTTACCTCATTTCCGCGATTTTGGATCCCAATCGCAGATCCAAAATCAAAAATCAGAAATCATCAGACCCGCTCTACCTGCCAGTATTCCAGCTCCACGGGAGCGGTCCGCCCGAAAATGTTCACGAGCACCTTGAGCTTGCCCTTCTCAGGGTCAACCTCCTCGATCACGCCGCTGAAATTCAGGAAGGGCCCGTCGGTGATCTTGACCGTCTCGTTGGGCTCAAAGATAACCTTCGGCTTGACCTTCTCCTTCTTGTCTTCGATCTGATAGAGAATGGATTCCACTTCCCGCGGGCGCAGCGGAGCCGGCCGCGAGCCGCCGATGAAGCCGATCACGCCGGGGGTGTCGTTGACGAAGTACCACGACTTCTCGTTGATCTTGCCGTCTTCCTTGTAGAGGTTTATCTCGATGAGGACGTAGCCGGGATAGAACATCCTGGTCAAGGTGCTTTTCTTGCCTTTCTTGACCTCGGAAACTTTTTCCGACGGGATGGAAACCTCGCCGACCAGGTCGGTCATTTCCTCCACCTTGATCCTGCGCAGGAGGCTTTCCTTCACTTTCGCTTCCTTGCCGGTGAGCGTATGTATGACGAACCACTGCTTTTCCATGATTCAGCCCCAGAGGAACCAAGCTTTTTAAATGATCAATTTCAAGAGGCGCATCAGAAACAGATCGCAG
>JBAYWJ010000316.1:0-4503 GCA_041674125.1 Kiritimatiellia bacterium
AGAAACCAGGGTGCCCATCCTCGGATCGATCCCGCTCCTTGGCTTCCTGTTCCGCCACACGGTTGAGGAGCTCGAGCGGACAAATTTGCTTATCTTTGTGACCCCGCACACGAGCACAAACTCACTCAGGCGGGCCGAACTGAATCAGGACATTTCTTCGCGCACCGTCCTGGAAGATTTAAAACCGCTCAAGCCGGTGGATGACAATTGAGGCGCGCGCACGACCGCGCCGCTTCCGGCTCGACACAAGGGCCGGAGTCAATTGCGGGGAAAGCATGGCCGATCAAAATTCAAAAACCGTTGCGGAAGGCAGCCGCCTCAGCCAGCTGGCGGCCCAGTACAAGCTCGACATCGCCGCGGAGGTTACGGATGCCATGCTGGATACCTCCCTCATCGCCGAGCTCCCGGTCGAGTGGGCGCGCGCTCACCTCATGCTGCCGATCAGGCGGAATGGCGAGCCCATGGCGCTCGTCACCGATCCCGGCGACACCAACGCCCTGAAGCAGCTGCAGCTGCTTCTGAACACTGAGCTTACCCCCCTGCTGGCATCGCGCGAGGCCATTTTGAACGCCATCGAGCGCTGTTACTTCAGCCGCAAGGAAACCGCCAGCGAGTTCATACGCGACCTGCACGACCAGGCGCCTGAAACGGAAATCGCGGCCGGCCACTCGGAAGACCTCCTGCAAATGTCCGAAAGCGCCCCTGTCACTCAACTGATCAACCTCATCCTCCTGGAAGCCGTCAAGGCGCGTGCTTCCGACGTGCACATCGAGCCTTTTGAGTCCCGGCTCAAGATACGCTACCGCGTCGACGGGATGCTCTACGAACAGTCCGCGCCTCCAAAGAACATGGAATCGGCCCTGATCTCGCGCCTTAAGGTAATGGCCCGCATGGACATAGCCGAGAAACGCCTTCCTCAGGACGGCGTGGCGCGCGTGCGCATCGGCAAGCGCGAAATAGACATCCGCGTTTCAACAGTGCCGGTCGCCGAGGGCGAAAGGGTTGTCCTGCGGCTTCTGGACCGCAACTCGACCCTCCTGCCGCTGGCCGGCCTCGGCCTGGGCGCCGACATCATGGCAAGGTTCAACAGCCTGATCAGGGAGCCGAACGGCATCATACTCGTGTGCGGCCCGACCGGGAGCGGCAAGACGACCACCCTTTACGCCGCACTGCAGCAACTCGACAAGAACAGGATCAACATCATGACGGTCGAGGACCCGGTTGAGTACCGCCTGCCGGACATCGGCCAGATCCAAATAAAGCCTAAAATCGGCCTCACTTTCGCAAGCGGCCTGCGGCACATTCTCCGGCAGGATCCCGACGTGATCCTGGTGGGGGAAATGCGCGACCTGGAAACGGCTGAAATTGCCATCAGGGCCTCCCTCACCGGCCACCTCGTCTTCAGCACGCTCCACACCAACGACGCGCCCAGCGCCGTTACGCGCATGATCGATATCGGCATACCGCCCTACCTTTGCGCCGCGTCCCTGCGGGCGGCCATCGCGCAGCGCCTGGTGCGCCGGCTCTGCCAGTCCTGCAAGACCGCCGTCCCCCTCTCCAGGGAAGAGGCAGATGGATTCGGCAAGTTGGCCGGCGCGATCTCGGCCCGAACCACATGGGCCCCCAAAGGCTGCCCTGAATGCCTGGAAGGATTTCGCGGGCGCACGGGAATCTTTGAAATGCTCGAAATCACCCCTCCCATCGAAGATGCCATCCGCAACGAACACGCCAACACCGCCGCCTTGCGAACCCTGGTCGTCCGCGAGGGCGCAAGAACTCTCATGGATGATGCCATATCCAAAATGTGGAGCGGCGCAACCTCAGCATCGGAAATATTGAGGGCCATCGGCCAGGTAGCTTCTTAAGCGCCAAGGCCGGCCGGCCTCTTGCGTTTTTTTCCATATGACAACCTACGCATATACCGGCTACGACAAAGGCGGCAAAAAACAAAGGGGCCTGATCGAAGCCTCCGACCGGAAACAGGCCTGCGAAAAGCTTGCGGCCCAGGGTGTCCTGCCGCGTGAGATAACGCCGGCCGCCCAGGAAGTCGGCGCTAGTTTTTTCAGCCGCAACGCCTTCGGGCGCGCCCGGAGGACTTTGTTTTACGGGGAGCTCTCATCCCTCCTGCGGGCGGGACTGCCGCTCTCGGCGGCGCTGGAAGTTCTGCTCCGCTCCCATGACCTGGCCGCCACGCGCGGCATAATCGCCGGAATCCGCGACAAAATCAGGGAAGGCGCCCCGCTGGCGGAGGCCATCCGCCTCTCGGCGCGGGAAATGCACCCGGCGGAAACAGCGTTCATCACCGCGGGCGAAAAGTCCGGTCAGCTTGAAGGCACGCTCGGAAGCCTCGCCGCCTTTATGGGCGAGGAAATCAAGCTCAGGGAGCGGCTCGTAACCGCGCTCATCTATCCTGCGATTATCGTGGCCGTGGCGGCGGCCATCGCCGTGGGGCTGCTGGGGTTTGCCCTGCCCCGCCTTACACGCCTCATGGGGGACCAGTCCCGCGAGGTTCTCCCGTTTATCACAAGGTTCATGCTTGCCGCGGGGGATTTTTGCGCCCAGTGGTGGCCTGCGTTTATCGCGCTCGCGGCGGCCGCGGCTTTCGGCTTCCGGCAGTTCCTGGCGCGCAGGGCTGAAAACCGCGTTGCGCTTGACAGGAAACTGTTTGCCCTGCCCGTGGCCGGCCGGTGCTATGCGGCCCTGGTTGCGATGCGCTTTGCGCGCACGCTCGCGATTCTGCTGCGGGGCGGCGCGCCCCTGGTGGAAAGCATCGCCCTGGCCGGCCAGGCGACCGGCAGCCGCTCCATCATGGCCCAGGCTGAACGCGAGGCGGAGGCTGTCAAAAACGGCTCCAGCCTGTCGCAGGCTGTCGGGCGCATGCACCCCCTGGGAGAAATGCTTTCCGGCATTATCGAAATCGGCGAAAACACCGGGGCACTCGACCAGGTCCTTCAGGGCGCCGGAGAGCGCTATCACAGCGCATGGGAGCAGCAGCTTGCGCGCGTAATGGCATGGCTGGAGCCGGCGCTGATCCTGGGGGTAGGTTTGTTCGTACTCCTGGTGGTGATCGCCATACTTCTGCCCATTCTAAACCTGAACCGCATGCTGCAATAGGAGCTCGCGGGCGAAATATATTGAATCCCGCCCCGGAATCTGTCATCATCAGCGGCATTTATGGAAATCCCTGTCAACATCCGGGCAGACCCCAAGCCGGCCAGGTTTGAACTGGAGACGGTTGCAGACCTCGAGCACCTTGATCAAATAAACGTCTTCATAGAACAAACCCTCGCCGCCATGGGCATAACCGGGGAAAATTTCGGCCACATATGCGTATCCCTGGACGAGGCCGTCACCAACGTGATCATGTACGCCTACCCCCAGGAGAAGGGCAATGTCAGAATATGTATCGAAAAGCGCGATGGCCGCGTCACGTTCGAGATAAGTGATTCGGGGAAGCCTTTCAACCCGCTTGAACAGCCCGTACCGGACGTGTCCGCAAACATTGAAAACAGGATGATCGGCGGGCTGGGCATCCACCTCATCCGGCACATGATGGATGAAATCAGCTACCGCCGCGACAATGGCAGGAATTATTTTATCCTTGTTAAAAAAATACCGGGGGGTGTGAAATGACCAATCCAGTGCAATTCATGGAAGAAAGCCGCCAGGGGGTTACAATCCTGCACATACTTGACCAGCGCCTGATCGATCCCCAGCTTTCGGAGCAGCTCACGCGGCGTTTGTGCGGATTCATCGAGGGCGGCTGCATGCGCCTTCTGATCGAAATGGGGGCGGTCAACAGGATTTCCAGCGTCTTTTTCAGGTCTTTTATCGCCGCCGGCAAGAAGGCCAAGGAGCGCAACGCGCAAATGGCCTTCTGCAACCTGACCCCCCTCATCAAGGAAGGCTTTACCATCACCGGTCTGGACAAGCTGTTCAAGATCTACGCCAGCGAGGGCCAGGCCATCGGCGAAATCGGCGAATGACCCGCCTGGACGGGCCGCGGAATCACTCGATTTTTTTCAGGTCGCGGTGCTCGTCACCCCCAAGCTCCGCGCTGATATAGCTTCCCGACTCCGGCATGATGAGCGTCAGGGCCGCGGAGCTGTCCACGCGCGCCTTTAACGCGCCGGAACGCAAGTCCAGCAGGTGGCCTCCAAAATCCCTTTCCACAGATATGAAATGAAAGTGATAGCCGGGAACATTGATCTTCTCGGCAAATTCCGGCGACCGGAATCCGATCACGGTGCCTCTTATTTTACTGCGCTCAAACACGGACTGCCGGCCGACTGCCTCCGCCAGCTTGACGTAAGGTTTTTCCTGAGCCGGGACGCTGCGCACCTTTACGTAATCGAAGAGCCCGTCTATGCGCACGGCATAAAAAAGGTTCTTCGAAGGCAGGCGCGCATCAATCTTTGCGGTCAGGTCTGCCAAGCCTGAAATGCCGCCCGGATCCAGCACAAGGTTCTCGTCGAAGAATGTCACCACGGCAAACGGCGTCAG
>JBAYWJ010000317.1:0-4489 GCA_041674125.1 Kiritimatiellia bacterium
CGCGCCTGGCGCGGCAGCGAAGCCGCCTCCCGGCCGTTGCCCATTCCATTGATCATTGCGCCGGCAAGCTCTCGCCCGCATGGGCCGCCAAGCTCGGGTTGCCGGCCGGCATTCCCGTGGCCACCGGCGCCTTCGACGCCCACCTCGGCGCGGTCGGCTCCGGCATCAAAACCGGCACCCTGGTCAAAATCATCGGCACCTCCACCTGTGACGTCATGGTCGCCCCGGCCGGCCGCAAGGTGGCCGATATTCCCGGAGTGTGCGGTGTCGTCGAAGGCTCTGTTCTGCCCGGCTATACCGCCATCGAGGCGGGGCAGTCGGCCGTCGGCGACATTTTTAAATGGTTCGTCAACGTCGTCTGCCGCGGCAGCGACGCGCTCCAGGTCGCGCTCACGGAAGAAGCCCGCAGGCTTCGGCCGGGCGGGAGCGGGCTCCTGGCCCTTGACTGGAACAACGGCAACCGTACCATTCTGGTAGACCCGCGCCTGACAGGGATGATCGTCGGGCTCACCCTCCACACCCCGCGCCACGAAATATACCGCGCCCTGCTGGAGGCCACCGCCTTCGGCGCCCTGGCCATTATAAACCGCATCGAGGAATACAAGGTCAAGATAGACAATATCGTCTGCTGCGGCGGCATTGCCGAGAAAAACGACCTTTTCATGCAGATCTACGCCGATGTCCTCAACCGGCCGATGTGTGTCTCCCGCTCTTCGCAGACCTGCGCCCTGGGCGCGGCCATCGCCGGCGCGCTCGCGGCTAAAGTTTACCCGGCCGCAGAGCCGGCTGTGGCGGCCATGACCGGCGTCAAGCCCGGAATCTTCAAGCCTGTCCCGGAAAATGCCAGGATCTACCGTGACCTTTACCGGCTCTACAAAAAACTCCATGACGCCTTCGGCGCCCCCTCCGGCGGAGCGCCCGTCGGCACAGTGATGAAGGAGCTCCTCGACATCAAGGCCGCGGTCCGGCGCTGACCTTGCGGCCCAATGCAAAAAAAAAGAAGCAGGCGCGGTTAAACGCCTGCTTCTTTTTTATAATTGCCTGAAATGACTTACTGGGCCGCAGGTGCCGCAGGGGCTGCCGCAGGGGCCGCTTCTTCGGTCACGCTGACGATCTGCTTGACCTTGATGACCTTTTTGCCGTTGTGCTCTTTCTCGGTGCCCTTGGCAACAACCTTGACGGTCTTGCCGATCATGGCGGCCATGTCAATGGCCTTCTCGCCTTCCTTGACCTTGGGGGGCTCGGGAAGCGCAACTTCGCCATCCGCGGTTTCCAGGGCATACTTGCAGACAATGGTTTCCTTGCCGGTAATCTCGATCTTCTCTTCGGTCTTGCCGACCTTGTCCGTGGCCTTGACTTCGCCCTTGACGTCCTCTTTGAGGATCAGCTTACCGGTCAGGGTCAATTCCTTGTGACCGGCGGGGGCGGCCTTGTCGCCTTCAGCCGAAGCGTTGAAAACAACCGAAGCAAAAGCCGCAACAACCAACACAGCCAATAACCGCTTGAAACTCATTGATATTCTCCGTTCTAATGTGAAATTGAATAAAGTTTATTGACACTTTCTCTGAAAATATTGGGCTTGTTCCTCCTTTCCCTCCTTTCTTTTATAGATGCGGTTGGCGGATATTCTTACCGGACGAGGGCCGGAATACAAGAAAATAATGTTGCTTTATTTTATTGTCCCGCAGCTATTTGCATAAACACATCCTTTCCGGACACGGCTTGGAGCTTGTCCGTAAATTACTTTGACCACTACATTTTGTATTTTGGTAAATACGCATGCGGGCTCACCCTCAGCATATCCGCGGCAAATCTTCGCCTGTGGGAATTTCAATGATCCTTTCCCCGCCAAACGCTGTTTCCAGGATAACCATGCCCGGGTGACCTTTGCACACTCTCCCTATGACTTTCGCTTGCCGCCCGATGGGATGCGAGCGGATGCGTTGCAATATTGCCCCGCTTGCGCGGCGCGGGCATATCACCACCGCCCGCCCCTCGCAGGCCAGGTTGAGCGGATCAAGCCCCAGAAGGCTGCACACGCCGCGCACTTCCTTCCGCACCGGGATGGCGCTCTCGACAATCCTGATGCCGGTTCCGGAGGCTTCGGCAATGTCGTTCAGGGCGGCCGCCAGGCCGCCCCGCGTCGGGTCGCGCAGGCAGTGAATCCTCGGGCCGCAGCGCAGGACCGGCGCCAGCATGCCCCACAGCGGCGCGACATCGCTTTTCAGTTCCGACCGGAGGCTGATTCCGGCGCGGCAGGACATCACCGCGGCCCCATGGTCGCCAATGGGGCCGGTCACGATCACTGCATCCCCGGGAGAGGCATTGGCAACGCGCGTATCAGCGCCCCTGACACGGAACCCCACCCCGGCGGTATTGATAAACATTCCGAACCCCATGCCCCGCTCCACGACCTTGGTGTCTCCCGTGACCACCTTCGCCCCGCACCCGCGCAACGCCGCGCGCATGGAAGCCAGCGCCCTTTCCAGGTCAGCCATGGGCAAGCCCTCCTCAAGGATCAGCCCCAGGCTCAGGAAGCGCGGCGCGGCGCCCATCATAACCAGGTCGTTTATCGTGCCGCATACCGCCAGCCGGCCTATGTCGCCCCCCGGAAAAACTATGGGCCGAACGACGTATGAATCGGTCGTGAACACGGCGTCTTTTTCTTTGATTTTCAGCGGGGCGCCGTCATCCAGTTCGTTGAGGATGCTGTTGCCGAGTTGGCGCACGATAAGGTCCTTGACCAGGCGGCGCGTCAAAAGTCCGCCGCCACCGTGGGAAAGGAGTATCGTATCGTTAGCGGATGTTGTTGGTTTTGGCCGCATAATCACCTTTTTTTATCCCGCCCGCAGCACTTCGCGCCCGCCTGCTCTCCGTCAGCTGACGGATAGCATCTGCAGGCGGGCTGGAATGACAATAACCGGTGCAATGTGTCATTTCCGGGCAGGCCGTGGACTGCATACAAGCGGGCATGACGTTGCCCTGTTCAATGTGTCATCCCTGGACCTGCCCCCCGGAGCTGTCATTCCCGGGCCGGCCGCTTCGGCCGGAACCGGGCCTGCCCGCCTATGCCCGCCTGCCCGAGCTCGGCCAGGGAGCTCGGCCAGGGAATCCAGTCTCCGGTTTTACCTTTTAATGCGGGCTATACCCGCAACCCGAATAACCACGAATCTCGACTATCCGGAAGGTCTGGACGGATTTATCATCCTCATCTGTGAATCAGTGGTTCCGCCCCGCCGGACATACTTGTAATGGGCCGCGCAGGTTCCCTCGCTCGAAACCATGCAGGCCCCGAAAGGCGTAACCGGAGTGCAGACCTTGCCGAAGAGCGGGCATTCCTGCGGCTCGGACCGGCCGCACAAAACTTCCCCGCAGAGGCATTCGCGGTGGAGCACGACGTTCGGAACAGAGCCCACTGGGAAACGCCGCCCGGCGTCAAACTGCCGGTACTGCTCCTTCAGCTCAAGTCCGCTTGCGGGAACAAATCCGAGCCCGCGCCATTCGGCTTCAGTCGGGCTGAAAACCTCCTCCACCAGCTCCATTGCCTGCGGATTGCCTCCGGGGCTGACAGAGCGGCGGTATTCATTTTCGACCTCCGCTTTTCCGGCCAGGAGCTGGCGCAGGATCATGGCAAGCGCCGCGGCCATGTCGCTGCCCTCGAAGCCGGCCACGACGCAAGGCAGGTGGAAATCCCGGCAGATGAATTCGTAGGGCTTAGTGCCGGTTATGACGCTCACGTGCCCGGGGCAGATGAAACCATCCAGGTTCAAATCGCCCGCGCGCAGCAACGCCGCCATGGCTCCCGGCATCGTCTTCAGGGCGCAGAGCACAAAGAAATTTTTCAATCCCCTCTCAGCCGCGGCCCGCACGGCCCAGGCTATGCCCGGGGCGGTCGTTTCAAAGCCGACCGCAAGGAATATCACCTGCCGGAGCGGCTCGGATCCGGCCAGCTCCAAAGCGTCCGCCACGGAGTACACCATGCGGATGTCGGAGCCGCCGGCCCGGGCGCGCTCCAGGGAGCCGAGCGAGCCCGGCACGCGCATCAGGTCCCCGAAAGTCGCCGCCGTCACTCCGGGGTAGCGCGAAATCATGATGGCCCGGTCAATGTAATTGGTGGGAGTTACGCACACCGGGCACCCGGGCCCGGAAATCAGTTTCAGGCTTTCAGGCAGGAGCGATTTCAGGCCCGTGCGGCAGGCGGTGACCGTGTGGGTGCCGCAGACCTCCATGACGCGTGCGCCCCGGCCGAGCTTTTCCATGCCGCGCCCTATTTCATCAATGATTTCCGCCAGGCTGGAGCTCATGCGGCTCCCCCGGTGCGCCGCCGCCGGCCCTTGTGCGCGGCGCCGGCATCCTGCCCGCTGACGATGGCGTTGTATTCCCGCAGGTCTTCTTCCGTCCACTTGCGGATGGCAAAGCCGGCGTGAATAAGCACGCAATCCCCCGTGCGCGGGGCGCTGATCAGGGAGACGATTATTTTACGGCGCAC
>JBAYWJ010000318.1:0-4461 GCA_041674125.1 Kiritimatiellia bacterium
CGATTGCGCCGACCGCCGGTGTGCCGGGCTGGAATGGCATGCTGATTTCGCGCCGGTTCTTTCCGGGCAATAGAATGCGCACAGCCAGGCCGCAGTGCAGGGAGGGATACCCTGTTTTATCGAGCGCGGCAATCCTGATGAAAAACGGGGTCCCGGGTCTCGTTATGGATGGGATTACGGCGTTTAATTGGCGCGGTGGCCCCCCGGGCGCCTCCTGGGCCAGTACCTTGAGATGAAAGTCCGTGAGATAAATTGCATTGGTTTTCATATATTCAGGCCCCCGCAATCCTGGGCATTGGCAGGGGCGCCTTGGCCATTTCCCCGTGCAAAAACTCCAGCAGGAGTTTCTGTTTCAGGTTGCCGTGCACCGGGCTGTCCCAGAGATTCTTGATTTCACCCTGATCATTTTCCAGGTCGTATAATTCGCCGTAAGTCTGGTTGTAATGGACCGTTATCTTGTAGCGCCGGTTGATGAGGGAGCGTATGTTCATTTTCGTGGGCTGATGCTGGTTTTCCACGATCACGTGTTCGCGGATCGTCTCCTTCTTTCCGAGCCAGACATCTGTTTCGTCAACCCCGGCCATCGTGCGCGGCGCGGGCAGGCCCGCCATGCCCAGGAAGGTCTGGGGCAGGTCCACCGCAGACTGGAGCGCATCGGAAACCGCGCCCTGCGGGATGCGCCCGGGCAGGCTGACCACGAGCGGCACGCGCAGCAAATCCTCGTAATGATGGATGGCCTTGGCCACCAGGCCGTGCTGGCCCCAGAAATCGCCGTGATCGGTGCTGAAGCAGACCAGAGTGTTTTCCCTGAGTCCCAGCCGGTCGAGCTGGTCGAGGATCCTGCCGATATACTTGTCGAGCATGGTCATCATGCCGTACATCGCGGCGATATTTTTTGCCTTGTGTTCCCTGGCCCGCAGGTGCGAGCCGGCGCCGTGGATGCCGTGTCCTTCCGGTTCATGGAAAGCGCTGAAATCCGGATTAGCCTGCTGCGAGAGTTTGAAATAAGGCGGTTTGTCGTCGAATTCGCCGGGCAGGTGTTCGGGCACGGTGACCTTGCCGGGATCATACATGCTGGCGAAAGGTTCCGGGACCATGTAGGGCGGATGCGGGTCAAGGAAACTGGCCCAGAGGAAAAAGTTTTTGCCTTCACCGGCATATTGTTGCATGAGGGCGTTGGTGCGCTCCGCGATCCAGGTGTTGTAGTGCAATTCCTCGGGAATGGCCCAGGTTGTCGGCGGCGGCTTAGTTGGATGGGGTCCGGTATATTGCGGAAAGCCTGGATGTTCCGGCAGGGTCTCCGGCATGGGGGCGAAATAATTGCGCCATCGGCCGGGGGCGCGCGCCTCCAGCCAGAGAGCGTAGTGCTGGCCGATGTGGGCTTCATGGGTATGGTTGCGCGCCAGCTCAACGTGCTCAAAGCCATAAAACGGGCCGGTGAATTTGCGCCAGAAGTCCAGGTCGTGCATAATGGGATAAGCTTCGAGCGAAGGATACTCGGCCGTTGATTTTAAAGGCTGGAAGTGCGCCTTGCCGATCAGCGCGGTCCGGTAGCCGTGTTTCCTGAATTCCTCCCCGACCGTGGGCACATGCTCCATCAGCTTCGTGCCCAGGGAATAGGCGCCGTGCTGGCTCGGGTAAAGCCCGGTGATCCAGCTGGCGCGGGTGGGCGTGCAGGTTGGGTTGACCGTGTAGGCGCGGCTAAACGTGGTGCCCTGCCTGACAAGGTTGTCCAGATTGGGCGTTTTGACCTCGGGGTTGAGATACCCCATGGCCTGCCAGTGCTGCTGGTCGGTAGTGATGAAAAGTATGTTGGGTTTTTTATTAATAATGCCGCAAGTTTAAAAGCGAGGCCGGGATTATGTCAAGCGCCATGCGTTTATTATGCCTGGCCGATGGCGGTGAACATTTTCATCCTGTCGTAGTAGGCGCCCTGCGCCACCGGGCCGCGCAGCAGGGGATCCTGCGTCTCCGCCATCCACCGGTACAGCAGGCGCGCCAGTTCATTGCGCGTTTGCGCATGCTCGGGCCGGTCGGCGAGGTTGACCAGCTCGTGCGGGTCGGACTCAAGGTCGTAGAGTTCCAGCGGGGGATGATAAACGGGTGTTTCGGCGGCGCCGGCCGCATCCATGAAGCACTTTGAATTGATCGGGTCGGGCGGGATCTCCTGGCCGGGCGCGCATTCGAAGTTCGCGACAAGCTTCAACTTTTCCGTGCGGACGCACCGCATCGGGTCATAATAAATGTGATAGGTCTTTTCGCCGAAAATGGTTTTGTTCGGGATATAGGCCTGGCCGGTCAGCAGCCCCTTGAAGCTGCGCCCGTGCATAACATTGGGATTGGGGAGCGAAAGGATGTCGAGCAGGGTGGGTGTTACATCCACGTTGGAAATCATCTCGTTGCGGACAATTCCACGCGGGCCATCCGGCATGGAAATTATCAGCGGAACCTGCAGCCCCGGATCGTAGAGCGTCATCTTGGCGTGAGGGAAAGGTATGCCGTGGTCGGCGGTGTACAGGATAAGCGTGTTGCCGGAAATTGGGGATGCGCGGATGGCATCCATGACCCGGCCAAAGGCCTTGTCAACCGAGGCGATTGAAGCCTCGAATTCTGCAAGATCCCTGCGGACTGAAGGGTTGTCGGGCAGGTAGGGCGGGATCGCCGCTTTGTCCGGTGATTGGGCGGCAGTGTCTTCGTGCGGGAAGGGACGGTGCGGTTCAAAAAAACCTATTTGCGCCAGGAGCGAGCGGTCATGGTTCTTGCGCCCGGACAGGAAAGACACGAAATCATCGGCGATTTTGGCGCAGATACGGCCGCGGTGGATAAACTCATGGCCGCAGCGTTCCGGGGTGTGGGCCTCGTGCTGCACGCCGAAGAGGTGCGTTTCGTATTCGGCCGCGCGCAGGATTTGGGCCAGGTGTTTTTCGTCGGGATTGAGGTCGTTCGCGTGCAGGCCGTGGGTGAGCCCGATCACGCCGGTGGCGTGGGGGTATCTTCCCGTCCAGAGGGCCGCGCGGGAAGGGCTGCACTGCGGCGCGGTGCAGAAACTGTTTTGGAAGCGGATGCTTCCGGCTGCAAAGGCATCAATGTTGGCGGAACGGACTCCCGGCACCCCGTAACAGCCGAGGTGCTGGCCGATATCGTGGCAGATTATGGTGATAATGTTCGGTCTGTTTTTTTGCATGTTGTTCCCCGTTGTTATTGTGGTCGTTGCCTTGGTATCCGGGAATTTGGCCGTATTCCGTGTTTTATCCTTTGTATAAGTCATACATCGCGATCATATACGGATGGCTGGGATCGTAATGCGTCAGGGTTTCGGGATTGGCAACGCGGCCGACGGGCCGGGTGTTATTACCCTGCGCGCCGGTCGCTTCGTCGCCGATATCCTGACGGCACTCATCCATTTTTAATTCAAGCTCCTTGACCACCTCAGGATAGTCGCTGTAAAGATTCCGTGTTTCGCCTGGGTCTGAACGAAGGTTGTAAAGCTCCTTGATTTCTTGGTCTTCTTTCTGCCCGGCCTGCGTCCAGTCCTGCTTCCTGACGTGCAGTTTCCACTCCGAGTTCCTGACGGCTTCCAGCTTGTCCCGCATGTAGTAAAAAAACAGTTCGCGGGGCGATTTTGCGCCAGCGGATTGCATAAGGGGCAGGATGTTCTTCCCGTCAATAATCCTGTCGTCCGGCAGGGCGGCGCCCCCGATGGCGGCGAAAGTGGGGTAAAAGTCCAGCGAGGCCGCCAGTTCCTTGCAGACCATGCCTTTAGGGATTTTAGCCGGCCAGCGCATGATGCAGGGGACCCGCTGACCGCCTTCCCAGGTCGTGGCCTTGATGCCGCGCAGTGGCCCGTTGCTGCCCCCGTGGCCGCGGCACAATGAGCCGTTGTCGCTCGTGAAAATCACAAGCGTGTTTTCGTCCAGCCCGAGCCTGTCCAGCTCGTGCATGATGGCGGCCGTGGCCCAGTCGATGCATTCCACTGCCGCGCCGTATTTGCCGTTCCCGGATGATTTCAGGAACCTTTCCGGGGCATAGATGGGCAGGTGGACGTGCATGTGGGCGAGGTAAAGGAAGAAAGGGCGCCGGGCGTTGGCGCGGATGAAGCGGACCGATTCCTCGACGTAGCGCTCGGTCAGGGCCGCCTGGTCGGGCTGCTGCTGGATAACTTCCTCGTCGCGCAGGAGGGGCAGGGGCGGGAACTTGTCGTCTTTTCTTCTCACCCCCATGTCGTTGCTGTAAGGCAGCCCGTAGTAGCTTTCAAACCCGTGCCTGGTCGGCAGGAATTCCCTCTGGTCGCCGCAGTGCCACTTGCCCACGATTTTGGTGGCATAGCCGGCATTGAGAAGCAATCTGGCGAAAGTGATCTCCGAGGGGTTCAGCCCGACGGCCTGGCCCGGGTACAGCACCCAGCGGCCTTCGAAGGAACCGAATCCTATCCGGGGCGGATAACAGCCCGTTAGCATAGCG
>JBAYWJ010000319.1:0-4461 GCA_041674125.1 Kiritimatiellia bacterium
ACAGAATAATAACGGTCCAGGGCGATGTCATAGCTCCAGTTGCGGTTAAAAGGATAGATCAGGTTGGTGCTGCCGCGGCTTGTGACCGGGATGCCGCGCTCGGACGCAAGCTTGCCGGCGCCATATGCTTTGATGTCCTCGATGTTTTCCTTGAGAACATCCGGGTGAGTGTAACATAAATGACATCCGTGGCTGTCAACCGCGCGCTTGCCGTCGGGCAGCAGGGCAAAATAATCGGGATGGTTTGTGTAAAAGCGCTGCATCCAGCCGGTGCGCGGCGGGTTATGGTTGAGCGGTATCCGGAAAGTTTCACCCCGCATCCTCAGCTCCCACATCCGGTTTTCGGCCGGGGTGAATCCGATCTCATCGCGCTCGCCCGGCATGATCGTGATTGCCTTGGCTTGTTTATTGTAATTTCCGGTTCCCCCGAGCGACCAGTAGCCGACCGTGCGGGTTATGAAGTGCGGGTTTTCCCGGATGTCGCCGTTGAAAGAAAGCGACTTGATGGCCGGGGCGCGCTCGCCGAACTCGCCGGGCATGAACCAGCGCATGCCGAGCTCCTCCAGCAGGCGGTAGACGCCATAGAGCGTGCCACGGTTGAAGGTCCACGCCGTTACGTCATGGGTGATGCCCTGCTTCAGGAGCGATTCAATGTCGGTCTGAGGCCCTGAATCGTCAATGCCCGCGATGCACAAATCGCCCTTGATGACCGTGATGATGTAGCCGTCGCGGCTTGCCTTCTTGAATTCTTCTGCTGGAATTTTTTCGCGCGCGGCGGGACCAAGCAGGATGGAAGGGGTCTTGGGATCGTGCTTGGCGGCAATTGAAAGTTCGGCGCCGGACATTTTCCTGATGAAGATCTGCAGCTCTTTGGCGGCAAAAGCGACAGTTTCCGGGGGCTTTTCGCCGGTGACGATTTGGGCTTTTGGTTGGCCTTCGGCCGCAATAATAAAATTATCGGCCGAAAAGGCGCTGGCGGCATAAGCGGTCATTATGACGGCTAGAATCAATTTCATGATGCATCCTTCCTGGCTTTGTTTTTAAAATAAGATGACGATGCCTTTGTGAATAATAACCCGTTAAATATATGAACACACCATGGATTAGTAAAGAAAAAACCCATTAACGCAAATACTGCTTGTCTTGTCGCTTGGGATGGATAAGAATCTTTTTTTGTTTTTCATAAAAATATAACTGGAGATAAACCATGCTGACATTGCGCCTGCTTCAAATCGTGATTGTCATTGCGGCGACAACTTTTTCTGTTCTCGCAGATGTAGAACTTGTGCGTGACGGCAAGCCCGCTGCGGATATCGTTACGGGACCGAATCCAGGCATTGCCGTAAAGTGGGCGGCGCTTGATTTGCAGGCGCACCTTGAAAAAATGTCGGGAGCGAAGCTTGATATTCTCAGCGCCCCGTCGGACAAGTTTAAGAACCATGTTTATTTGGGGACAAGTGAAGAAACGCGTAAGCTGAATTTCAAAACCGCCGTGTTCACCAACAGCGGTTTCCAGATCGTCGCCAGGGACAATTGCGTCATCCTGGCCGGCCCGGACGTCCTGCGAAAGGCTTCGCGCTTCATGGGGCCCGACGGTTTAAAACTGTGGCACGAGTTCTGCGGGGAAAAGTTCAAGTACGGCCGCGGCGGGGAGGGTATGGGCACTTTCAACACCGGGCTGCAGATGTTCACCAACGACGACCCTGGAACCTGGTACGCGGTCGCCGAACTCCTGGAGCAGCTCGGTGTGCGCTTTTACGCGCCCTACGATGACGGCACCGTCATGCCTGAAAAGAAGACTATTTCCGTTGCTGAACAGCATCTCAAAAAAGAGGCGGCCTTCGCCCGGAGAGAATTCTGCTATTACAATGCCATGCGCCAGGATCCCGATGGCATCAAGTGGTTCAAGCGCATCAAGCTCGGGAACAACAGCATCATCGTCTATAACCACACCACCGACGACGTATTCGGCCAGAAGGAGATCAAGGAAAAGTATCCGAACTTCCTGGCCTATGATGCCGATGGAAAGCCCATCGGCGGCTACCCGGCCGGGCACGGTATGCCGCGCTTTACCGATCCCGGGTTCCGCAAGGCCGCCGCCCTCTACATGAACAAGCGCTTCGAGGCTGTGCCGGAAATGACGGCCATGTCCATGAGCCCTCCTGATGGCGGATTGAAGATGGATCCGCGCGATCTCGACAAGTACGGCAAGCCGGATGATGACGTAGCCCAGAAGACAGCCAATTACATCTGGGATTTCAATGTTTTCCTGGCAAAGGAATTAAAAAAGGCACATCCGGACAAGTTCCTCCTTTACGGCTCCAGCGGCACGGGACGGGGCGTGCCGACCAACATGGAAGAATTCCCGGACAACATGATCGTGCCCTTTGCGCAGCCCTACAGCGCCTACCGCGTCCTTAAAAGCACCGACAAGCAGGTGATCGCCGACCGCCAGCAATGGTTCTCAAAAATGAAGACCATCCGCAAGGGACCGATCTGGGATTATTACCTCTATTACAACTCACCCGACCGCGCGCGCTTTCCGGTGTTCTTCACTGAGCACCTCCAGGAGGAGATGCAGGAAATGCTGCCGTATAGCGACGGCAAATTCATTGAAATCCAGCCTGGCCAGTACCGGGTGGAGGGTGAAAAAAATCCACGCTCCCGGCTGGGAGTCCACGGACTGATCCACCTTATGGTTTACTGGCAGAGCAAACTTTTCTGGGACCCGAACGCGGATCGCAAGGCCATGCTGGAAGAATATTACGACCTCTTCTTCGGCCCGGCGAAGGCGGAGATGAAGGAGTTTCACGAGTTTGCCGAGGAAGTCTGGTGCCGGCAGGAGTCCCGCAGCGTGACCCCCACCACCGGTTTCCTGAAGGAAAAGGATGTTGAGCGCTACTTTGAGATTCTCAATCGCGCGCGGGATAAGGCCGGGAAGGACACGGTCTACGACCGGCGCATCGCCCAGATGGAAGGCGAGATGGCGTCGCTAAAGACGTTTTTTGCCAGCCTAAAGCGCACAGGGCCGAAGGTTGAAGCACATGTTTATAACGGCCCGGTCAAGATTGACGGAAATATTGATAAATATCCAAAGGAATGGCTTGTGCCCCTTAAAACTCACCGCGGCGGCGCGGCAGTTGAAACAAATAAAACCGAGATCATCCTGGCCATGACCCCGGATCATTCCGCCCTGATAATCGGGGCCATCTGCCATGAAAACCAAATGGATAAACTCAAGGCCGATTGCGCTCTTAAGGACACCTTCAGCATCTTCGACGACGATGTGGTCGAAGTCTATGTCAACACCCCTGAGCGTTCATATTTCAAGGTGGCTGTAAACCCCAACAACGTAATTTGGGATGAAAGCACTGATGCCACGATCGTAGAGCGTGACACCCTGCCGATATTGTGGAACCCCGGCACTCAGTCGGCCGTGAAAAAATATGACGACCGCTGGACCGTGGAAATCATGGTCCCGGCTAGAGACCTTTGCTCAAAACCGCCTTCTGAGGCGACCCCCTGGGGCATCCAGGTCGGGCGCACGCGCTTCACCGGCGGCATGGGAGCAACCGCTCATTCAATTGCCCCGGCTGACGGCCCATACCGGACCCTGAACAAATGGGGCGACCTTTATGTGAAATGACAGTAATAATGATTGAAAGGCGGACAAATGAAAATCCTTCAAAGAATATTTGCGGTTTCAGGTTTAATGCTTGTTATTTCCGCACGTGCAGATATTGAACTGGTAAGGGGCGGCAAACCATCTGCCGATATTGTCGTGGCCACGAACGCGCTTTCCAGCGTCAAGCTGGCGGCGAAGGACCTGCAGGAGCACCTTGAGAAAATGTCCGGGGCCAGGCTGGAGATTGTCGGTGCGCCCTCGGATAAGTTCAAGAACCATGTTTATGTGGGTCAGAGCGAGTTCACAAAGAAGCTGGGGTTCAAGCCCGCTCATTTCAACAATAGCGGTTTTGAAGTTATCGCGAAGGATAATTACGTGATCCTCGCCGGGGTTGATATCCAGCGCTCGCCGACGCCATATGGCAGCAGTGGCGAGGGGTTGAAAAAATGGCAGGAATTCTGCGGTGAAAAATTCGGATTCGGGGCCGGCGGCGATATAGGTATCGGCGCCTATAACAGCCTGCTGGATATTTACACAAACGATGACCCCGGCACCTGGTACGCGGTAGCGGAATTGCTGGAGAAGATCGGCGTGCGCTTTTACGCGCCCTATGATAACGGCACGGTCATACCCGAAAAGAAAACGGTTGCCATTGCCGACCAGCATTTCAGGAAAGAAGCCGCCTTCGCGCGGCGTGAATTCTGTTTTTACAACGCCATGCGGCAGGACCCGGAAGGAATCATGTGGTTCAAGCGTATCAAGCTGGGGAACAACACCATCATCATCTTCAACCACACCACCTATGACATCTACAGTTCAAAGGAACAGAAGGAACT
>JBAYWJ010000320.1:0-4460 GCA_041674125.1 Kiritimatiellia bacterium
GAAATCCGGATGTAATTTTTTTAAAATAATCATTGACTCCATTCATACTATCCCCTATTAATCTTAATGATTACTCGTGTTATCTTAACGGAGAATTAATTATGGCCGTAACCATGCGAGAGCTGGCCAAACTGGCCGGCGTGACCCGCCCCGCGGTTTCAGCTGTCTTGAACAATTCAACATCCATCCGCGTTTCTCCCAAAACAAGGCAAAAAATACTCGACTTGGCGGCCAGTAAGAATTACGTGCCCAACCTGGCCGCAAGGCAGCTCAAGGGTCAGTCCAGCGGCTTGATCGGTTTGCTCTCCGTACCCAGCTATTTGGGGCTGGTTGCCCTGCTCCAGGCAGAAATCATTACCTGTCTCCAGTCGCAAGGCATGGAGGTCCTGACCGTCCATATTAATTCCTATACTGATCACCAGAAGGTGCTGCAAAATTTCAGATCGCGCAACGTGAATGGCATAATCGCGCTAAACATGAAATCGAAACTGATTCAATCTGAAAGTGATGCCATCCCCCTGGTATACTGTTCCCACACCAATCTTTGCGGATTTGACGTCGGCTGCGACATTCAGCTGGCTGGATACCTGGCGGCCAAACATCTCATCGGGCATGGACGCACCAATCTGGTTTACCTTGGCCTGGACACAGGACCATACAACCCGATAAAATTCCGTGGCATGTGCCAGGCGCTCGAAGAATCCGGGCTGGACGCAAGCAAAGACCGCCTGCTGATTGTTGAAGACGGGAATTTAACGGAAATTCTCCAAAAATTGAAAAGACACCGCGCGGACGCCCTCATCTGCTGCAACGATTTCACGGCGGCGGACATGCTCAAGGCCTTGATACAAAACGGGATTAAGGTGCCCGACGACATTGCCATGACCGGCATTGATGGTTATGCCTTCTGTAAATATACGCCGGTCACTTTGGCCACCGTGGCCCAGCCGATCAATGAACTGTCGCAATGCGCGTCTGAGATGCTCATGCGGAGGATAAAAGAAAAAATTATCTCAGAGCAATTCAGCAACATCAAGATCCCGCCTGTTTTTATACCGGGCGAAAGTTGCGGCTGCCCGGAAGCCCCATGCGTTAAAATTTCAGGCAACGCGTTCATTCACTTATAAGGAGGAAGTAATTGCATGATACCGAAATCAGTTGTTATCGCAATCATCCTGGGCGCCAGCGCCATCCATTTAAAGGCTGATTTTACCGATGATTTCCAGAATGCCTTAAAGCTTTACAACGGCGGTAAAAACGAGGAAGCCTGCGAGGCCTTCACGGCGCTTGCCAAGGTCGCACCGAAACCCGGGGCAAAATCGGACGCATTGCGCTATGCCGTGCTGGGGGCAATCAACGCAAAACAGTTCGATAATGCCAATGAACTGATCCCGCAGATTCCCCGCGAGAGCACGAAAAAACTGTGCCGGATGAACCTGATGCTCGCGCAAAATCAGCCGCAGTCCGTGATCGACACCTTCAAGGATGAAGATCTCGCGCAATGGTCTGATTTCCATATCTATGACGCCCTGGTGGCGCGCGGGCAGGCATACCGCCGGCTGAAACAATACGCCGAAGCGCTCCGGGATTTCAGGAAAGCGGAGGATTTCACCTCGGAACCGGCGAAAAAGGCCGGGGTTCTCAATCTGACCGGCGGGACATTACAGGAGGCCGGCGACGATGAACAGGCCCTGGTTGTCTGGCGCCGGATGGAAGACATCACCCCCTTAAAGGGCTACGGCATCATCAATGACGCCACTGTTAACGCCGCAAGAATTCTGGCCAAACAAGGCAAATACGATGAAGCCCTCAAGGAAATGAATAAAATCAAGTTGCCGGAGGCGGGGCACTGGCATGCCAAGCCACTGGTGGTGGAGGCGGAAATTTACGCGGCGCAAGGCAGGAAAACCGAGGCGCTGGCGAAATACGAGGAAGCGCTGAAGGGCGCACCGGAGGACATGAAAAAAAGCATTGCCGCTGCCGTTGAAAAACTGAAACAGGGGGATAACAATGAGAAATAAATATTTTAATTCGATCTTCATTGCGGTTGCCTGCACATTGCCGTTGATCCCGGCCTTATTCCTGGTTTCATGCGGTTTCCTGCCGCCGCAGGCAGTGGAGCTGGTCCGCGACGGCCGGCCCCTGGCGGAAATAGTCACGCCCACCAATGCGAATCCATCGGTCAAGGCCGCCGGAAAGGAACTGCAGAAATACCTGAAGAAAATTTCCGGGGCGGAACTGCCAATCGTGAATGCGCCGGGAACGAACGCCGTGCCGGTATTCGTGGGGCGAAGCGAGCACACCGACAAACTTGGCATAAAACTTGATGACGTCCGTTACGACGGATTCAAGATCGTTGTCAGGGAAGGCTTTGTCGCCCTGCTGGGCGTGGACGACTGCCGTCCGCCCATCCCGCGCAACAACACCAGGTTCGGCCTTTACCATCAGCTTAACAGGGAATGGGAAGCTTATACCGGGCACAAATGGGAATTCCCGTTCATCACGCGGGACCCGCGCAATTTCTGCCCTGAGCTCGGATTCCACTTCCAGGACGCCAACGGCACGCTTTACGCCGTGTATGAATTTTTGGAGATGCTGGGCCTGCGCTGGTTCATGCCGATCGAAGAAATCGGGCAGGTCATACCGGAAAGCCGCACAATAGCCGTAACGCCCGTGGAAATCAAAAAGGAGCCGGCCTTCGCAAGCCGCTACCTGATATTGTGCGGCATGGGGAAAAACCCGGTGGAATTCCTGTGGTATAAATACCTGAAGCAGGGCGGCACCTTCGACCAGTGGCCGGCGCATTCCTCGACCATCGTCAGCAAATTACAGCAGGACCGCCCCGAACTCCTCGCCTACTCAGGAGGATCGCCGATCTCATGCGGACACGACGGAATCGTGCCGCGGCTTTCCAGTCCACAACTCAGGGCGGAACTGGCCGAGTACCTGATCAAGGCCCACGACACTTTCCCGGAATTGCCATACCTTCCGGTTTGCCAGCCGGACGGGTGGAACACCCTTGACGACCGGGATGTCGCCGCCGGGTGGGATAAAAAAGAAGAGGGCAACGAGGGCCGGTTTGCGGATTACACGTGGGATTTCGTGCTCGACGTGACCAGGCAAGTCAGCGCCAAACGCCCCGGCGTGAAATTCTGCACTGCGTCATACGGCTACAACAAAAAACCGCCGAAAAGCGTTCCCGAGGTGCCGGCGGATATTGCGATGTACCTGAGCCAGAACAGCACGATGGGGCCCAGGTTCGACGACGACCTCGCCCTGCGCAGGGAATGGCTCGCGAAAGCGCCCAAGAGCGATTTTTTCATCTATGACTATTACCTCTCCCATTATCCGCGGCGCGCGATGGTGCCGATACCGGCCATTTTCACCCCGCTGATGGCGCGCAACTTCGGAGAAATGACAGACCGGTTCGTGGGAATCTTGACTGAATTATCATGGGGAACCCCCGCGAAAAACAACAATGTCCTGGTCGGCCTGCCCGGGATCAATCACCTGATGATTTACCTGCACGCCAGGTTTACGTGGGACAGGAACCTCGACGTCCAGGCAACGCTTGCGGACTATTACGAAAAGTTTTACGGGCCGGCCCAGAAGGAAATGCGGGAATTTTTCGAATACGCCGAATCGGTCTGGATGCGCCCGGAACCGCGCGAGATCACGGCTTTCAGCGGCTTCCTGAAGCCCGCGGACGTGCCGAAATATTTCGAAATCCTCGAACGGGCGAAGAAAAAAGCCGGCGACACGATCTACGGCAAACGCATTGATTTCATTACGAACGAGATTGCGCCACTGAAGAATCTTTTCAGCGAGCTTAAACGCACCGGCCCCTATGTGCGCGTGATCCCCATGGCAAGCGCCACGCCGGTGGATGGCGACCTGGCCAAACCATTCTGGACCAGCAACTACCCGGGTGAAAAGGTATGGCTCAAGGACTGCATAACCGGCGTTTCCCCGGACATCAACCGGACCAGCGCCGAGTTCCGCTGGCTGCCTGATAATTCCCTGCTGGTGGGCATCACCTGCTATGAGCGGCGGATGGACAAGTTGGCGGCGCATACCCCGGCCACGGAAAAAGACCGGGACACCATCTGGGAAGACGACACTATTGAGCTGCACCTGGAGACGCCGGAAGGATACCGGCCGGTGGTCGCGGTCAACCCCAACGGAGCGGTGCACGACCGGTGCGCCACCCCGAACGTGGCAGACGTCCCCGCGGCATGGAGTGCCGAGCAGGTGGCGGTGCGCAAGCTGGCGGACCGCTGGACGGTTGAAATCAAGGTGCAGGGATTGGGAACAATGCCGAACAAGTCCTACCCCTGGGGTGTTAACGTGTTCCGCCTGCGCCGGGCGGGGGGCGAAAGTGAAAGTTACGCCCTCTCCCCGACAGGAACGGGCGCATTCCTGGGAGCGCCGGGCAAAATGGGAAACCTGTACGGGCGGTA
>JBAYWJ010000321.1:0-4442 GCA_041674125.1 Kiritimatiellia bacterium
ATCGATGCTTTTACCCAGCAATATAACAAATCTTCCACTCCCTTTACCTGGATTGCCACCGCCGATTCTATACTCGAAAAATTACAACGACTTTGTGAAAGAATTTCTGGGACACTACACTAGCGGCCTTTTTGTTTTTCACTTCCCTGAATGGCATGCGCCTTTTGCCCGGCCGGTATCCGGAAAGCCCGGTAATAGGCCACGAGCCAGCAGATGATATAAACCGTAAAGAGCCCCAGCGCGGTAAAGAGGGCCGCCTCGTCAAGCCTGGCGGGCGCCGACAAATTGGCCTTGAGCGAAAGCAGACCGAGGATAAAAAGCAGCAGGAACATTACGGCGCCAATGTTCCACAATAAGTCCTGCATTTTTCCCATGGCCCTGTCAAAATTCGCGGGGCTCAGCCAATATTCCCGGTTGGGGAGGTTTATCATTTTGCGAGGGAACAGGAGAACAAGGCGGCGGTTGAAGTATATCGCGCAGAACATGACCACGTGCACGGCCGTCATGAGCAGGGCGTTGAAATGGTTGGAGGCCCAGTTATCCGCCCTCCCGCCCGGGCCAAAGTGGATGGCAACCCGTTCCGGCAGGACAAAAAGCGACACGAACGTCAACGCAATGTTGGCGATGAACATCCAGATGAACAGGCTGCGCATGAATTTCAACCTATGCTGATTTTTTCGAGCGTCTGCTTCGCCAGGCGCGCGGCATCCGGCTCGGCCCCGCATCCGGGGATCTCCGGGGCAACCATGCGCGAGGAGGCGCTCAGCGCCATGGGAGGCCAGGAAAGATCGGGCTTGAAGAAGCGCTCGCTCGGGAAAATATCCGCCGGGTACTTGAAGTTCGGCAAGGTGGCCAGGGCAAGGCAGTGCGAGGCGCCCACGGCCGACTCCAGCATGCCGCCCACCCAGCAGGGAATGTCCGCCTTCCGGCAGAGATTGTGGATCGCGACGGCATTGGTGAGCCCGCCGACGCGGCCGGGCTTGATGTTGATCCAGCCGCAGGCCTTGAGCGCGATGGCCTGGCGGGCCTTGTCGGAGGAGGTTATGCTTTCATCCAGGCAGAGCGGGGTTTTCAGCTCTTTTTGCAGCGCGGCATGGTCGAGGAGGTCATCGTGCCTGAGGGGCTGCTCGATCATGGCAAGCTGGAAAGAGTCGAGCTTTTTGAGCATCTTGAGGTCGGCCAGGGTGTAGGCGCTGTTGCAGTCGACGTGAATGACAACATCGGGGAAGCGCTTTCTCACGGCTGCGATCATGTCCAGCTCCCAGCCGGGCCGGTACTTGAGCTTTATGCGTTTGAAGCCGGCCTGCACGGCGCCGGCGATGGTTTGCAAAAGGCTGTCAATGCTCTCCATGATCCCGAAATCAGCTCCGACATCCACGACGGGGCATTTCCCGCCCAGCATTTTCCATAGCGGCTTCTTCTGCATACGCGCGGAAAGATCCCACCACGCCAGGTCGAGGGCGGCCTTGGCAAAGTTGTTGCCCTTGACGTGCGCGAGCTTTTGCTGCAAATCGGCGCCGGACTTAACATCCTGTTTTGCCAGGCGCGGGGCGAGGAACTCGCGGATGACAATGAATGCCCCGGCGGCGAATTCGGGGCTGTAGCCGGGGGACTGCCAGGGCGTGGCCTCGCCCCAGCCAAAATGCTTCCCGGAACGCATGCGCACCAGGATTGACTCGATCACCTCGTCGTTCCCGAACGCGGTCCGGAACGGGTAGACAAGCGGCATGGAAACGCGGAATACTTCAATTTTATCAATGCGCATATTTTATTCCTTCTTTAACCTGTATTGAAAATTGTCGCACTGCGTGCGGCGGCCGCGCCACGCAGTGACGCTCAACAATCTCGAACCCATTTCCACCTTTCATAAACCTGGATTCCCATTTTCATGGGAATGACCTAATGAGCAATGCCGGATTTTATGTGCAACCCTCAAACAATCTAACAGGGCTACACTATTTAATAAAAAAGAATTATTTCCTATTTTTACTGTTTTTAACCAGCAACCGGATGAGCAGGCTGAGGGCGAATATGGCGCCAAACAGGATGGCGAGCGTTGTCCAGGAAGGCATGGCTTCAATCCATCCCAGCTTCCGGCAAAGCCATGCGCTCCCGGCCAGGAAAACGGAAAGGCAGACCGCATCCAGCAAAGCGTTCACCGGGGGCGGCATTTTCCTGGTGAAATTATCGGCTTTGTTATCAATATCCTTCACCCACTCCTCGCATTTCTGCTCCATGCGCTCCCCGGGCTTGTCTTCCCCGGCATTACGGGTGACATTGTCGTCATGGCATGGCGCATTCATATAGCACACCTCCCGCCAGTTGAAGTTCATCCCGGATCGCGGTGCACGGTGTCCGGCGAAAAGGCCGGGATGCAGACCGCGATATATTCTGCCCCTTCGGGCGTAGAATACCGGACCCGCTCGCCGGCCCCGACCATGACCGCCTGCCCGGCGCGCACGATTATTTCTTTATCCCGCAGCTTGACGTGCAGCGCGCCCTTGAGCACCACGGTGTATTCGTCGAACTCGGGCGCCTGGGCCGGCTCCTTCCACCCGGCCGGGCTGGTCATCCTGGCAATGCTCACGGCGGCCGTGCCGGTATTCACCCGCCCGAAGAATTCCTCGATCCGCTTGGGCGGGATGCCCGCCGCATGGATTTCCGAGGGCTTCTCAACAAACGCGGATTTCATGTCCTTTGCTCCTCATTGGTTTTCGGGGCAAGGCAAGCGGACGATTGCGGGCAGCACCCGGTCCAAAACGAATCCTATTCCAGCACGGCGCGGATGCGGCGGACTCCGGCGCTGGAAGCCTCCTCCTTGAGGACCCTGAACTTGCCGAGCTTGCCGGTGCTGTCAACGTGCGGGCCGCCGCAGACTTCCTTAGAAAAATCGCCGACCGAAAAGACCTTGACCTGCTCGCCATACTTGGCCGCGAAGAGCGCGGTGGCCTGGGCGGCCTTGGCCTCATCCAGGCTCATGATCTCCATCTTGACCGGGAGGTTCTTGCCGATCACCTCGTTGACCATCACCTCCACCTTGGCGATTTCCTCGGGGGTCATCTTGGCGTTGTGGGCAAAGTCGAACCTGAGCCGCTCGGCGGTTATGTTTGAGCCCTTCTGCTTCACGTGTTCGCCCAAGATGACCTGGAGGGCGCGGTGCAGGAGGTGGGTGGCGGTGTGCAGGCGGGTGGTGGCCTCGGAGTTATCCGCCAGGCCGCCCTTGAAGGCTTTTTCGGCGCCCTGCCGCGATATTTCCTGGTGCTTGGCAAAGGCCTTGTCGAAGCCATCCTTGTCGATGGTCATGTTCTGCTCGCGGCAGATTTCCTCGGTGAATTCAACGGGGAAGCCGTAGGTATCGTAGAGCCGGAACGCCACCCGGCCGGGCAGGAGCAGCTGATTGTGCTCCTTCATTTTGGCGACTGTCTTTTCCAGCTCGGTCAGCCCCTGGTCGAGGGTTTTCTCGAACTTTTCCTCCTCGCCGTTGAGCTCGCGCACGATGCGCTCCCGGTTCTGCCGGAGCTCGGGATAGAGGGCGCCGTAGTTGTCAATGATGCTCAAAGCTATACGGCCGGTGAAACCGGTCGCGAGACCGAGCTGCTTGGCGTGGCGCACCGCACGGCGGATGAGGCGCCGCAGCACGTAGCCCTGGCCGAGGTTGCCGGGCGCGATGCCGTGATCGTCGCCTATTATGAAGACCGCACTGCGCAGGTGGTCGGCGATGACCCGGCAGGCCTTCTCGGTCTCGCCGCCCTCGGAGGGAGTTGAGCCGCAGGCCGCCCTGATCGCCTCCATGGTCGGCGTGAAAAGCTCGGTTTCGTAAACAGATTTCTTGCCCTGGAGCATGGCGACGGTCCGCTCCACCCCCATGCCGGTGTCGACGTTTTTCTGCCCCAGGGCCCTGTAGCTGCCGTCGGCCTGCTTGTCATACTGCATGAACACGTCGTTCCATATCTCGAAATATTTCCCGCAGGAGCAGCCCGGGCGGCAGGCCGGCCCGCAGGCCGGCAGGCCGACATCGAAAAACATTTCCGTATCGGGCCCGCAGGGCCCGGTCTGGCCGGCGGGGCCCCACCAGTTGTCGGCCATGGGCAGGAAAAAAATGTGCGCTTCGGGTATGCCCATTTTCTTCCAGATGCCGGCGGATTCATCGTCCCGGGCAACCGTGGCGTTGCCCTCGAAAACGGTAACGAAAATCCGGCCGGGCGGGAAAGCGAGGCCGTCGGCCCCGGTAAGGAATTCAAACGACCAGCGGATGGCCTCCTCCTTGAAGTAATCGCCGAGCGACCAGTTGCCGAGCATCTCGAAAAATGACAGGTGGGAGGCGTCGCCGACGGCGTCTATGTCGCCGGTGCGGATGCATTTCTGGACGTTGCAGATGCGTTTGCCGGAGGGGTGCGGCTCGCCGAGGAGATAGGGCACGAGCGGGTGCATGCCGGCGGTGG
>JBAYWJ010000322.1:0-4436 GCA_041674125.1 Kiritimatiellia bacterium
ATGCGGCAGCCGGCTGTTTGCCTTATCTTGTCAGTGCAAAACCTGGAGCTCTTCGGCCGGACAGCCGGCAGGGCGAATTCCGCGCTCAGGCACGGCGCGATGCGGTTTGCAAGACCGAGTTTCCGGGCGGCAAAAACCGCCACATCGTAGCGGGAGGCAAAGCCCGAGCTGGCATAATGAAAAATGCCTTCCCGGCGCTCCTTGAGCAGGGCGCAAATCGCCCCGGCGGTGTCCACGGTCCAGGTCGGCGCGCCGACCTGGTCGCTGACCACCCTGAGCTCCTTTCCCGAGCGTGCGCTCTCAACCAGCTTGGCAATGAAATTTGTCCCGTGGATGCCGTAACTCCACTGCACGCGCAAAATTGCGGCGCGGCACCCGCTCTGCAGGATGTTTTTTTCACCCTCCCACTTGGACCGGCCGTAAACGCTGACGGGGTTGGGCTGGTCTGTTTCAACGTAAGGGCGCCGGGAATCTCCGTCGAAAACATAGTCGGTCGAGATGTGGATCACGTACGCCCCGCGGGTTTTAGCCCAGGCGCCGAGCAGTCCCGGCCCCAGGGCATTGACGCGCATGGCAGTTTCCTTGAGCTCCTCGGCCAGGTCCACGTTCGTAAAGGCGGCGCAATTCACGACCAGGCATGCTCCCTCAAGCTTTGCCTCCAGTTGCCGAGCATCGGCCAGGTCAAAATCGGGCAGGTCCAGTACGCGCACCCCGTAGCCCAGCGCCTGCAGGCGGCTGGCCAGGTCAGACCCCAGCATGCCCCTGCCCCCGGTTACTGCCACTGTGTCTTTCATAAGCCGCGTCTCAACCTCACTGCCGCGGCGGCTGCATGCCGCCGTATATGAAATCCCGCCCCAGGTCCCTGAAGCGCGGATACAACTTGTCCTTCCCGGAAAGAATCGGCTCCCGCACCGGCCAGGCAATATTCAAGTCCGGGTCGTCCCAGATGATGCCGCGCTCGCCGCGCGGGTGGTAATAGTCGGTGCAGGCGTAAATAAATTCGGCGGTATCGCTCATAACGCAGAATCCATGGGCAAAGCCGGCGGGGACGAAAAGCATCTTGCGGTTTTCCGCGGAAAGCTTCTCGGCCACCCACCGGCCGTAAGTCGGCGACCCGGAGCGGACATCCACCGCCACGTCGAAAACCTCCCCCCGCACCACCCGCACGAGCTTGCCCTGCGGTTTTTCAGCCTGGTAGTGAAGGCCGCGCAGGGTGTTTTTCACGCTCAGAGAATGATTCCACTGGACAAAATCATCCGTGATGCCATGTTCGCAGAACAGGTCGCGGCGGAATGTTTCCATGAAAAAGCCGCGGTTGTCGCCGAACACTTTCGGCTCGATAAGAAGGACTTCCTTTATGGCCAACGGGGTGAATTTCATTTTAAAGCCCTGCAAATCTGCATGCGTACGGGGCCGATAGCGGAAACAGGCCGGAAATATACTTTATCCTGCCGCCACTTTTCAACCATAAATTATTGACGCGCATGCCTGTGGCCTGGCCGGCCGGCTAAAGACTCACTTTTCCCCGGCCACCCAGACGCCATCCCAGGCCTCGGGCGGGGCGCCGGCCAGAACCCGGCACTTGGCGGCGTAAGCCGCGGCGGCCGGGTCCCGGGGCTGTATTTTTTCAAACATGGCCAGGGCTTCCGCAAACCGCCCCCCGTAAAACTTCTCCAGGGCCGCGGCAAAATCCGCAAAGAGCGCCCGGTTCGCATTCCACATTTCAGGCAGCATCGGCTCAAAGACGCGCACGGGGGCCTTTCTTCCCACGACGGTCACCTTGCCCAGTTCACGCGCGGCGAAAGAGTCCCCCATACCCAGGCGGGTCACCTCCGAGGCAAGGGTGTAGGTGCCGAACATCTTGTTGATGCCTTCCAGGCGCGAGGCCAGGTTCGCGGCATCCCCCAGGATGGTATAATTGAAACGGTTGTGGGAGCCCATGTTGCCGACCACCACCGGGCCGGTGTTGAGGCCGATGCGCATGAAAAGGTCCTTCCCCGTGCGCGCGCGAAGGGCCGGGCGCATTTCGGCCAGCTTTGCCTGGCAGCGCATGGCGGCGCGCACGGCACGCGCGGCATGATCAGCCTGGTCGAGGGGCGCGTTCCAGAAAGCTATGATGGCATCGCCTTCGTATTTATCCACCGTCCCGCCTTCGGCCTGGATTATGTCGGTCATGGCCGTAAGGTAATCGTTCAAAAGCGCCGTCAGCTGCTGCGGATCAAGGCCTTCCGAGATGCCGGTAAACCCCTGCAAATCCGAAAAGAAAATCGAAAGGGTTTTCTGTTCGCCCCCGAGCGCGAGGCGCTCGGGGTGCCTGACCAGCTGCTCGATGACGTCCTCGCTTAAATACTGCCTGAAGGCGCCGCGGATGAACCGCTTTTGCCTGCCCTCGGTGGCATAATTGAATATGACGGCGGCAACTATGGCGAAAACCGTCGCCGCCTCCGGCGCCATGAAAGGCGCCCACCAGCCGCGCTGGTAGGCCAGAACGGCGACGATTGCCGGCAGGGGCAAGGCCAGCGCCATGGCAACAATATTGTCGCGCGCGCCCCGCCCGAGGACGGCAGCCATCCCCCAGAAAATCCCCAGAAACATGATCATGGCCGCCGTCAGACCGCGCGGAAAATCGCGCATGAAATCGCGCGCCAGCAGGTTGTCGAGCACGGTGGCATGCAGCTCAACCCCGGTATATACCCTGCCCACCGGCGATGGGCGCAGGTCCAGCAGCCCGGGCGCATTGCAACCGAGCAGGACGTAGCAATCCTTGAGCCCTGGCATGTCGCTTGCCGGTTGAGTTTCGCCGCCCTGAAGCTTCAACTCAGCCTGGATCACTGCGGCGGCGCTCAGGCGCGCGTGAGTGCCGGAAGGCCCCCGGAAATTGACAATGGCAGCCCCGGACCGGTCGAGGATAAAACTGTGCCCGCCTATATTGACAGCATCTGGCCCGAACACTACCGCGCGGTTGGTAGAAGCTGCCAGCCAGACCGCGACGGCCAGCGAGGGAACGGCGTGAGAGTCAAAGACGGTGAAGAGCTTCAGGCGCCGGAAGATGGCGTCGGCATCCGGCCTGGCCGATACGTTGCCGAGCAGGCTGGCGCTGGAGGAGATCTCGCGGACCGGGAAGGCAGCCCGCGGAAACACTATGCCTTTTTTCCTGCGCATGCCCCCTATCCATTCTTCCAGTCCGCTCGCTTCCACACCTCCGCTGGCCAGTTCCGCTGGCCAGTTCGTTTCGCTGCCGGTATCATGCCCCAGGAACAGGGCGGCTACAAAAGGCGGGGCGCCGGTGATCGCGGCGGCAAAGGCCTGGTCGTCCTCGACGCCATAGGATGAATTCTCCGTGAACATCAGGTCGAAGGCAACCGCCCTGGCCCCCTGGCGCCGGCAGTAGTCCAGGATCGGCTGATAAAGCGAGCGCGGCCACGGCCAGCCGTAGGCCATTTCTTTCTTGACCCAGTCCAGGCTGGCCTGGTCTATCATGATCAGGCGAATGCGGTCGGTGAAGGCGCTCGGGCGGGCAAGGCTCTGGACGCGCCAGTCCCAAGTCCTGCCCTCGAAGCGGTCAAAAGCGCCTGAGCGCCAAATCGACAGGGCCGCCAGCCCGGCACACAGGCCGATAATAAATCCGTAAAATGACTTTCTAACCATTTGCCTGAATGCTATGATTTAGGCAGTTTCATATCAAGAAAAAGAAAAAAACTGATTTTTAATTTCAGCAGGCGGGTGCGCTGAAATTTACAAACCGCATGGTGCCAGCTTGGGCTTGAGTTACAAGGAAAAACTGGAGCGTTACTTCCTGTCCGTCATCGTCGGCCAGCGCGAGGGGCGCAGGGCCGACCTGTTGCGGATTGTCCTGCACCACCTTGCGCGCATCTACGGCGCGATCACGGCCGGACGCAACTTTCTCTATGAAAAACGCATTTTCCGGCACCATACGCTCGGATGCCAGGTCATCAGCATCGGGAACCTGACCGTCGGCGGGACCGGCAAAACGCCCGTGGTGGAGGTTTTTGCCCGCGCCCTGCAAAAAGAAGGGCGCCGGGTGGCGATCCTGAGCCGCGGCTACAAGAAAACCGAACACAGCCTGGCAAAAAAAATCCTGGACAAGATGAGCGGGCGGGAAAGGCGCAGGCCGCCGCGGGTCGTTTCCGACGGCACCGCGCTGCTCCTGGATTCGGCCATGAGCGGCGACGAGCCCTACATGCTGGCTTCCAATCTTCCGGACGTGGCCGTGCTTGTCGACCGCGACCGGGTAAAGAGCGGGCGCTACGCCATCGAAAAGATGCAGTGCGACACGCTCATACTCGACGACGGCTTCCAGTACCGGCGCCTGAAGCACCGCCTGGAAATAGTCCTCGTAGACTTCACCAACCCCTTCAGCAACGGTTATGTTTTGCCAAGGGGGCTGCTGCGCGAGTCGGCCAAAAACATACGCC
>JBAYWJ010000323.1:0-4410 GCA_041674125.1 Kiritimatiellia bacterium
CTCGATCTCGCCGATGAAAAGCGCCTGGTTCCCGACCTCCAGCACGCGGACGGCATGGCCGCTCTGGAGCACTGTCGTCTTTTCCTCCGGCCGGAACCGGACGAAAACATAGCCTGGGAAAAGCGGCTTCCAGGTTTCGACAGTGCGCCGCTGGTATTTTTTCGCCTCCCGCCTGAGAGGCAGGTAGTGCTCCACAGGCATTGCGGCGCAAAAGGCCGCCATTTTCTTTTCGCAACGGGGCCGCACATGCAGGACATGCCAGCGGGGTTCCTGCCGGCCGCAATTATCAAACGTTTGCATCCGCCCTATGACTGCATATTCCTGATGATTTCATCGCCGAACTCCGAGCTTTTCAGCAGGCGCGCGCCTTCCATCAGGCGGTGAAAGTCGTAGGTCACGGTCCGGTTGGCAATGGTCCGGCCCAGTCCCGCCAGGATCAGGTCGGCGGCTTCGGGCCAGCCGAGGTAGCGGAACATCATTTCCCCCGAAAGGATTACCGAGCCGGGATTGACCTTGTCCTGGCCGGCATACTTCGGCGCCGTGCCGTGCGTGGCCTCAAAGACGGCGTGCCCGCTTTCGTAATTGATGTTGGCTCCCGGCGCGATGCCGATGCCGCCGACCTGGGCCGCGAGGGCGTCGGACATGTAATCGCCGTTGAGGTTCATGGTGGCGATCACGTCGAATTCCTCGGGCCGGGTCAAGGCCTGCTGGAAGAATATGTCGGCGATCACATCCCGGACCGCGATCCTGCCATCGTATTCGCGGGCGATCTCGTAACCCCAGTTCTTGAAGGCGCCCTCCGTGAACTTCTGGATGTTGCCCTTGTGCACGAGCGTCACGGCACGGCGGTTGTTCCTGACGGCATATTCAAACGCGGCGCGCACCAGGCGCTTGCTGCCCGCCTCGCTGATGGGCTTCACGCCTATGCCGGAATCGCCGCGGATCTTCCATCCGAATTCTTTCCGGAGAAAACCTATGAGCCGCTCCGCCTCGGAGCTGCCCGCGGCCACTTCAAGGCCGGCGTATACATCCTCCGTATTCTCGCGGAAGACGACCATGTCTACTTTTTCCGGATGCCGCACCGGGCTGGGCACGCCCTGGAACCAGCGCACCGGCCTCAGGCAGACATACAAATCCAGTTTCTGGCGCAGGGCTACATTCAGGCTGCGGTGCCCCCCGCCCACCGGCGTGGTCAGGGGCCCCTTGATGCCCACCAGGTAATCGGCAAAGGCCTTGACCGTCTCATCCGGCAGCCAGCTCCCGCAGGCCTTGAAGGCCTTTTCGCCCGCCAGCACTTCCTTCCAGGCCACCTGCCGGAGCCCGCCGTAGGCTTTCCTGACGGCCGCGTCAAAAACCCTGACCGAAGCCCTCCAGATGTCCGGGCCGGTGCCGTCGCCCTCAATGAACGGTATCACCGGCCGATCCGGCACCAGGCATGCTTGTTTTGCGCCGTCATACTTGATCTTGTCTGTCATGATTTTCTTTCCGGGCGTGATTGAGCACGCCGCCATCCAGGAGGATTGCGCGCTGCCTTGCGCTCAAGGCAAGCAGCGCCTCCACTTTTGCGTTACCGGTCTTGTTGATGATCGCCACACGTTCGCCTTCCCGGACCGCCTTGACCAGGCCGGAGATCTCTATCTCTTCGGCGTGGTTGAGGCGCGCGTAGTCTTCCGGGCTGGCGAGCACCAGCGGCACGATGCCGTAATTGATCAGGTTGGCGAAATGGATTCTTTCAAAAGACTTGGCGATCACCGCCTTCACCCCCAGGTAGCGCGGGCAGATCGCGGCATGCTCGCGCGACGATCCCTGGCCGTAGCTCAGCCCGCCCACAATCACGGAGGCTATGTTGTTCTTCTTGTTTTCCAGGCAGCGCCGGCTGAATTCCGGGTCCACCTGCTCAAAGACGAACTGCGCGTATTTTTCGATATTGGACCTGTATTTCAGGCGCGCGCCGGCCGGCATGATATCGTCAGTGGTGACCTTGTCGCCGGCCTTCAGCTCAATCCGGCCGAGGATTGCATCGGACAGCGGCTCGAGCGCCGGCGGCCGGCCGATATTGGGGCCGCGCACCACCTCCTGGCGCGCGCGCCGGCCGGCAGGCAGGGGCGGGATGATCATGCTGTCGTCCACGGTTATGCGGTATTTTGCGCCCGCCCTCCGGCATTTCATGCCGGAGGACGAGGGGTCGGTCAGCACCCCGCTTATAGCCGAGACCGCGGCCGTTTCCGGGCTGACCAGGTATACCCCGGCCGATTTGGTGCCGGAGCGCCCCTTGAAATTGCGGTTGGTGGTGCGCAGGCTCACACCGCCGCTGCGCGGCGCGTGGCAGTTGCCGATGCAGAAGCCGCAAACCGGCTCGAGTATCCTCGCGCCCGCCTCAAGGAAAACCGAGACCGCACCGGCATCCGCAAGCATGGCAAACACCTGGCGCGAGGCCGGTGCGATCACCAGGCTGACGTCGGAATGAACCCTGTGCCCCTTGAGGATAGCGGCGACCTTCATCAGGTCCGTGAACGATGCGTTGGTGCAGCTGCCGATGGCCACCTGGTCGATTTTGAGGCCCGCTATGTCGCTTACCGGCACGACGTTGTCCGGGCTGTCGGGCCTGGCCACCATCGGCCGGATTTCATCGAGATCGAAATCCAGCGTGCGGTCGTAGCGCGCGCCGCGGTCGGCCGCGAGCTCGCGCCAATCGCCGCCGCGCCCCTGCGCTTTCAGGAAGGCGCGGGTGAGAGCGTCGCTCGGGAAAACGGAAGTTGTCACGCCCAGCTCCGCCCCCATGTTCGTGATGGTAGCGCGCTCCTGGACAGGCAGACAAGCTATGCCGCTGCCTCCGTATTCGATGACGGTGCCGGTGTTGCCCTTGGTGGTGAGCTTGCGCAGGACCGCCAGGATGACGTCCTTGGCAGACACCCATTTCCCAAGCCGGCCGTTCAGGTTGATTTTTACCAGGCGCGGGCATTCCATGTAGAAGGGCGCCCCGGCCATGGCCAGCGCAACATCGATGCCGCCGGCACCGATGGCCAGCATCCCCAGCCCGCCGCCGGTGGGCGTGTGCGAATCCGATCCCAGGAGGGTTTTGCCGGGAGCGCCGAACCGCTCCAGGTGCACCTGGTGGCAGATGCCGTTGCCGGCCCGCGAGAAATAAATGCCGTATTTGGCCGCAACGGTCTGGAGGTATTTATGGTCGTCCGCATTTTCGAACCCGTCCTGGACCGTGTTGTGGTCAACGTAGCTCACCGAGAGCTCCGTTTTCAGGCTCTTGAGGCCGAGGCTCTCGTATTGCAGGTAGACCATGGTGCCGGTGGCGTCCTGGGTGAGGGTCTGGTCTATCTTTATGCCGATTTCCTCCCCGGCAGAAAAACGACCCTGCACGAGGTGCCGCCTGATGATTTTTTCCGCTATGCCTTCGCCCATGGACTTTGTTCCCCTTGCCGTTTTTTGTGACCGAGGCGCTACGAGCTGGACCCGTGAATAGTTACCTGATTTCCAAAAAATGTCAACCGGCGCCGCCGCATAAAAATCAAATATTTATTGATTGACTCCCCGGGCTTTTTTTAATAGATAGTTGGATCGCGTTTCTGATGCAAAGACCGGCGGGGCGGCATACCTGCCACCGGTGCCGCCGCAAACAATGAAAGGAAAATAACCATGGCGATCAAAATCGGAATAAACGGCTTCGGAAGAATCGGAAGGCTTGTCTACCGCGCGGCCCACGAAATGAAGGCCCTTGACCAGCTTAATTTTGTGGCGGCGAACGACCTCACCGACACCAAAACCCTGGCCCACCTGCTCAAATACGACTCCACCTTCGGGAAATTCCCCGGCACGGTCGGTCACGACGACCAGAACATCATCATTGACGGTAAAAAGATCAAGGTGCTGAGCATCAAGGACGGCCCCGGCAAGATGCCATGGAAAGAGCTCGGGGTCCAGGTTGTCCTGGAAAGCACCGGGCGATTCACCGACAACACCGAAAAGGCCAGGGAAACCGACCGCCCCAGTCTGCACATCACCGCCTCAGGCGCCAAGAAAGTGCTGATCAGCGCCCCCTCGAAGGGACACGATGTTACCCTAGTCATGGGCGTCAACGACCAGTCCTATGACCCGGCCAGGCACAACATCATCTCGAACGCCTCCTGCACCACCAACTGCCTCGCGCCGATGGTAAAGGTCCTCAACGACAACTTCGGGCTGGACAAGGGCCTCATGACCACCATCCATTCCTATACGAACGACCAGCGCATCCTCGACTTCCCGCACAAGGACCTGCGGCGCGCGCGCTCGGCCGCCACTTCGATCATCCCCACCACGACCGGCGCGGCCAAGGCCATCTCGGAAGTAATCCCGGAGATGAAGGGCCGGCTGCACGGCTACGCCCTGCGCGTGCCCACGCCCGACGGCTCGGTC
>JBAYWJ010000324.1:0-4405 GCA_041674125.1 Kiritimatiellia bacterium
AACCTGAACGTTATCGAAGAAGCGGATGGCTACCAGGTCCTGGCGGCCAAGTTCAACCTGAGCCAGGATGAAATCGCCGAAAGGGTCGGCAAGGCGCGCGCCACCGTGGCCAACTGCCTGCGCCTGTTGGGCCTGCCGCGCGAGGTCAGGCAGCTCCTGCTCGAAAATAAAATCCAGGCCGGCCACGCCAAGGTTCTGATGGCGGTGCCGCTGGACGAGGAAAAATGCTTTCTCGCGCGCCGGATCGTGGCGGAGGGGCTTTCGGTGCGCGTGCTTGAAAAGGCGGTTGCCAAGCTGACCCGCGGCCCGCGCAAGCCGCGCGTCAGCCGCGACGACATCCCCGCCGCCCACCTCCAGCATATTTCCGACCAGATGCACCGCCATTTCGGCACCGGCATCCGGATCTATCCCTGCCGCACGATGGCCAACGGCAAGAAATCAAAGGGTGTGATAGAGATAGATTATTATTCCTCCGAGGATCTCAACCGCATCCTAGAGCTGCTGCGCCTTGCGGAATCTTGAGCTTCCTGCAAGGCGGCGGCCGGCCGCGGATTTTCTTTCGCTTAAAGCTGTTTTTTATTCTGGATATTTTTGCGCCTTTTGCCTAGAATTGCGCGCGTTTAAACGGTGGGTGTAGCTCAATTGGCAGAGCGTCAGGTTGTGGCCCTGAAAGTCGCGGGTTCAAACCCCGTCACTCACCCCATTTTTTGGCTCTCCGAACGCAAAATGCTCAAAAACTCCGACCAGCACAGCAGGACATCGCATTTCGGCGCCAGGGCCATATCGGTGCACGGGCGGCGTTTCAACAACAGCGCGGCCAAGTTCTGGACCGCGCTGCTGGACGAGCTTTGCGCCGAATACGCCGGCTGCCGCAGCGTCACGCTTGAAGCGCTGCACGAGGGGCGCCTTGAGCCGGAGATGCTTTTCCCGGAGATAGAGCTGGAGCGCGAACTCAGCCGGAGCGACCTGAGCCTGGAAGGCGCCGGCTCGGCATGGCAGAAGGCGCTTGAGGAAATGGAGCTTTACGGGCCGCCCGGCAGCGTCGCGATGAGCATGGATTTGCCTTCGGGCGGGCGCGAGCGCCTGGTCCTGCCGATGGACTGCGTGGATGCAGAAATATTCCTCTACCTCCTGGCCTGGCTGCTGGAGTGGGGCGAGCTGCCGCTCAGCTCCTGGAATGAACAGTCCATCCGGGGGTCTTTTGCGGCGACCGACCCTTCCCGCCGGCTGAAATACCTGTTTGATTTCGCGATTGAACACAAGCCGGTGCGCGAGGGCCTGTATTCATGGCGGCTCGACCTCAAATTTCAGCGCGGGGATTCCCGCCGGCCCGCGCCCGCCGGCGACAGGGAGGATGCAAAAAAATGATTCCGGAAAAAAGGATCAGGGCCGAGCTTGCGGCCACGGTGCAGGAAACGGATTTCAAGGCCCTCGGCCGCAGGATAACCGGGAAGGTGCGGGATTCATACCTCCTGCCCGGGCGGCGCGTTCTGATCGCCACCGACCGCATCTCCGCCTTCGACCGCATCCTGGGCACGATTCCCTTCAAGGGCCAGGTGCTGAACCAGCTGGCGTCTTTCTGGTTTGAGCAGACTAAAACTCTTGCGCCCAACCATGTCCTCGACGTGCCAGACCCGAACGTGATGGTCGTGGCCGAGTGCGAGCAGCTGCCGATAGAGATTGTGGTCCGCGCCTACGCGACCGGCGTAACCAAGACCTCGCTCTGGTTCAATTACCAGAAGGGGGTGAGGAACTATTGCGGCAATGTTCTGCCCGAGGGCCTGCGCAAGGACGAGAAGCTGCCGCGGCCCATTATCACGCCCACCACCAAGCTGGAGGAGCACGACCGGCCCGTTTCGCGGGAGGAGGCCGTGCAGGAAGGCCTGGTGACCGCCGGGGTATTCGACGAGGCGGCCGCCATCTGCCTGCGGCTCTTTGACTTCGGGGTGAGATACGCCGCCACGCGCGGCTTGATTCTGGTGGACACCAAGTACGAGTTGGGGCGGCTCGACGGGCGCCTGGTTGTTTCCGACGAAATCCACACCCCGGATTCTTCCCGCTACTGGTATGCCGACACCTACCGGGAGCTTTTCGAGTCCGGCGGCGACCAGCGCAAGCTCGACAAGGAATACGTCCGCGAGTGGTTTGCGGCCAGGGGGTTCCGCGGGGAGGGCGTGCCGCCGCCGATGCCGGACGATGTGCGCGTCGAGGCCGCCCGGCGCTATATCGAGGCCTACGAAACCATCACCGGCGAGGAGTTTAAAATAACCGATGAACCGGCGCTTGTCAGGATGGAAAGAAATCTTAGGGTGAAAGGGCACCTAAATTAAGAGATGTTTATGAAACATCAAAAATGAAATGATGTTGACGTGTTTGAGAAGGGTATGATTTAATTGGTGGTATAGAATTGATTATTCCTATGGCTATGGCGTAAACCTGTTGAGTCGGGAGGAAAATATAATACGACAAGTGAAGTTATGTATTGTTTTGCTGGCATTTATGCTGGGCTGGCATGGCCTGCCCGAACGGGGATTCGCGTGGGATTATACCCAGAGCACGAATTTTGGGGTACTGAAACCTGGCGATCACGTTCATTTCATGGTTACGCCGCCTAAAAACTCGGAGGGTAAAGATGCAATTGTGACGAAAGGCGTTTGCGACCAACCCGGTGGATTTATCTGGATAGGCGGACCGGCAAGCTGGAGCGGGACAGTGCCTCCGGATTTTGCGGCCCAGCATATGGGTCGTTTTAGCGGAGAATATAGATATCCGGGGACAGGTGGACCAGGACCATATAGGGCATTAACGTGGAAAATGGATACGGCGGGGGTCGTCCTTAAACCTGCCGCCATTCACAGTCCCCATCCACAATTCAACGGTAATGTGGCTGGTCAGAATCGTGCTTTAGACTCCACGACCAGTCCAAGTGCGATGGTTGGTGCAGGCAATGTGCTGTTGATATCCCTATACATTACCTATCAGACAATCACCGTTGACGATCAATTCGGTAATACCCTGAATGCGATTTTTAGTGGATCGCCAGTAACCGAGTATGGTGGAGTGGCAATCAACCAATTGATGACTGCAGCGGGAACGTATTCCGATCCTGTTGGCAATGGAATAATCGCAGGGGTGGTCCCGGCAGAGAATCCACCGGGCACGCCGAATCCGGTAATTGCAGTCTTCTTAGCCTCTCCCGTTCCTCCGGCCCCTGCCAGTACAGTAGTTCAGAATATTCCCGTTGAAGTTGGTGGACACTCATTGAATCCGGCTGTTGTAAGCCGGCAGGTTACAACAAGTCCGCCCAATAATCTTCAGATCGTATGGCCTTAAATCAGGGTCTAAAAAAGGAGGATCAGATGAATGTAATTCGGGTTTGGAAGGTAACTTTGTTGGCACTGTGTGGTGGCTTGGTAATTGTAAGTGGTGTTTCATATGCTGGAGAAAATAACATGATGGTTTTTCATGAGTATCTCACTCAGGTAGGCGATAAACTTGACTGCTATTTCACAGTTGAGAGTGTAGGACAAACTGGCTATCTCAATAACCCGATTCTTGATGCCATGGTGGATGTCGATGTTAAGGCAGTTCAAGATCTCAATAGCGTCATTATGTCTCTTGCCAACGATATTCCAATTGTATGGAAAGCAGAAAATATGACGAACCGAATTGGACTTGTGGTGGACAAGATCGATCTCGAGAGACCCATTGTAAGAATCCGTGATGTACGACTGACAAGTGTAAAGCATTATGCTTTGGATGAACAAATGTCGATCGAATACTCTGGGACATTGGATGGTCTGCTAAGCAGTTTGTCGTCCCGGAATTCGCTGATACAGAGGCAAAGAGTAGTGTCTGTAGGAATGGGGCCGATCGTAGTGGATGTTCAGACACAAGCACGGGTTGCTGCACGCGACAAGGCAATAAGAGATATACTGACAATGTGCACCCCCATTTCTAGATACAGCAGAGTCATTTGGAGTAGCTACACGAACGGGAAAGAGGAGTCGCCATCTGTGACAATCAAGTTTTATGGCGCACGAAAGAAGTAAAGGAATATTGCACCCTGTGCGTGACCATCAAGATTCGGCAAGGCATTTTCGATGATTTTCCGGGTAACTCATCGGGTACATGTCTCAACAACAAATCAAACTGCGGTAGGGGTTTCGCAGATTCCGGAAGCGGGAAAGAAGAATGATCTTGGAACTGCTGAAAACGCTGACAAACCATGATTATCTGAAAACGGGATTTACCTTCTCATTGGCATAGATTCCGGATTCAAGGTAATGTCCCGTTCGTTGTTAAAATAAAGTGACGGTTTCCAGTCTGATCCGATACAATCGGATTGGGCAAAAACAAAGAAAGGAAACCGTCATGGACACAGATATTATCAAATCGGTCTTGG
>JBAYWJ010000325.1:0-4387 GCA_041674125.1 Kiritimatiellia bacterium
CGCCGCCGTCCGGGCCGTAAAATTTTCCGTTCTCGGCGATGAAGAGCGCGTTGTATTTGCGGACGCGCCCGTCCTCGTTCTTTTTCTTCCAGTCAACGGCAACATTGCCGAAAACGACCGTGATGCCGCGCGCGGCCCGGAGGATTTTCCGGCCGCATTCCTCGCACTCGCGCAAAAAAGCTTCCCGCTCCCAGTTGTCGCCGATGAGGTAGCCGGGGATTGCCAGCTCGGGGAAGATAATAATCCGGGCTCTTTGCCGTTTGGCCGAGGCAATGGCCCTGAGCATGGTGCTTGTGTTCAAAGCCGGCTGACCGGGGACCACGTTTATCTGGGCCAGGGCCGCGCGGATTTGATTTTTAAAATATTTGCGCATGGCGTCGGTAATTTACAGGCATTAATACCATTTCCGTGCCGCATATCAAAGATAAAATAACTTTGCGCGGCGCGCCAGTGGGAGTTAAGTGTCCCCCGGGACGGATTGTGTGCCTCGCTAAGCAGATGCATCGATATTTGTCTGGCACCCGCGCCGCAGCCGGTTGACTTTTGGCCGGGCTTAATCTACGATAGCCGGCGATTGGATTAAACAGAGGAGAATAAAATGAGCATCATTTCAAAATTGTTGACGGCCTTTGCTTTGTTTGCCTTGTGCAGCTTTGCGCAGGCGGAAGGCCTGCAGGACTCGGTGGACCAGGCGCGGGTCATACTTAAGCGCTTCAAGGAAATGCCGGAGCAGTCCATCCCGGAAAAAGTCCTGCGAGACGCGCGCGGGCTTGCCATCCTTTCCGTGGTCAAGGCTGGCTTTGTCCTGAGCGCGCGCGGGGGGCAGGGGATCGTGATTGCCAGGACTTCCGCCACCAATGGATGGTCCGGCCCCTCGGCCATTGCCACGGGGGGAGCTGGATTCGGGTTCCAGATCGGCGCCCAGGCCAGCGAGTTTGTCCTGGTGTTGAACACGCCGGAGGCCGTCAGGGCGTTTTCGCGCGGCGGCAACATTTCGCTCGGCACTGACTTAAGCGTCGCCGCCGGCCCGGTGGGGCGCAACCTGGCCGTGGATGTCGCGCCCATGGCTGCGATTTACACCTACAGCAGGAGCCAGGGGCTGTTCGCAGGAGTTTCGCTCGAGGGCACCGTCATTATCACCCGCGGCGAGGCCAACACGGACTACTACGGCAGGAAAGTGCAGGTGGATGACATCCTCAAGGGCAAGATACCGCCTCCGGCCGGATCAAAGGCGTTGATTGATGAATTGAAAAAGTACTGATTTCCCAACCCTGTTGTTGTGCTCAATTCGTTCCGGCAACATTCTGATATTCTGCAGAATATTAGAATGTTGCCCGGGAACAAGAAGCCGCTTCATGAGGGCAAAATAACATGTAAAAAAGGCGGCCGGCAAGGGGGGGCTTGGCGATTAAAATGACGGCGGCAAAGGTCAGGCGGGGAAAAATTCGCCGTAAATAGTCCTTATCGCATCGGCGGCGCGGTCGCTGTCCACGCCGATGAAGAAACTCAGGTCGTCCGCGCCCTCGTCTATCATGCGCACCGCAATCTTTTCGCGCGCCAGCGCGGCAAAGGTGCGGGCGTGCACGTCAAAATGGTTCTTCATTCCGATGCCGGCCACGGAAACGAGGGCAAGGTCGCGGAACATCATCTGCTCCGGCCGGCAGGCCTTTTTGAGCTTTGCAACGACCTCGTCAAGCGCGTTCTTGTCCTTGAGATATTTCCTGGCCAGCACCAGCGAGACGCTGTCGACGCCGTCCAGGGTGTGCTCGTAAGGCAGGTTCATCTTTTCCGAAACGCTCAGCATCTTCCGGCCGAATCCGACTTCCTCGTCAATGTACATTTTCCGCATTCCGATCGAGACAAAATTCTGCTCGCAGGCGATGCCCGCGATACGCTCTTCCGGGGCCGCTTCGCGCGTGTCCACGATCCGCGTGCCGGGATGATCGGGGTTATTGGTGTTCCTGACCTGCAGGACGATGTTGTTGCCCTTGATGGGGGCGAAGCAGGCGTCCTGGAGCTTGAAGCCCATGTAGGCCAGCTCGCGCGCCTCGTCGTAAGTCATTTCGGGAATGGTGGCGGCATGGCCGACGATCCTCGGGTCGGCCCGCCGCAGGCCGTCCTCGTCCGTCCAGTTTTCGTAAAAGCCCGCCCCTGCCGCGCGGGCGATCACGGCGCCGCTGATGTCGCTTCCGCCGCGGGGGAGTGTGACCAGCCGCCCGGATTTGTCGGCGCCGTAAAATCCTGGAATGACCGCGATATCCAGCTTGTTGAAGGCTTTGAGGTTGCGGCTGATCTTGCGGTAACATTTCGGGTCGGGCTTGGCGCTGTGCTCGTTGCCGATGATCACAAAGCCCAGGGCCATGGGATCAATAAACCCGGCGCGGACGCCCCTGGCCTGAAGTATGGCGGTGATGGCCCGCGCCGAGGCATATTCCCCGAAGGCCTTCAGGGATTCCACGTAATTATCCGCGCCGGTCTGGGCCAGGCGCGCCCTCAGTTCTTCACCAAGCCGGGCGGACAGGTCCGGGTTTTCCGGCATGATTTCTGAGAAGCGTGAAATCACGCTTCCGGCCGCGGCGGATTTACCGGCATCCTTGAATTCCCCGGCGGCCAGGATGAGCAGGTCGGTGATTTTAGGGTCGCCCTTGCAGCGCGCGCCGGGGGCAGATACCACCATGAATTTCCTGGACTTGTCGGCAAGCATGATGTCCAGGCACTTTTCCACCTGGGCGCGCGTGGCCAGGGAGGTTCCGCCGAACTTGGATACTTTTATGGTCATTATCTTTTCAACACGGGTTCCGGCCGGGCATCGCAGCGGAACCCGGCCTGAATTCCGCGAATCTACAAAATCGTATTTTAAATGGCAAGAGCGGATATAGAGATATGTTCGTGATATTTTTGCGGCGCAGTTGGCTCCGCTGCCGGCGGCAGCGCGGCAAAAAGCACCTTCAGTGCAGGGCCTGGGCGAGGGTGCGCACGAAAGGTTTGAGCCGGCCTTTTCGCGCCGCCTCTACCAGCGCGCTTCCGACCACTATTGCGTCGGCGTGCCTTGCCGCCGCGCGGGCCTGGGAGGCATTGCTGATTCCGAAGCCGGCGGCGATGGGGACGCTGGTGAAAGAGCGGAGTTTTTCAAGGTGCGCCCCCGCGCCGGCAGTGATCTTTGTGCGCCGGCCGGTAACGCCTTTAACCATAATGTAATACACGAAACCATCTGCCTCGGCCAGGAGCTTCAGCGCGCGCTGCGGCGAGGTCGTCGGGGCGATGAGCTGGATGAAGGTAAGGCCGTTGGCGCGCATATGCTTCCTGAGCTCCTCGGCTTCCTCGAAGGGCAGGTCCACCACGAGCAGTCCGTCAATGCCGCTCCTGGCGGCATCGGCGCATAATTTTTTGTAGCCGTAGGCAAACAGCGGGTTGACGTAGCTGAAAAGGATCATCGGATTGTCAAAAGAGCGGCGGAGACGGGCCGCGATTTTCAGGATGCTTTTCAGGTTGGTTCCGGCCTTGAGGGCGCGCTGCCCGGCGGCCTGGATGGTGGGGCCGTCGGCGGTGGGGTCGGAAAACGGCACGCCGATCTCGAGGATGTCAACACCGTTGGCCAGGGCCGCGCGCATGTTTCCGGTCGAAACCGTCAGGGTGGGGTCGCCGGCGGTCAGGTATCCCACCAGCGCCTTTTTGCCCTGCTGCTTTAACTCTTCAAATTTTGCCGTAATGCGGTTCATGTCTATATATCAGGTTATTAAGTTCCCAGATTAAGATTTCATTAACTCAGAACTTTGAACCATGGTACGCTAAAATATGGTCAAGATCCTTGTCGCCGCGCCCGGAAAGGTTGACGACGATGCTCTTGTTCTTGCCCAGCTTCCTTGCCCTTTTCCCGGCCTCGGCGATGGCATGGCAAGATTCCAGAGCCGGCAAAATGCCCTCAAGGCGGGTCAAGTCCATGAAAGCCGCCAGCGCTTCGCGGTCGGTAATTGAGCAATATTCAACCCTTTTGGAATCCGCCCAGTAGGAGTGTTCCGGGCCGACGCCCGGGTAATCCAGTCCCGCGCTGACTGAGTGGGCGTTCAACACCTGCCCGTATTCATCCTGCAGGAGGTAGCTTTTGCTGCCGTGCAAAATTCCGATTTTCCCGGCGCATATGCTGGCGGCGTGTTTTCCGGAGCTTATTCCGCACCCGGCCGCTTCCACTCCGATCAATTTAACTGCCGGCGTCTTTATGAATGCCGCGAAAATCCCGGCCGAGTTGCTGCCGCCTCCCACGCAGGCGATGACCATGTCGGGCAGGTGCCCGGCCCGGGCAAGCATTTGCCGGCGCGTTTCCGCACCGATGACGCTCTGAAAATCGCGCACCATGAGCGGGTATGGGTGCGGTCCGGCCACCGAGCCG
>JBAYWJ010000326.1:0-4375 GCA_041674125.1 Kiritimatiellia bacterium
AAATCTTGAAGAAAAGACCAGATGTCGGGTATCTCACGATCTCCAATGCCCTTCAGTGGCGGCTTCAATACAGCCGCGTGATCGAACATGCCGGTAAAGTCACTGGCGTTAACCGAGTTGTTTAATGATAGCGACGAACAAAATTGAATTCGGGGATTTTCAGACCCCGTCGGATCTCGCCTGTGAGATTGCCGACTTTCTCCGGGACAGCGGCGAGGTAGCCGACGCCGTTGTTGAACCGACGTGCGGTCGAGGCAGTTTCATAAATGCGGCGATTACCGCGTTCCCAAGGTCAAAGACTGTTTACGGTTTTGACATCAATCCTCAATATGTGCGTGAGGCTGAAGACACTGCTGCTCGACATGGCTGGCGGAAAGTCCACCTTGAATGCCGCGATTTCTTCCAAGTCGATTGGGTAGAGTTTTTTGCTTCGCTGGGAGGAACCGTTCTTGTCATCGGCAACCCCCCGTGGGTCACAAATTCCGCCCTTGGTTTGCTCGGAAGTGCCAACCTCCCGGAAAAAACGAATTTTCAAGGCCATAATGGTTTTGCCGCCAAGACAGGAAAGGCCAATTTTGATATCTCGGAGTGGATGTTGATCAGGCTCCTAGAAGCCTTGCACCGGCGAACCGGTTGCGTGGCTATGCTCTGTAAGACAGGCGTTGCGCGCAAGGCGTTGCGTCATGTATGGCTAAACAGGCTGAACGTTGGTCGCTGTTCTCTCCATTTGATTGACGCAAAAAAACACTTTGGGGCATCGGTCGATGCTTGTCTTTTCATCGTGCATACGGGGATGCTGGAATCTATTGCCACCGCCTGCGTCTATCCGGAACTCTCCTTCAGTGGAAGGATTGCGACCATTGGTCTTGCGGGCAAGGAACTGGTCGCCGACATCGACGAATACGGGCGACTGCGTGATATTGACGGCATACCTTACTACACTTGGCGTTCTGGCGTTAAGCATGACGCGGCAGGCGTCATGGAGTTCAAGCTTGAGAATGGGCATTTCATTAATGGGCGAAACGAGGAATGCCGCCTAGAACCGACATATCTGTTTCCGCTCTTAAAGTCTTCCGACATCGCTAACGGTCGCATGACGCCCGACAGATTTGTCCTTGTCACTCAGAGAAAGCCATCAGACGACACGGCTGAGGTGAAGAAGATAGCCCCGAAGACATGGGCATATCTGACGTCGCACGCGGACGCACTCGACCAGAGGCGAAGCATCATTTATCAGAAAAGGCCCCGTTTTGCTATTTTCGGGGTGGGCGACTACACGTTCTCGCCTTGGAAGGTTGCCATATCGGGTCTGTACAAGAATTGCAGGTTTGATGTCGTGGGGGAGCATGACAGGAAACCTGTCGTACTGGACGATACCTGCTACTTCATCCCGTGTGCATCACAGAAAGAAGCCCGCTTCGTGTGCGAGCTTCTGAATTCAGACGTTTGCCAACGATTCCTTCGATCTCTCGTATTCTTCGACGCCAAACGCCCCATCACGATTGATGTCCTAAACCGGATTGACCTTAAGCGAGTAGCCGAGCATGTGAACAGGGTCGCGGAAGCACGGAGATTCCTCACGACTGCGGCGGGATTCGAGGACAAACAACCGCTATTGGTATTCGAGAAGAAGGCAGAGTATCGAACCAAGGGGGCCAGCGCACATCGCGTTCCGCACCGCCGATGACCCTTGGCGTTGGGCTTAACGAATACAATCGGACAAGGATATGGGTAGGAAATTGAGAATACAGCAAGATGCTCTGACGCTCGCTCCGCCTTCGAGGCCACTTTGGCGGGATCATACCACACTAATGATCGCAGTATTTGGGTTTCTTCTGGCAGCATTCAATACCTATTGGATCCATCTACGCTGGTCAGAAAATGCCTCAATGACGATTCTCGACTTCGGAGTTCGGGACCCGCAACCAACCAATGCATATTGGATTGTTGAATCGGTCTTATTGAACAGTGGTAATAAACAGTGCACAGTAACAGACTGCACTCTGATTTTCTCGCATGGGACCAACACAGACACGCATTTATATTGGCCGTGGGACCGAAAAGAAGCTCTCCTACTACCCACTCAGGAAATGCGGGCGCTACAGATGCGATATGGCCAGCGCATATATAATGAATTCCATGACCGATGGCCGAAAGGCGAGAAAATCAACGCTCAACTGGAAGTCCTTCTGGTGGACTCAAAGGGTGAAACGCATAAAGTGGTCGCACCACTTGGCACCGTCGCTTGGTCGCAAGGCTTGGCATTTGAATCGGGAGGATTTCCGAAGACGATCCCCCTCCTGCCTTCGGCAACACATACAGATCCTTTTCCATTGAGCCGGAGAAACGAGTAGCAGCTCCCCTCTCCCACGCCACTGCATAATGCTTTTTTTGACAGATCTTTTCGGGGAGACAAAACATGAAAGTAAAATATTTTCCGGATACGGACACTCTGCTTGTAAATTTCAGCGAGAACAAGATCGTTGACTCGCGAGATTTGAATGAGGACGTGCTTATTGAACTTGACGAGGCCGGACATGTGGCAAGCATGACTATCGAGCATGCGAAAAAAACAGACAGACGTGGCCGAATTCTCTTACCAGATGGCGACAGTATAATCATAATCAATCGACCGGCGAATCGGATTACAGGGAGTGATTATTCCCGGTGGAACCACTTCGGCTCATACCCGCTTGATTCCAGGTTTTTCCGCGATGGCGGCTGGACCAGGAACTCGGCCTTTTCAGCGTGATAGATGCGGGTCAGTTCCTCAAGCGCTTCCTCGCATCGATTCGTTTTAACCTCCTGGTTGCGGCTTAATTCATCGTCAAGCAAGGCCCTCAGGCATAATATGCGCCAGCGCCAGCTCGTTCTCATGCAGTCCGGAAGACGCCTGTCAGCAGCCGACATGAGCGCGATGGCTTCCTCCGTCCCGGTTCTGTTTTTAAGCAATCCGCGCACTTTACCGGTCCGGCGGTCATGCAGCCAGGAATAGCCGTGGTTCCGCTCCAGGATAGCAATGGCCCTGAGGACATCCTCGACAACATCCGGGGAATATTCAAAAGAAATGTATTCCCTGAGCGCATCGGAGGCCGGCCTGTCCTTCGACCAATACATCGCGCCGTATAAAACCTGGTTGATGTCGGCAAAGATTCCCTCCAGGTATGGGAAACCTCCCGCGGAAACTGACTTCACCTCGTCCCAAAATCCCTGGAAGCGCAAGGGCAACGGATTGGCGCCGAACCCGCCCCAGGGTGTCATTTTCCACATGCTGATTTCAGGGAAATTGATAATCGGAAGTCCGCCGGGCGCCCCATGGACGAGGGGATATTCCGGGAAATTATCATGCGAATCCGCGAGGAGATAGTCAACCCAGTCGGGTTTTTTAATAAATGCCCGCGACAACCCCTCCCATTCATCGTTTGTTTTATAAGGACAATCGAAAAGCCAGGTGGACAATATCACCTTCCCGGACGGGAACCGTTTTTTGAAAAGCCAGGCAACCTGCTCGCTAATCCTCAGGTATCCGTTGCACCCCCAGGGTTTGCACGCGGGGCAGGCGCATCCGCCCTGGTCGTAAGGCCACAGGCAAAGAAAGTCGGGGTGAACATCAGAAAATGCGTCAAATTCTTCTTCAAACTCGCGCAACATGAGCGCGGTTGCCACAGGCTTGGATGGGCACAATTCAACGCCGTAATGGGCCCGGCCGGTGTTGCCATCGGCCCGGAGATGCGCCGGGCTGTCTGCATAGCCTTCATTGGCAAGCGCCGTTAGGCCGACTTTCATCCCGATTTTTTTACCGGCCTTAAGAAGCTCACGCAGCCTGACGATCATTTCCCGGGCGGCCGGATCATTTATACCATGATAATGATGGCGATCGAACCAGACCAGCAGATGATTGAATCCCCACAGGGCAAGGTCCTCAATATACCTCTCGACATCTGCCATGGGGGCATCATGGAAATAATTATGAAAGTGGGTGGCAAGGTAGATGCCGCGAACTTTCTTTTCCGGCACCGAAACGCCTCTCCATTTGCCGGGCATGAAACGGCCTTCTTCGTACCGGGCATCGCGCAGAACTTTACCCATGCCATAAAAACAGCCGCGCAGATCATTGCCGGCAATCCTGACTTCACCCTCGCAGCCATCCTCTATCCTGAATCCTTCTTCCCCTATGCCGGTCCGGATACCCAAGGCGATGACCGGCGGGCGGGCGTCCCTGCCGGCCGTGAATAATCCGCAACGTTCTTCAACCTTCCGGCGAAAAACGTCACAGAAAGACGCGGGGACATCTTGCCCCGTTTTTTCCGGGCATATTTTAACAATTTCCGGCATGGCATTTCATTTTATCAAACCCTTGACCAGCAAAACGGCA
>JBAYWJ010000327.1:0-4359 GCA_041674125.1 Kiritimatiellia bacterium
ACCCGCGAATATATCCGCGACAAATACGCGCGCGGCTCCTGGGAAGCTTTCAACGCGATGCTCTCCGCAACGCCGCCCGGCAACAGCGGCCTGACAGGGTTTTATTTCAGGGAACCGGAGATCACCCCGGCGGTGCTTAAAACCGGCACATACCTTTTCAATCAAAAAAATACAAACGCGGCCTGCGCCGCCAACCCCGGGCAGCATGCCCGCGCGGTCATCGAAAGCCAGTTCATGTCGATGCGCCTGCACTGCGGCAACATCGGCCTGGCGCCGGAAACAATCATTGCCACCGGCGGGGCCTCGGTCAACCGCGGCCTGCTGCAAGTCATGGCCGACGTCTTCGGGCGCAAGGTCTGCACCATTGACCGGCAGAACTCGGCCGCGCTCGGCGCGGCCTTGCGCGCCCTGCACGGCTGGCGCTGCCTGGAAGCGGGAAAATTTTTACCGTTCAGCGAGGCCGCCGGCCCGGCGGAAAAGCCTCAATTGCAGGCAAAGCCCAACCCGGCTAATCACAAAATTTATACCGCCCTCCTGCCGCGCTTCCGCCGGCTGGAACAAATTGTCACCGGGCGGAAATAACGACAAGGAGCAGCAGGCAAATAATTGCAGGGCCGGGAATGCCTCAGTCTTAAGGGGTGATGTCATTCCCGACCTGATCGGGAATCCAGAATTATTCAATACTGACGCCGGATTCCCGCTTTCGCGGGAATGACAGCGTTGATGTTCCACCCTTGAGACTGAGGGAATACCAGGGCCGGCATGAGGCTGTTGCGCGCGGCATTCAGACAACCGTGCCGAAGATATCGGCGATGGACTCGGCGCGCCTGATTTTACTGATTTTGCCGTCGGCGGCCAGGAGGTATTCGGCGCTGCGCAGGCGGGTGTTGTAGTTGTGCCCCATCGCGTAGGCGTGCGCGCCCGCGTTATGGATTGCTATCAAATCCCCCACCCGAACGGGCGGCAGGAGACGGTCTTTCGCGAACTGGTCGTTGTTTTCGCAGAGCCTGCCGACGATGTTGACCTTTTCTTTCCTGCCGGAAAGACTCCTGCCGACCACCGTCACGTGGTGGTAGGCGTCGTATACCGCCGGCCGCGGAAGGTCGTTCATGCCGGCGTCAATGCCGGCGAATTTCTTGTAGCTTTCCTTGACCACGTTCACCCGCCCGACCAGCCAGGCCGTGTCGGCCATGATAAAGCGCCCCGGCTCGGCCATGAGCACAGGCTCAGGCATATTGAACCGGGCGCACTGGCGGTCGAAGGCCCGGCGCACGCCCGCGGCGGCGCGCGCAAGATCCAGGCTCCTTTCCTCCGGGCGGTAAGGGACGCCGAAGCCGCCGCCGATGTTGAGGCGCTCCATGGCGATGCCGAGCTTGTCCCTGATTTTACCCGCGATTTCAAGAAGCACCTCCGCCACCGCTTCAAAATAGTTTTCATCCATGACGTTGCTGCCGGTCATGGCATGGATGCCGAACCTCTTCACTCCCAGCGCCCGGGCGCGGCGGTAGGCCTCAACGATTTTCTCCGCCGGCACGCCGTATTTCGCGTCCGGCCCGGCCAGGCGCAGGCTCTTCATGCTGCCGCGGCCGAAGCCCGGGTTGACGCGGAATGAAAGGAATTCCGGAACGCCGATCTTCCTGATGGTGTCGAGCATGGTGATGTCATCCAAATTCAGGAGGAACGCGCCGGTGCGGACGACGAAGCGGAACTCGGCCGCGGAAGTGTAGTTCCCGGTATACATTCCCCTTGCGCCCAGCTTCCTGACGATCCAGGCCTCGGCCTCGCTCGAGGCGTCAGCCCCGAAGCCTTCCTCAAAAATGACCTTGAGGAGGCGCGGGTTGTTGTTGGCCTTTACGGCGTAGAGCGGTTCAAACGAGGGGAAAAACGCACGGAACGCACCCTTGAACGCGCGGCAGTTGGCGCGGATCTTATTCTCCGAATAAAGGAAGAAAGGCGTGGGATATTTCCTGGCCGCCCGCAGGATGGCGGAAGCCGGCAAATCGGTCACTTTGATGTTAACCATGGCGCTCCCGGGGCGATCTTAGAACTGTCATTGATTTATCTTGCCATCTTTTTTCTGTCATTCCCACGCAAGCGGGAATCCAGATATTAATTTAATCCTGGATTCCCGCTTTTCCGCCTCAGGCATATCCACCCGAGGCGGAAAGCCGGGAATGACAGAAGCGCTGAAAAGGCTGAAAGGACATCCCATTCTCAATATCCTATCTTCCTTCCGCCTTTCTCCTTCTTCAGCCTTCCGCGGCCGGCTCTTCTTTTTCCCCGGTCCCGTGCCAATCGGCGCAGACTTCGTCAATCATGTCCAGGGCCTCGTCAATCTCGCCGGCCTTTACGTTCAGGGGCGGCAGAAACCGCAGGACCTTCTCACCGGTGGCAATGGAGAGCAGGCCGATATCCATCAGCCTGGACTCGAGCTCTTTGGCCGGAACATCGAGCACCAGCCCTATCATCAGCCCGGCCCCGCGGACGGACTTGAGGTGGGAGTATTTGCCGGCAAGCGCCTCGAGGCCTTTCATGAAGCGCGCGCCCATGTCGCGCGCGTTCTGCAGCAGGTTTTCCTCGCGGATGGCCTTGATCGTCGCCAGGGCCGCGGCACAGATCACGGCGCCGCCACCGAAGGTCGAGGCGTGTTTCCCCGCCTGGAACACATCGGCCGTCTTCCGGGAAGTTACGATCGCCCCCATCGGGAAGCCGCCGGCCAGGGCCTTCGCCAGCGAAAACGCGTCCGGCTCCACGCCGTAATTCTGGAAGCCGAACCACGCCCCGGTCCGGCCCATGCCGCACTGGACTTCGTCAAAGAGGAGCAGGATGCCTTTTTCGTCGCAGAGTTTGCGCAGGCCCTGGAGAAAATCTTTTTCGGCCGGCACCACGCCGCCCTCGCCCTGGACGGCCTCCACGAGAACCGCGGCGGTCTTTTCGCTCACGGCCGACTTGACCGAGTCGAGGTTGTTGAAATCTGCATAGACGAACCCGGAAGGCAGCGGCTCGAACCCCTTCTGGACCTTGTCCTGCCCGGTGGCGGTGAGCGTTGCCAGGGTCCGGCCGTGGAACGAGTTGCGCATGGTGATGATTTCGAAGCGCCTCTGGTCGTGCCCCCAAAGGCGCGCGAGCTTGATGAGGGCCTCGTTGGCCTCGGCGCCGGAGTTGCAGAAAAAGCATTTCCCGCCCGGGAAAAGCGCGGAGAGCTCCCGCGCCAGCAGTCCCTGGTTTTCGTGGTAATAAAGGTTGGAGACGTGGTTGAGCTGTTCGCACTGCTTTTGCACCGCCTCGTTGACCGCGGGGTGGCAGTGGCCGAGGCTGTTGACCGCGATGCCGGCGAGGAAATCGAGGTAGACCTTGCCGTCGGCGTCCCAGATTTTCGTGCCTCGCCCGCGCACCAGGACCACCGGCTTGCGCGCGTAACACGGTATCACATACTGTTCAAACAACGCTTGCACTTCCGCAGTTTTAGTTGTCATTAATTATCTCCGTTCCGATTCCCTTATCCGTGAATATTTCCAGCAGCAGAGAGTGGAGCACGTGGCCGTCAATGATGTGGACCTTCTTTACGCCGGCGGCGATGGCCGAGAGCGCCCCCTGGATCTTCGGGACCATGCCGGCGTGAATGGTGCCGTCGGCGATGAGGCGCTCGATCTCCGAGCGCTTCAGGGAGGAAATGACCGAATCCGGGTCTTTCGGATCCTTCATGACCCCGGGCACGTCCGAAAGAAAAACAAGCTTGGCGGCGTTGATCGCCACCGCGACCGCCGTGGCGGAATCGTCGGCGTTGATGTTGTAAATGAGGTTGTCCTCACCCCGCCCGAGCGGGGTAATGACCGGGATTATGTCTGCCTCCAGGCAGGCCTTGACCTGGGCGGTATCTACCCCGGACACCTTGCCGACCAGGCCGTAATCAATTTCGCGGCCGGTTTTGCCGTCGCGCGCCCTGATCTTTTCGGCCCGGATCATGCCCGGCCCCTGCAGGCCCGCGGCGCGCGCGCCGTTGGCGATGAGGGTTTCAACGATCTCCACGTTGACCTCGTGGTTTAAAACCCGCTCCACCACCGCGATGGAGGCGCTGTCGGTCACGCGCAGCCCGTTGATGAAAGTCGGCTTGAGGCCGGCCTCGGTCATTTTGCGCGAAATGGCCTTCCCGCCGCCGTGGACCACGACCGGCCGTATGCCGACGCATTCCATGAAGGCGATATCGGCCAGAATGCTCCTGCTGTTTTCCGGGTTTTCCATGGCGCTGCCGCCGAACTTGATCACCACGGCCCGGCCGCGGAAAAGCCGGATGTAGGGCATGGCCTCCATCAGGACCGAAGTCTTGTCAATAACGGTTTTCATTTTTAATAAAGCTCA
>JBAYWJ010000328.1:0-4357 GCA_041674125.1 Kiritimatiellia bacterium
AGCCCGGGTTTGCCACCCTGCCGGCCTATGAGGCCTCGCTCAAGGGCGGCGCGGGCGGCGACAACAACGTTTACATGGCCCGCTTCGCGGACCTGTTTGTGGATCATTTTAAAAATGGTCACACGGGCACTCTTGCCCGCGTACTATCCGGTAAATTGCCGAGGGATGAATTCTTCCTGGTTCCCCATCACACCACGCGCACGGGCAAGCACGGCGAAATTCCAGACAAAATTTATCCCGGCCCGCGCGCCATGCCGGTGATGGAAATCCACTCCAAGTGGGGCACGTCGGAATACCGGGGCAATCCCAACCCGCTGAAGGAAATCCATCCCGGCCCCAGCTACGCCGCCGATCTGCTGAAACGCGGCCTGCGGTTTGGTTTCATCGCCGGGACTGACAGCCACGCCACGATGCCCTCCGGCGGCGGCGATGAGCCCGGCCACATCGACCGGCTGCCGGGCCTTACAGCCGTTTTCTGCCGGAAACTTTCGCGCCGGGATGTGTTTGACGGCATCCGTTCACGGCGCTGCTACGCCGCCAGCCTCGAAAGGATCATTTTGCTCGGCTCAATAGCCGGGTGCGCTTTCGGGGAAGAGACAAGCTTCCGTCATCTCAAGACGCCGCCGGCAATAAAATTGCTGGCAGCTGCCAAATCCGACATAGCCCGCATCGATCTGGTTCGCAATGGCCGGACCATCCATTCTGCCGCCCCGCACCATTGGCAGGCCGAATTTTATTATGAAGACCGCGCTAACCTTGATGAAATCAAGATCTGTGCGCCGTCCCGCGGCGCCTTCATCTACTATTATATCCGCATTACCTGCTCTTCCGGAGCCCAGGCCTGGTCGAGCCCGGTCTGGATCTCGGCCTGAGCCTGGGCCCAAATCCTTTCTTGCTTTTTTGTTCACTTGCAGGATAATTGATGCATTAGCCCGGCATAATATTCGCGAACATGGTTCTGCAATGTAACCGGAGGAAAATATGCAAAAAAATGCGCTTTGGCTGGCCTGCGCCCTGCTGGCCGGCTGCGAATACACGGTGCCTCTTGTAAGCGAGCCCTCCCTTCCCATCAACCGCCAGGCGATCGGGCTGTGGCAAAGTCAGAAGGAATCCGGACAGGGGGAAGAACTGCTTGTTTTGCCGCTGGGGGCGAACGAGTACCTGGTCGCGTATCCGGCCGGCGCCAAAGACGCCATGTTCGCCCGGGCCTGCCTCTGGCAGGGTGCGGGCATGACGCTGGCCCAGCTGAACTGGATCGGGACGGCGCGGGCCAAGCTGCCGGAAAACAACCGGACCTACCAGTATGCCTCCTTCAAAATCGAGGGCGACACGCTCCGGATCAGGATGATGAATAGCGATGTTGTCAAAAAAGAAATTTCATCGCCCGGCGCGCTGGAAAAGGCCATCAAGGACAGCAGGGAGAACCCGGAGCTGTTCCAGGAGGAAGCGGTCTTCAAGCGAGCAGCCGGCGAACCCGCTCCGGCCCGGGATGTTTCCCGGCAACCCTCCGGGACGAAGGCTGCGAATTAACTTGCCGCCCGGTTGCAAGTGTGCTATCCAAAGGCATGCTTAAGGACGTCCAGAACCGCCGCGACCGCCGAAAGATCCACATACACAAGGCCGGAATCAAGGATCTGAAGTATCCCATCTCGGTGCTTGACCGCGAGAACAAGGTCCAGCACACCGTGGCGAACGTCTGCATGTATGTCGACCTGCCCCACCGCTTCAAGGGAACGCACATGTCGCGCTTCGTCGAGGTCCTGAACGAGTCGCACGGCAACGTGTCGCTGCGCACGATTGGCGCCATACTGCAGACAATGACCAGGCGCTTCGATTCCACGACCGCCCACCTTGAGGTACGTTTCCCATATTTCGTGGAAAAGCGCGCCCCTGTTTCCGGCGCGCGCTCGCTCATGAATTACGACTGCGCCTTCCTGGCCCGCTACGACAGAATGGCGCGCCATCCCAAGCTGGACCTCGTGCTGGAAATCAAGGTGCCCGTTTCCACCCTGTGCCCCTGTTCAAAAGCAATCAGCCGGCGCAACGCACACAACCAGCGCGCCATCCTAACCATCCAGGTCCGCTGCCGCGAGCTGGTGTGGATAGAGGAGCTGATCGCCCTGGCCGAGGCGGAAGCCAGCTCCAGCCTTTATTCGCTCCTGAAGCGCGAGGATGAAAAGCACATCACCGAGCGGGCCTACCGCAGGCCGCGTTTTGTAGAGGACATCTCGCGGGCCGTGGCCGCAAAACTCGCCAGGGAAAAAAGAATTTACTGGTTCAAAGTCGAAAGTGAAAGCCTGGAAAGCATCCATAACCACAATGCCTACGCCATGGTTTTGAGCGGTTACCCTCCGGGCTTTGCCGGCAAATTCGGCTTAAAATATTTATCGAGACCGCTTGACATTTTGCATTCTTAAGATATTGTGAAAAAACATTCGGCGATGTAGCTCAGCTGGTAGAGCGGAGGACTCATAAGCCTTAGGTCCGGGGTTCGACTCCCCGCGTCGCCACCAAATCAGCAACTTGGTCCGGCTCCATGCGTTCAGGCGCTGAAATGATCATTTTTTAAAAAATAATAATAAACAATACACACATACAAATAACAATAAACGCCATGATCGACACAACAAACGCAAACCACGCAAACATGCACCCTGTAATCAACATGCTCGTGCAGCTCCAGGACCTGCTCCTGGCGCGCGCCGAACAGGAAGCGGTTACTTCACTCTCGCGCCTGGCCAGCCTCGACGAGGCCATCCAGAAACTGCGTTCGAGCCTGCCCCCGGAAACGCACCAGCTCTTCCAGAAAATCGAAAAGAAAGACCTGCTGGTAATCGTCCCGATTTCGAACAATGTCTGCACAGGCTGCGGGCTTATCCTGCCCATCAGCCTCGTGCACGCCGTGAAGGCCGGTGAAAAACTTCAGCAGTGCCCCAACTGCGCCAGGATCCTTTTCTACCAGAACTTCCTCCCGCGCCGGGTAAGCAAAAAAATGGGCGGCCGCTTCACCCCGCGCCGTACCGGCATCGCGCGTTTTTCATCCCAGGAGCTTATGATTCCCGCACTGCGGGCGACCGAGCGCGACAACGTCATCGCCGAGCTGGCCGGCAAGCTGGTCAAGGAAGGCTTCGTGGATAACGGCGCCAAGCTGCTCGATGAGGCCCTGAAGCGCGAGGCTATCATTCCCACGGCCGTGGACAACGGGCTGGCGTTCCCCCATGCGCGCGGCGTCGAAGGAGGGGGCCTGACGCTGGCGCTGGGCATCAGCCGCAAGGGGATAAAATTCGACCCCGCCGACCGGGCCTTGAGCCACATCATATTCTTCATCGTGATCCCGACCGCCGCCAGCGTGTTTTACTCGCGGCTGCTCGCCGGGCTGGCGCAATCGTTCCTGAAGAAGGAAACGCGGGAAAAGCTCATCAACTCCCAGACCCCGGAAGACCTCTGGAATTACCTGCTCAAGGCCACGCGCACCACCATCAAGTAGCGGCCGGGTCAGTCGTAGTAAGTGCGCACGTCGTACTCGCGGGTTGAATAGTAGCCTTTGACCTCGAGGACCGTCAGCTGCCCTTCGAGGATATCCATGTCTGCCGAATATGAATGGTAGCCGTGTTTCTGGTCGATGACCACGCGGTAAACCCCCGGAGCCAGGTCCAGCAGCTCATGGTCGTAGTCGTCCGCCTCGAAAACCTGGCGGCCGTTAATGTAGACCAGGAGTGTGTCAAAAGTCCTGTTGTCCACGATCATCGTGCCCTGCCCGGCCGGCGGGGTGTGGTCGAACCCTCCGCCCTCGCAGCCGCAGAGGCACCACGCCGCGCACAAAACCGGCATCAGGCCGGCGGCCGAATATTTCATGGCGGATTTCAAGATTTTTCCTACCTGATTTCCTGCTCGAGACGGCGCAGCTTTTCGTCGAGGCCGAAAATAACGATCGTGTCTCCCAGCTGGACGGTATCGTCTGCATCGGGGCTGACAATGGTTTCCTGAGCCGCTTCGCCTTCCTGCGGGGCGCGCCTGAGCACCAGCACGGTCACCCCGTATTTTTTACGTATCTGCAACTCGCCCAAAGTCCTTCCGATAAAGGCCATCGGGGCGGCCACCTCGATGACGCTGATCCCCTCGGCCACCTCGACGTAATCCAGCACCGACGGGGAAACCAGCGACCGGGCAAGGCGCGCGGCCACGTCGCGGTCGGGATAGACCACGCGGTCCGCGCCGACCTTCTGCAGCACTTTCCCGTGGACATCACCCACCGCCTTGGCGATCACGCAGGCCACTTTCATATCCTTGAGCATGAGCGTGGTCAGCACGCTGCTCTGCATGTCGGAGCCAACCGCCACCACGGCAATATCGCAAT
>JBAYWJ010000329.1:0-4316 GCA_041674125.1 Kiritimatiellia bacterium
TCGCCCAGCTTGTAAAGGCGATAGCCACCGCGCTGGATATCATCCGGATTCAGGGTGCACACCGGGCCCGGTTTTTGGGCGTCATTCTGGTAAAAGCCGAAAGTGAAGGGCTTGTTCGGCGCATCCACAACCGATGCATAACCGAAGGCCGCGTCGGGGTCCATGACAATCTTCGGCAGGCCCCCTTTCCGCTCCGGCACATAGCGCCGGATAAGGGCCTTATCCATGCCGTCAAACGGCGCCGGCAAAGGCTTTTCAACACCGCCGGCCTTGATAAGCGCTTCCCAGTCCTCCAGGGCGGGCTTGTCCCAGTGAAGAACTTTGCCAAGCCGGTTTGTTACCGCGCGATAGTCGGCAAAATAATCCGGATACGCCTTGGCCAGGTCGTTCCAGTGCTTCAGGGTGGCAAAATCCAGCGTGTGCCGCAGCCGGTGCACATTGTCCCGGCAGCGCGCGTCGTTTGCGGTATCAGCTTCCATCCGGTCAAAACCATTCTGCCAGTCCCGCAGCATCCTGGGGGTTATTCCCGTCATGACGCGTTCAAGGCTCCTGCCCGCGGAAAAGGAAGTGTCATGACTTGCTTTTTTCTGTGCCTCTTCAAGCTCCTCAAGGTATTTCCGCGCCAGCGAAGCGGCGGGGCCATACTGGTAATCGGTGAATTCGCGGATCAGCGCGGGGACGTCACTCTCCACATCCTTCAACAGCTTCGTAAATATGAAACGCTGGAGCTGGGTGAAATTATGGCCGGTGTAGACATCAAAGGTGTCATGCTCGAGCATGACGCCTTCCACGCCCGCCTTTTTCATGAGCCGGATATCCGTAACCAGCCGGTTGATGTTGCCGTTCGGCATACGGCCACCATCAGCATAGGTGTTGGGATAATACCAAACCCAAACATGCGGCGTGAGCTTGCCCCACGACAGCAGGTCCTCGTAGCTGGGGCGGTTCTGCGGGCTGTTCCAGTCCGCGTCGGTGTTGTCCTGGACATCGGCAAACTGGATAACGAGGTTGTCAGGGAAAGCCTGGCCTTCCGGCATTACGGGCGGCTTCTGCGTCTGGCTCAGGCGATAGGCGATGGTGTGGAGCATAGTGTCCGGGTGTTTTTCCTTCACGAGAGCGCACAGCTCGAACATATAATCATAAAAGGGGCCGCCCGGGACACTGTATTTCTCCTTCAATTTCCGGCATCCGGGGCAGCAACAAAACTCGGGCGGGGTATCCATCGCGCTCACATTAATGAGCAGCCGCTCAAGCCCCTCCGCCTTGAGGAGGCGGATATGCTCCAGGACGTTTTTGGTGAGCTCCTGGCGCAGGTCGGGATTGCTGAAGCAAAGCTGGTGCTGGAGGTCCCGCTTTCCCTGCGGGCTCATGCCGAAAAAGTCCGGGTTGTTCGTAAAATAATCCTTCCTGGGCAACCAGCCGAATAAATTCGTCCACGGCTGGGCCTGGGGCGAAGGGGGAATGTATCCGAAAAGAGTATGACCGCCCATGGGCATCACTTTCAGTGAAAATACCTTTGCGTGGGCGTCCAGGTCATGGAACTGGGTCATCCCATTCTGGATATTATAATCAAACAGGTACCCCTGGATGGGCATGCGGCAGGCGAATGAAAATCCGCCTTGCCGGGAAAACGGCTTTATGGCCAGGTTGGGCTCAACGGTAAAAACGGGAACGCCGCGCTCGGACGCTCTCTGCTGCGCGTCGCCATGGACCAGCGGAGGGGAATACCAGCGCCAGCCCAGGATATTTTCCATGAAATCCATCACGGCATACAGGTTGCCGTGCATGCCTTTTCCATAGAGGAGAATATCGGCTCCGCAGCTCCGCGCAACATATTCCTGGTCTTTCAGCGACGCCAGCGGGTCTTTGCCCGCCAGCTTCAGCGCGGGGCCGCTCAATCCGACAAAGATGTATTTGCCGGCCGGCGTTGCCTGACCGGGCTTGATGACGGGGAACATCGCGCCGGTTTTTTGGAACAGGAAGTTGGTCAGCGTGGTAACGGCATAATCATCAACCTCGGTCGGATTATCCGGCCTGACGACCGCGTAGTCCGTTTGATTGGAGACCGCGAGGCGCATACTGCTCCTGCCGCCATTATCCTTGCCCGCAACAAACGAACAGCATCCCGCCGCGGCCATCAGGCAGGCAAGGCTTCCGACCAGAGTCGCTAATCCGATTTTCATATTTGGTCCTTATATTTTTTAGTTCCTCCCACAATTCGTGGGTTGTTAATAATCCGTGAACCACGCTAGATATTCATTGTTAATATCTTATGATCATTAAATGCTCTTGTATGTCATGTAACCATATTATTAGCCGTTGCTGAATGGATAAAATCAACCACGGAAGTCACGGAAACACGGGGATAAACAAGGAGGAGATTTTGTCAAATTTGAGCCTGGCCTTTGGCCATCCCAAAATTTGACAAAACCGGCTGTGTTTTTGAGTAAGACGAGAGACGTCACATTATTGGTCAGTTCATCTGCGGTCATAATCAATGCCTCGCCTCCTGCTCCAAAGGAAAGTCATTGCTTGAATTCGGATCAGACTACACCTGATCATTATATGTACAATCTATACTGATCGAATTCAAGCAACCTCTGCTTCTCCGTGCCTCCGTCCTATCTCCGTGGTGAATCCGTAATAGATTTACCCATAGATTGTGCGGAAGACCCATTTTTTTTACTGCCGTGCGATTACCATACGTCTCGATCACTTGATTTCAGGCCAAAGCTCTTTCAGCGCCTTAAGCGTCTCCTCCACCAGCACCTGCCCGCCTTCCGGGCCGACCAGGTTGTCATACACCCCGCCGCCGTAGCCTTTGCCGGCCACCGCCTTCTCGGTCGGCAGGTAACAGCATTTTCCCTTGCCGGCAAGCTGTACCAGGAAAGTCTGCACCGCCGGGCTGCGCGCCTTGATGCGCACGCCGTAGTCCAGGAATAATTCGTAAACGCTGGTCGCAAAAGCCGTGGCCCCCAGCCGCAGAACGTGCAGCTCCACCTTGCACTCCGGCTCCTTTTTCTGGAGCGCGTAGCGCTCCAGGGCGTGCTTGCACCGGCCGATGGCGGCGAAGAGCTTGTTTTTAACCGGGGCGGCCTTTTCCTCGGCCTCCAGCTTGGCCAGTTCTTTCCTGACCTCGGCCGCTTCGGCCGCAGTAATGAGCCGGCGCGGCAGGCTGACTTTTTTGACGATGTGCCTGAAGGGAAGCGTTTCCATGATCTCCCCGCGGACCACTGGTAAAACTTCATCCACGGCGTTGGCCACCCGCCGGCCGATCTCGTGGCGCATGTCGATCCCGCGCAAAGCCAGCATCCGCTGCTCAGCTTTTTTGTACCACATGAGATGGGGTGACTGGTCGCCGGCCGGGGCGCACTGCGGCAGCACCTGGATATTCTTGCCATGCCGTTTCCTGATTTCGGTCCTTACCTCGTGCCAGAAATCGGCCGAGACATAATAGTCGCCTTCCGTTTCCTGAGAGGGACACGCCAGGTTGAGGATCACACCGGTCAGCTTGCGGCTTTTATTCCAGGTGAACATTAAATCAACATAATGGTCCTCGTAGCCCTCGATGTGGCTGAATTTGGGGTCGTTGGTGTTGCCATACATCTTGGTGTAACCGCTGGCATACCTGCCAGCCGCCTCTTCCTTGATCCGCGCGCCCACCTCGTCGAAATATGTGGCGCGGCGGTTGTGGCCCACCACCGCCGTGCCCAGCCCGAAGCTGATGCCGCCGGGCTTGCGGTTTTTCCACGCCTCCGACACGGCCTCCCCCACCCGCGCCACGAACAGCACGGCATATTCTTCGGGAGTCATCACCCCGGCCGGGACGGGCGGGTAAAAAATATGGTCAACGATCTGCGGGGCGGTGTGGGTATGGGTGCAGTTGATGATGATTTTGCCAAGATCTATCCCGGGCATCCTGGCGCGCACCGCCTTGCGGCAGCGGTCGTATATCTCCGGCGGGATATAAGGAGCATCACATGAGACAAAGACAACCGAATCGCTCCCGGCGGACAGGGCAAGCGCGGTCACCGACACCGGGTCCTTGACGCCCTTTGAAATCCGCATGTGAAACTGCCCCATGAGGTTGACAGATTTGCCGGGGGTGACGTCACGGGCAGCCCAGCCGATTTGCAGACACGATGATTTTGTTTTTTTCATGTTTTGAACCAATTGTTCATTACTGCGATTAATAAAACTTAAGCAGGCAAACCCCGCAATCTAAACTTATAATATTAACAGAAGGTAACAAAGTTTCCGCCTGGGCGGATCAGCAAGGGCTGAAACGAAGTTTGTCGCGAAGCATACTGTTCAAA
>JBAYWJ010000330.1:0-4308 GCA_041674125.1 Kiritimatiellia bacterium
GAAGGCGCCAACCGCATCCGCGGCGGGGGCCCGGAAGTGGAAATACACATGGGGAAATTTGCGTCCAACTTCAGGAAAATCGAGCTCTGGACCAGGGTGACCTACAACCGGTTTGCGGATTTCAACCCGGATTTATGGTTGGCATCCGCGGCGGACGCAGCTAAGGGTTCATCCGCCCTGCAGCCGGACAGGTCAGAAGCGGCCGCGTCCGGGCCGGCCTGGCCTGGCACGTTTGAAGGAATGTATTTTTACTGGCAGGACAAGTCCCGGGCCAATGCTTTCACCGACCCGGCCACGGGCGAATCGCGCGTATGCCGCATCGAGGCCAGGGGGCGCGCCAGGTTCGGGCGCCGTTTCGAGATGGCGCCCTCCGGCGGGGCGTTCCTGGCCGAAGGCGGGGCCGGGGTCCTGGCGCAAAAGTGCGCCGCGAGCGGCCAGCTGGCGATTGAGGCCTTGATTACTCCCATGGAAAATAATGTTGAAGATGCGGCGGGTCCTGAGGCCCGCGCCCTACCATTGGAAAATGATTCAGATAAGATACCCTCAGCGTGTGATAAAGGTAGGGCAACGGCGTCCCCGCCGTGCCGGCCAGATTTGAATTCAGCAGGGAATAATAATCTTTTGCCGGTGATCGGCTACGCCGCCGAAGGGGGCGGGTGGAATTTTCTCCTGGGCCAGCAGGGCCGCGAGCTCGTTTTCCGGGCCCGGTCCGCGGGTGGCGGTCCGGATTACATGGTCCCCGTCGGGCGCCTGGCCGGCCGGGAACCGGCCCATGTCATCATCAGCTGCTCCACTTCGAGCGTGGCCTGTTACATCAACGGCGAAACCACCTTGACCAGGGACGGGATTTACGGCGGGAACTGGAATCCGGGCAGGATAGTCTTCGGCAACGAGTTGAGGAACGAATACCCGGTGGATAAAGACGATGCGTCCTCCTGGAAAGGTCTGGTCAGGAACGCGGCCGTGTACGCGCGCTGGATCGGCCCGGCGGAGGCGCGGAAAAAATACGGGGCGCTCGCTGAAGGCATGCAGGAACAAAAGCAAATACAGGCCGTTCAGGTAAAGGCGGAGCTGGTTGCCTCGCCGGCCGTTCCCGCCCCGGAATCAATCGCGCCCTACCGCCGCGCCCTGGCGCTGGAGCATTACAAGGTTGAAAAGGCCGATGGAAAATTCACGGCCGGGGAATTCCTGGCCGCGCGCTGGGTGATCATGGACGGGCGCGAGCTCAAATCCGCCGCCCGCCGCGCGGGGAAGACTTATACCCTCTTGCTGGAACCTTTTGCCGAGCACCCCGAGCTCGAGGGCGAGCGCCAGGTTTTTGCCGCCGACCGGTTCGACCTGCCGCTGTATTATGAGGTCGGGGATTAAACAATGGTCATAAAACCGCGGATACCCTGCGTGAAAATCACAATCGCATTAATTGCGGCGATATTGTCCGGGGCCGACCTCTTTGCGGATTACGCGGCAAAATACCTGGCGGCGGAACATCTATTCATCCAACGCAAAAATGACGAGGCGCGCCTGGCGTTTGAGGCTCTTGCGGGCGCGACGCTGGAACCGCGCGCCCGGGGCCAGTGCCTTTCAATGGCCGTTATTGCGCTGGCCAGGCAGAAGAAATACGACGAGGCCATGCAGCTGTCCGGGAAAATCAAGGACCCTTACCTCGCGGCCGGCAGCCGGATGAAGGTCTACCTGGCGAAAGGCGCGCCGGGGGAACTGATCGCCGATTTTGCCGGAGAATGCATGGATGAATGGCCGGAATACCTGAATCACCACGGCTATTTCAGCCGGGGGAAGGCGTATTATTTGGTCCGCGACCATGACAATGCCGCGGATGATCTGGCAAAGGCAATAGAACTGGCCGGATGCAATAACATCATGAAAGCCGAGGCATTGCAGCTCCTGGCCAACATGGCCGGCGATCCCGGTAAAAAACTTGAATTAACCCTCAAAATTATCGATTTAAAGGGAATTGCCGATTCCCATTTTTACCTGGAAGCGGTCATGTGGATTACCGATGTTTATATCCGGAAAAAAGAATTCGCCGGGGCGGAAGAAATATTGCAGGCGGCAAGTCCGAGACTGGAAGGTTACTGGAAATTCAGGGTGCTGTCGCGCCGCGGCGACCTGGAGCTTGCCCGCGGTAATAAAGCCGGGGCAAAAGAATACTATTCGCAGGCGCTTAAAATCGAGCACCAGTTCAAACCGTTCATTGATCACGTCAAAAAACAGCTGGAGGGGATGGAATGAGAAAAATACTGGCCGGCGCAATGCTGGTTGTCTGCATGACGGCTAACGCGGGCGTGGTCCTGGTGCAGGACGGGCAGCCGCTGTCCGAAATCGTCATTGCCACGAACGCCCCGCAGATCGCCAGGCTGGCGGCCCGGGACCTGCAGGAGCATATCAAATTGATTTCGGGGGCGAATCTGGAGATCGTGACTTCCCCGACCGGCAAAACGCCCGTCTATGTCGGCGCAAGCCCCGGCATGCAGCAACTGGGAATAAATGCCGACGATATCAAGGGCTCCGGGTTCAAGGTCGTTGTCAAGGATGGTTTTGTCGCCCTGGTGGGGCGGGATATCCAGCGCCGGCCGTTCCCCTACAGCCGGCGTGACGGGGAGTCGCTGAAAAAATTCCAGGAGCTGGCCGGGAATAAATTTTATCCCGGCGATCTCATGTATCCCGGCCTGGGCATCGTGAGCAAGCTGGGCATCCGCACCTCTGATGACGCCGGGTCGTGGTACGCTGTGGCGGAGCTGCTGGAGCAGCTCGGCGTGCGCTGGTATATGCCCTATGAGGATGGAACGGTTATCCCCGCGCTGAAAACCATCGAAATCAGCAAACAGAACCTCAAGCGGGAAGCGGCATTCCCGGCGCGGGATTATTTCTTTTACGGCATCCGCGGCGAAAAGGACATCAACCTCTGGCAGATCCGCCAGAAGGTGGGCTCGGCCGAAATCTATTCCTACAATCACACCCTGAACGATATTCTCGACAGCCCGGATATCCAGAAGGAGCACCCCGAGTATTACGCCCTGCGCAACGGGAAACCCGGCGGCTGCCAGGGGCAATTCAACCCGAAGCTGAGCAACCCGGGTTTACAGCAGGCGGCCCTGCTTTACCTGCGTAAAATGTTCGAAATATATCCGGAAGCCAGCGCCATCTCGGTCGGCATGCCGGATTGCCTGTGCTGGATTGACGAAGAAGACCTGAAAACCTGGCCTTACGGCGACGACTATTTTTCGCGCTACTCAAAGTATGTCGCCGATTTCAATGTTATCATCGCCAACGGGCTTAAAAAAAGCAACCCCGGTAAATATCTCCTCTACGGGGCTTATTCAGGCTATTCCGTGCCGCCTGCGTATGCCATGCCTGATAACGTCATGGTAATGATGTGCTACACCACCGGCCAGGGCGCCGATCCGGCCATTCGTAAACGCTTTGACGATATCCGCAAAGCGTGGCTGCGGGTTTTGCCTTCGCAAAAAATGTTCACCTGGGATTATTTCCTTTTTTACTGGAAGGCGCAAAACCGGATCCCGGCGTTTTTCTTCCGCCTGTTGCAGGAGGATATGCAGGCGTGGAAAGGTATTTCAGTGGGAAAATTTTTTGAAGTTCCGGACGAAAAAATCGGCGGCAAGGCCCGCCTGGCCGCACCGGGACTGATGCACATGCTGATTTACTGGCAGAACAGGCTGTTCTGGGATCCGGATTTGGACCGGAAGAAGATTTTTAACGAATATTATGATTTATATTACGGGCCCGCGAAGGCGGAGATGAAGGAATTCTTCGAGTTCGCCGAGGAGGTCTACATGCGCCCGGAGCCGCGCAGCATCACCCGCACGAGCGGTTATCTCAAGGAGGCCGACGTGCCGCGCTACTTTGATATCCTCGCCCGGGCCAGGGCGAAGGCCGGGAAGGACACAGTTTACGACCGGCGCATTGCAATGATCGAGGAGGAAATCCAGCCGCTCAAGAAGCTGTTCGAAAGTTTCAAGCGCACCGCGCCGGAAGTGCGCATGTATCCTTGCGATACTCCCGGGCAAATTGACGGCGATCTGACCAAGCCTTTCTGGGAAAACACGGACTGGCGCCCGCTGCGGGATTTCCAGACCTGCGCCCTGCCCGACAAAAACACAACCTCGGCGGCAGTGCGTTTGTCGAAGGACGGGGCCTGGCTCGTGGCGGGTGTGGTCTGTCATGAGGGATCCATGGAAAAGCTCGCCTCCGTGACGCAAACCGTCAAAAAAGACGACTTATCCATCTTCAACGACGATTGCGTGGAAATATTCATTGAGACGCCGGAGC
>JBAYWJ010000331.1:0-4304 GCA_041674125.1 Kiritimatiellia bacterium
AAACCTGATGTGTTTTTGGGCGCATCCCGAGGCGGATGACCACGCCGAATACAGGCATATGGGCGTGAAGTTTGCCATCGACACCCGCCCGTATCCGGACCTCCTCCTGAAAACCAGGGGCTATACCGGTTTCGCCGGGCTCAACGAGGGCGAAAACAACCTGGTCAATCCCGGCTCGGCCTGGGATGAGGCCCTCAGGGAGTATCTCGACGGTCTGAGGTCGCCGCCGCCCTGGTGCTTTGGCGAGATGCTCTACCACTACGAAGGGCAGGCCGGCAAGACGCTCTCAAATGTCGAGAATATGCTCTGGGCGCCGGAGAAGACGGCCGCGGCCCTTCTGGATTCCGTCCGTAAAGGCCTTTTTTATGCGCGGATCAATCACAAGGAACAATCCCTTGCGCTTGATCGCTGGCAGGTCAACGGTTTTGAAAGCGGCCGGACCGGTCACGTCCAGGGCGGGAGCGTGAAAGTCTCCCTGGCCGTCTCTTCAAAAATTCCGGGAGAAAAGCTGGAAGCCCTGGTAATTCGCAACGGGGAGGTCGTAAAAAAGGCGCAAGGGACTTCGCCGTTGGAGATTGCATTCGAGGATAATCTTCCGCCGGGCGTGACCAACTTCTTCTACCGCGCCGTTGTCAGAGGAAAATACCCCTTGCGCCTGGCAACCAATCCGGTCTTTATCCGCCGGTGAATGCAGCGGCGGTTCGGGAGAACCGCAGGGTTGATTTCAAGATGTAGGGGCGGTTCGAAAGAACCGCAGAATTGCCGTTCGGACGAACGGCCTCTACAGTTGGAGACGAAATCTGATGTAGGGGCGGTTCGCCCGCCCGCAACACTTCGCATGGCGATGCGGGCGGGATAGAACCGCAGAATTGCCGTTCAGACGAACGGCCTCTACAATTGGAGAGTGAATCCGATGTAGGGGCGGTTCGCCAGAACCGCGATAAACTGGAAAAATAGATTTATGAGCCGAATATTCCGCAAGCGGCCGGCGAGGCTTTTCCGTGTCTTTGAATGTTATCAGCCGCCTCTGTATTTTGTCACGGTTTGTACGCGCAACCGTAATAAAATATTGGATAATCCGGGAGTCCATGAAGCCTTCCTTGATTATGCTTCTCGTGCAGTTGAGCGCCAGTGTGCTGTTGGAAAGTATGTGATCATGCCTGATCATATTCACCTGTTCGTCAGAATTAGCGGCGAGGTGCCGCTCAGTCAATTTGTAAGGTTGCTTAAACAAAGATTGACATTTCATTTGAAACCTAAAGCAGGACAGGCTTCGTTTTGGCAGCCCGGTTTTTTTGATCACCTCCTCAGGAGTTCGGAAAGTTATTCCCAAAAATGGATATATGTATGCCAGAATCCAGTTAGGGCGAAATTGGTAACATGCCAGGGAAATTGGCCGTATCAAGGCGAGATTGTCAGGATTGATCGTGTGTAGGGGCGGTTCGGGAGAACCGCAAAAGATGCCGTTCTCGCGAACGGCCGCTACAAGGAATGCCGTTCAGACGAACGGCCGCTACAAAGATGCCGTTCTTGCGAACGGCTACTACAATTGGAGTATGAATTCGAGATGTAGGGGCGGTTCGGGAGAACCGCTACAAAGATGCTGTTCATGTGAACGGCCTCTACAGTCCGCCTCTCTGGTCATTTGCTGTTGACTGAGGGTCCAAAATTATATAACTTCAAAGGCAGTAATTCAGTAACTTTTCATGGAGGTCCGGGATGAAACCTTTCAAGGTGCTCTTTGATCTTTTCGTCATTGCGGCGGCGGTGAGCCTGATAGTCGGATTGATTTCGCGGGTGCTCATGGTCCAGCTGGCCTGCGGTCTTGAGGCAAGGTCTTTCCTGGGATTCAGCATCGTCTGCCTGCTTTTTGCCTTAACCATAGGCATGCGCGAGCTTGTGAGGAAGTAGCATCAAGAACATGGCTGCGGGCTTCGCTTAGCACGGGCTCAAGTGGTGCAATTTGATGGTCCGGGCTTGTGCCGAATATGAAGCCTCATAACAACAGCGGGCCAGCGCCGAGACCGGAAAAACAGGCCGCCCCGCCTCCTTTACCCGGCCTGTATGTTTCGCGGCCGCTCGCGTTCGCCTTAATCTCCCTGGCCGTTTTACCCTGGATCGTTGTGGTGTGGGTTTTTTCGGCTTTCCTGCGGGTCGGCCTGCGCCCCGGGACGGAAGGCGCGGAGGTCAGGGCTGCCGAAGATCCGGCCGTCATCATCGGGCGCGATGGGGATATGAAGCCTGCCGCGGCGAAGGTCGTGTGCGGGCCCTGGGGCACGTTGCAGATAAATCCGGTGGTGGTCGAGCCGCCCTCATCTTTTTTCAGCTTTGACTACAACGTTGACCCGAGCCGCCGCTGGCGGTTCAGGTCGGGAGATCCCGGGCAAGCGCGCAGCCTGCTGTTGAATGCCGGCCTCGAGGGGCAGGTTGTCGAAACCATCATGAAAACCGCAACGCCTGCCGCGGAAGGAGGCGGGCTGGTCCTGGCGCCGCCGGATGATGTCCTCAGCGCCATTAAGCCCGAAGTCCGTGCCGCCTTGTATGCCGAACTGGGCAGGAACCCCGCCAATGCGCTCCAGGCCAAGCCGTTTAAATTCCGCGGGGCTAGTGTCCATGAATGGTTTGCCAACAGCGGACTTGGCGTTGATATCATGCAAAAGATCATTCCCCTGGTTTACCGGCGCGGGAGCGTCCTGTATTTTTCAGACTTACACCTGATCCTGCCCGGCATTGATTCGCCGCTTGACCGCGTCCGCCTCCTGCGCACCCTCAGCCGGGCCGCAACCTATTCCCTGCGTTTGCGCATCAGGGAAAATGAGCCTGTGGAATCAATGCTGGCCTACTGGGATAACAACAACAGGTATGATGAAATTGAGCCGGTGCTGAAGTCGATTCAGGGCCAGCCAGGGGGCGGGTTGCTGGACGTGGTCTACCTCCTGCCGGATTTTGCGCGCACCCGGCTCTATACCTACGTGAACCCCACCCGGGGCGATCCGAGCGTTGTCCGCGACTGCCACTGGACTTCTTTCAACTTCTTCAACGATTTGCCCGATGACCGCTTCGGCAGGGGCACCGACCTGACGGAGTTAACCGTCAACGACTACAAGCAGGTGCAAAGCCCGACCGAGTTCGGGGACCTGGTTCTATTTGTCACCCACGAAAAAGGCCTGATTCATTCCTGCGTTTACATTGCCGATGATATCGTCTTCACCAAGAACGGGATAGGCTTCGGGACGCCGTTCATTTTTGAAAAGATGGGCGAGGTCATTAATACCTTCCGGACTGAAGTCGGCGATTTCAGCGTAAAGTATTGCCGCCGCCGGCTCAAGGCTGATTGATGGCGCATAGCCGTGCTATCATGTAACTCATTGCTTTTCAAGATAATGGCTGGAATAAATACTGCTTTTCCCCGGTATGGTTCCTGGCCTGACCGCCACTAATAAACTGGAGGAATCCAAATGATCATAAAGACTGGATTCCCGGTTCCACCCGCAACGGGTGGACCGGGAATGACAGGGGTGAGTGGGGGCCGGCCCGGGAATGATGCCAAGCCCTCACAATCAGGGCATGGATAGTTGATAAAAAGCTTGATTTAATCGATTTTAGATTTAACATTACCATTGCGTTGGCCGGATGTCTTTGAAGGCAACCGGCCTGTTGTAAAGTCTCGCAGACCGTGAAAGCAAGCAATATTGCCAAAATGACCGGCAAAGCCGCGGCGTGGCTTTTTACGCTTTTGGCTTTGCTCTGGCTTCTGCCGTCCGAATCCGCGGGCCAGGCGGTGTCAAACGCCATGCTGGTTTACGGGCAATACGACAACTACTATCCCCAGTACAGGGTCTGGACCGGCAGCGCCTGGTCGGATCCCACCAACGCCCTGAGCGCCGGCAATGCCGATATCAATTACGTGGTCGTCAAGGCCTGCCCGGTAAGGGACGAATACGTCGCGGTGACCCTGAACAATAACCGCGAAGTCCGTGCCCAGATCTGGCGCGACGGAGAATGGGGCAGTGAGCAGGTCATAGCCACCGTGGCCAACTCCGCCAACCGTGGCGTGGATGTGGCCTACGAATCGCTTTCCGGCGAGGCGGTGGTCGTCTCCGCCGACGGCGATGCGGATCCCACCTACTATGTCTGGGACGGCGACGCCTGGTCCGGGCCGGGCACGGTCAACCTCTCCAGGACCGGCACCGCCCGCTGGATCAAGCTCGCCGCCGACCCGACCTCCGACGAATTGATCATGATGGCGATGGACCAGAACCGTTACTACACGGCCCAGGTCTGGGACGGAAGCAACGCCTGGG
>JBAYWJ010000332.1:0-4300 GCA_041674125.1 Kiritimatiellia bacterium
GGCCCTGCCGCAGGAGGAATCTTTCCTTACGTTTATCCGGATGGAAATGATATGCATTTGTTCGGCGCGCGTGATGCTGGACAACGAGATCCAGCTTGGCGACTCCAAGAGCCAGTTTTGGCAATTCCTCCACCGCGGCGGCAAGGCCGGCCAGACCATCAAGTTCGCGCGCAGCGGCGAGCAGCTGCTGGAAGATGCCGAGCACCTCTTCAAGCTGGCGCGGGAGCCGGCGGAAGATCTCCGCCAGGTGCTGTTGGATGGCATGAACGGCGAGCAGAAGGCCCGTTACAGGCTGGCCCACGATGAGCTGCGCGTCAGCCTCGCGCGTTCGCGCCAGATTCCGCGCGCGGAGCGCTTCTTCCAAATTTTCTTGCAAGGTCCTGGAATGAAAAATGAATGATGACCGGCCGGCCGTGCGGGCAGGTATAGGGCATTTCGGCTTTCTCCAGGTCTGTTATCAGCCGCCCGATTTCGCTTTCCGTAAGCCTTGCGCGCGCCTTTACCGCGGCGTGGCAGGCGGCCTTGGCAATCTGTTCCATTATCAGTTCGACGCTTCCTGCGCCTTCCGCGAGCGCCGGGGCTATTTCCGCCACCAGGCGGCCGGCGGAAATATCGCCCAGGCATGCCGGCAGGGCGTCCACAAGAAAGGTATCCTGCCCGAACTCGTGGATGCCGAATCCGGCCTGTTTCAGGGCCGCCAGCGACTTTCTCAGGTTGAGCGCGTCCGCCGGGGTGAGCACGACAGTTTCGGCGGCGAGCAGGGCCTGGCTTTCCACGGCGCGACCGGAGATTGCGGCGGTGTATTTTTCAAAAAGCACCCGCTCGTGGGCCGCGTGCTGGTCCATCAAAACCAGGCCGTCTTCGGTTTCAAGCACGACATACAGGTTGCCGATCTGGCCGATAACACGGCACCAGTTCCAGGGCTTGCCGGCGTTGGCGGCGGGGGCCGCGGCCGTTCCTGCGGCGCCCGGCAATAGAGGCGCCGCGTCAGAGGCCGGGGCCGGCCTTTTTTTAAAGGCGCTTCCCCCGTAGGTGAACAGCCCGGTTGGCGCGGCGCTTCCGCTCCGGGGCGGCGGCATTTGGAGATCGCCGCCCGGCGGATTCGGGGCAAATATTGAGCGCGCGGCCGTGTTTTGCAGCGCCGTCCTGATGGCCTGCGCGACCGCCGCGCGCACGGCGCCCGGGCTGTGGAAACGAACCTCTTTTTTTGCGGGGTGCACGTTCACGTCAACCAGTTCCGGGGCAATCCCAATGAACAGGAATAAAACCGGGTGCCTGTTCCTGGGAAGGAGCGAGTGGTAGCCTTCGCTGATCGCGCCGGAGAGCACGGGCGCCCAGGCCGGGCGGCAATTGATGAAAATGCATTGCTCGGACCGGTCGGAGCGCGAGAGCGATGGCAGGGCCGCGAAGCCGCTGACCTTGATGTCGGGCGAGGTGTAAGCAACCGGGCGGAGGGCATCCTTCGGGATGGAGCGGAAAAGCTCAAGCAGGCGGTCTTTCCCGGCGGCATTGGCCGGGAGATTGTGCAGGGTGCGCCCGTCGATTTTCAGCCGCATGCCCACGGCGGGGTTTGCCAGGGCGTACATCATGAACACCTGCCGGACGCGCGCGCACTCGGTCTGTTCGGAGCGCAGGAATTTCCGGCGGGCGGGCACGTTGAAAAAAAGGTTGCGAACTTCGACGGTTGTCCCGGGCGGGCAGCCGGCCTCGCGCACTTCCTGCATTTTTCCGCCGGCCATGAGCAGTTCCGTGCCGGCAAGGTCACTGGCCCGGCGGGTGCGCAGGGCAAAGCGGGATACGGATGAAATGGCGGCGAGGGCCTCCCCGCGAAAGCCCAGCGTGCCTATCCTTTCTATGTCTTCGACGTCCCTGATCTTGCTGGTGGCGTGCCGCTCGATTGAAAGGAGCGCGTCGTTGCGGTCCATGCCGAGGCCGTTGTCCGAAACAGCGATCAGCCTTTTTCCCCCGGCCGTGATTTCAATGTCGATTGTCGAAGCCCGGGCGTCAAGGGCGTTTTCCACCAGCTCCTTGATGACCGAGGCGGGATTTTCCACCACTTCGCCCGCCGCGATCTTGTTGATCACCTGGTCCGCCAGAACCCGTATGTGTTTCTGCTGCTCGTTTTTCATATTGCCCGCTCCCGGTGCGCGCCCGCGCAAAGCTGATTGCGCTTGCCCTCCCCGGATATATGCATATATTTACCTCAATGGAATATCTATTGACAGCAATAATTTTGATCGGCGTTGCGATTGTTGTTTTGCTGGCCCGGCTCGCGTTCCAGCGCGGGAGCTCCAGGGCGGAGGGCGGCGAGCAGGCCATGGGCCTGCTCCAGAACCAGGTGAACGCCAGCGCCATGGAAACTGCGCGCAAGTTCGACGGCCTGCAGCAGGGGCTGCAAAACGACCTCAACCGCCTCGGCGAGGCCGTTGAGCGCCGCCTGGCGGAGACGGGCGGCGTCATGAACGAGCGGCTGGACAGCGCCGCCAAACTCATCAGCGACGTCCGCCAGCAGCTGGGGCGCATGGACGAGGCCTCCCGGCGGATATTTGAGGTCGGCAAGGACATCGCGGGCCTGCAGCAGGCGCTGCAGGCGCCCAAGCTGCGCGGGTCCGTGGGAGAGCAGTTGCTGCATGATCTCCTGGCTCAGATTTTGCCCCAGAAAAATTTCGACAGCCAGTATCGTTTTAAAAACGGCGAAACCGCCGATGCCATCATCAGGCTTTCCGCCGGCATCATCCCGGTCGACGCCAAGTTCCCGCTTGAAAATTTCAGGCGCGTGGCCGCTTCCGGCGGCAGCGAGGAGACCGTGCTGGCTGCCCGCCGGGCATTCGCGCGCGACGTCAAGAAGCACATTGATGACATTGCCTCGAAGTACATCCGCACCGACGAGGGCACGCTCGACTTTGCGATGATGTACATCCCCTCCGAGTCGGTCTTTTATGAAATTATCGTTCGTGAAGAGTGGAACCAGGGCGAGTCGCTGCTGCAGTATGCTCTCGGCCGCCGGGTCGTGCCGGTTTCGCCCAATTCCTTCTATGCCTACCTGCAGACCATTCTTCTGGGCCTGCGGGGGATGCGGATCGAGGAAAACGCCCGGGAAATCATGGACGGCATCCTGCGCCTCGAAAAAGAGCTGGAGCTGTTTGCCGTTGATTTCGAGCTGGTGGGCACGCACCTCAACAATTCGCTCAAAAAATACGCGGAGGCCGCCAAGCGTTTTGACCGCTTCGAGATGAAGGTGGAGCAGCTCACCGGGCTTTCAAAGCCCGCGGCGGGAGGCGAAGCGCAAGGCCAGCCGCGTTAATTCCTGCTGTTACGCGTTGACATTGCCGGCTCGTATGGTATGAAAAAAAACATGGGTGACATCAAGAGTCATAATTTCTGGTACGCGGTGAACAATACCGAGGTTGTCCTCATGCCGAAAAGTTACCTGGAAACATTCGGCACCACCAACCTGCGCTATCACATGGTCAGCGAGCTGATGGACACCGTCAACCGCATCCGGATCAGGGAAGGGGGAATCCAGTCGCGCCGGCCGCAGCTGATCACGCCCGCCTGTTATTCCAGCGAGGTCCTGGAAGGATTCGGAAGCGAGGCCAACGAATACGCGGAGTGGCTTAAAAAGAACGCCGGCGACATGCGCGTTCTCCAATACGGTTTTCAGATTCAAAAGACGGACTCAAGCGAGCAGGTCGTCTCCGGCAATGTCAGGGACATCATCGAGCAGGTCAAGGCGAAGATCTCCGCCCGGAACGACCCGACCGCGGCGGTGATTTACGGCGTGGACAATCCATGGGACGTTTGCCTGCTCAAGTTCATGGTGGACGTGATCCGGACTTCCGCCCCCCACAATTTCAGCGAGTTGGGCCGGCGGCGCCTGCTCGACGACGTCAACGGCGTTCCCCGCGCCGTGCGCGATGAAATCGAGGGCGATTTTCTCGCCGCCAGCCGCGACCGGGCTGCAGTTGAGCCGCTTGGCAAAAAGCTGCGCCGCTATGGGCTGTTCGAAGAATACGAGGACCGTTTCTTCGCCCTTTTCCGCAAGAAATAACCTGCCGCGGGATTCATGACTCTGCTTGCCGCCGTTGGGGCGGAAAATCACGGAAGAAGTCTCCGGCAAGGCGCCGGCGAGGGCGGTTAGAAATTGAGATTGGCTGTGGCGCCGAGCGATCCGCCTTCGGGATTGATCATGAAGCGCGACTGCCCGAAGTTGCCGGACATGTTTTCGATCCAGTCGTAGCGCCCGAAGATGCCGAGGCCAATGCCGTCTATGATGCGCAGCCCAAGTTGCACCTGGAGA
>JBAYWJ010000333.1:0-4228 GCA_041674125.1 Kiritimatiellia bacterium
GAAACGGCTGGCAACCTTCCAGCGATCGTTGACCTTTGCGATGGTTGTGACTGCCCCTTCGCGGGAGGTGATGGATATTTTCGCCACCCGGTTGACCGGCAGGTCCGGTAGAACTTTAACGCCGACCCCGGCCGGCGCGGAAGACTTTTCCGTCTGCTTTGATTGATAATAAATGGCGGCGCCGCAGAGCAGGGCCGCAACAATCAGGATCGCAAGCGTCTTGACTTTCATGATTTTTCCTCCTAAATGCGCAAAGTTACGCCCGGCTCCTGATGCTTGAGCGGCGGAACCAGGCAAAAGCCAGGCCGGCGGCCGCCACCAGCAGCGGCACCAGCAGTATGTTGACCGCCTTGACCTTGATGCCGAGCCTCTCAATGCCTTCGCGCAGGCTCTTGCGGACCTGCTTGAGTTCGCGCTGGGTTTTGGCCTGTTCCTGGCGGAAAGTGTTAATTTCTTTTTCCTGTTCGGGGCTCAGGATGAATTTCTGGTTCTTGTCTTTCTGGCTCTGGAGGCTCTCCAGCCTCTCGCGCGTGGCGTCCAGGCGCTGCTGCAGGTCCCGCTCCTTGGCCAGCCATTTTTCCTGGGCCTGGCGCTGGAGAGCGACGACCCGATCGAAGGGGCGGCCGTAGCGGCCGCGGGAGCGGATTTTAGCCAGGTCGCCGCTGCCGGCCATGTTGTCAACCGCGTTGACAAAAAAGTTTATGTTGTCGTTCATGGGCTGGAAGACGCGCGTGCCCAGGAGGTTGAGCTCCTGCACAGCGAAGGTGTCGTAAAGCAGGTCGGCGTCGGCAACGAGTATCACCGTGCTCGGTTTGGCGCTTTCCTTCAGGAACGCCTGGCCCGCCTTCTGTTCCTTTTCCTTCTCAGCGTCTTTCCCGGCCTCAGCCTTAGGGGAGCCTTCCGGAAAAGCCGTTATAAAATTACCCTGCAGGCGGACGGCGATGTTCAGGCGCTTGAGGCCCGCCCGGAAATCGCGGCGGATGGCCTCGGACCCGAACTGGGCCATCATGGAGCTGGCAAGTTCCGACTGCGCGGAGGACTGGAAGAGCGCGGAAAGGCTCAGGCCGGGCGCCGCCGTGCCGCCGAAGGCGCCCGCCCCCGGCAGGATCATATTCTCGAGCGGGGCGGTGACGACGTCGTTCAAGTCTATGTTTTCCCGGCGCAGGCTGAGGAAAACGGGGCTGTCGTCAATGGAGTTGTCGTTGCGCCGCACGCGCGTGGCCGCATCGAGGTCGGCCACGACCTTGTCTGGTTCGTAGCTTATGCCCCAGGCGTCGGTGAGCTTTTTCAGGTCCGAAAATGGCCTTGAGGGATTCTGGGCCATGTCCGGGTTCATAGCCTCGCACATGCAGAGCGGATCGACAAAGGCCACCAAACGCCCGCCGCGCAGGACGAACTGGTCCAGGGCGAAGAGGGTGGCGTCGGAAGCCTGCTTGGGATGGATCACGACCATCACGCTGATGTCGCTGTCGATTTCCTCCGCTGCGGGATTTACCTGGCGGACTTCGTAATCGCGGCTCAGCTCCTGCAGGGCCGCCCAGGGCGGCTGGTTGCGGGGCGGAGGCTGGCCTGGCATGGCGTAGGGGAAGGAGCGGATGCCCATGACCGGCAGACTGCTCATGACGCCTATCACCGGCTTTACGGGATTGGCGACGCGGGTGACCATCCGGATGATGTTGTATTCCAGCAGGTCTTCCGATGAGGGATCAACGAAGGGGATGGCCTCAAACTGGTCGCCCTTGGAGGCAACCAGCCCGCAGTAAAGGGGGGCATCGGCCAGGCCCTGGTTCTGGCCTAGCAAGCCGTAGCGCTCCGCCCATTCCTCCGCGTCGGAATCCGGCTTGGGATCGTAGAATTCGAGGACAATATTGCCTTGCGATGCCAGGCGGAATTCCTTCAGCAGGTCCTCGACCTGTTGGGCGAAATTTTTTAGCGGCAGGAAGGTCTCGGCGGAGCTGCGGCTGAAGAAAAACTTGACTGTCACCGGCGCGTCGAGCTTTTTGAGGGCGCTTTGGGTGCCCTCGCTCAGGGTGTAAATTTTGTCCTCCGTAAAGTCCTTGCGCAGGTGGAAGCCGCCGGCGAGCATGTTCAGGGCGACCAGGATCACCAGCAGGGCGAGCAAACCCATGGCTCCCCCGCTCGCTTTCAGCACGGTTTTAAATCCGGTAGCGCTCATCGTTCTCCTTTTTATTAGCGTTTAACATTTAGCGTGTAGTGGATAGTTTTTTTAGCGTGTGGCGTTTATCCGTACGCAAAAAACTTCACGCTGTCTTTTCTATCCGCTCTGCGCTGCTTTTTTATGCTGATTTCCTGTTTTCAATCACCACGTAAGTTCCGAAAAGCATGAAAATTATCACGCTCAGGAAATAGACGATGTCGCGGCTGTCCACGATGCCTTTCTGGAAAGCCTCGAAATGCGGCATGAAGCCGAAAGAAGCCGTGCAGGTCACGAGCCACTCCGGCGCCCAGCGCACCAGGAGATCAGTCACCGGCGGCCAGCCGGCCAGCAGCAGGAAGAGGCAGATCACCAGCGAGAGCACGAAGCTGATGACCTGGTTGCGGGTGCAGGCCGAGGTCAGCGAGCCCACCGCCAGGTAGGTGCCGGCCAGGAGAAAGCTGCCGAGGTAGCCGCCGATGATCGCGCCCTTGTCGGGATCGCCGAGGTACCACGCGGTCAGGACGACCGGAAAGGTCAGCAGGATGATGAGCCCGATGAAAAACCAGGCGGCGAGGAATTTGCCCAGGATCGCCTCGGTCATCGTCACCGGCAGGGTGAGCAGCGTCTCGATAGTGCCTGAGCGGCGCTCCTCGGCCCAGAGGCGCATCGCGGCCGCCGGCACCAGGATCAGGAAGAGCCATGGGTGCCAGAAGAAAAACGGCCGCAGGTCGGCCTGGCCGATCTCATAAAAGTGCGAGACGAAAAACGTCAGAAAACCCAGCAGTACGAGAAACACGACCATGAAAACATAGGCGACCGGCGATTCGAAATACGCCGCGAGTTCGCGTTTGGCGATCGCCCGGGTGTTGCGGATAAAGTCCATTTTTCTTCCTCCCGTTAATAGCGTTATTCAAAAAGCGTTATTCGTGAAGCGTATTTCGTCATGTTTGTACGAGCGGCGCTCAACGCTTTATTTGCCTCCCGTCAGCTCGCGGAAAACATCGTCCAGCCGGCCGTCAAGCTCGCGCAGGCCCGTCACCGGCCAGGCGGGGTTGGACCGGACCAGTTGCATTACCTCCGGGAAAAGTTTGGCTGCGATTTTCGGCCGGATCGTGACCTGGTTGCCTTCGGCCACTGCTTCCGCGGCGCTCGGCAGCTGGCCGAGTTTGGCGACGATGTCCCGGTCGGGCGGTTGGAAAGTGATTTCGACACTGCCGTGCGCGGCGCTCCTGGTCTTAAGTTCCGCCGGCGAGCCGTTGGCGATTATGGCGCCGTTGCAGATGATGATCGCGCGCGAGCAGACCGCCTCCACCTCTTCAAGTATGTGAGTGGAGATGATCACCGTCTTGCGCTCCGCCATTTCGCGGATCATGGTGCGGACAATGTGCTTCTGGTTCGGGTCGAGGCCGTCGGTGGGCTCGTCCATGATCAGCACCGGGGGATCGTGCAGGAGGGCCTGGGCAAAGCAGACCCTCTGGCGGTAGCCCTTGGAAAGCGTGCCGATAGCCTGGTGCCGGACCTTTTCCAGGCGGCATTTTTCAATTGTCGCGCCGACCGTTTTTTTGACGTTTGCGCCGCAGAAGCCGCGGATCTCGGCGATGAAGGCCAGGTAGTTCCAGACCGTCATTTCGCCGTAGACCGGCGCGTTTTCCGGAAGGTAGCCGATCTGCTTCTTGGCCTCGCGCGGCTTTTCGGCGATATCAAACCCGTTGATCACGGCCGTGCCGGAGGAGGCCGGCAGGAAGCCTGTGATCATCCGCATGGTGGTCGTTTTGCCCGCCCCGTTCGGGCCGAGGAAGCCGAGCACCTCCCCCGTTTCGGCGCCGAAGGACACGCCGCGGACGGCCAGGATCGGCCCGAAAGATTTGTGAAGGTTTTTAACTGCCAGCATGCCTTTCCTCCTTATTCAGATATTAGCCACAATAAAGCACAAAATACACAAAAAGATTAATTGCTGCATCACTGCTGTCCAAAATAATCTGATTTAGCGGGATTACCGCTCAAATATTCGTTTAAAAACGCACGTTTTAGACAAGTTTTGCGATCAGGTTACCTCCATGCTGTCCAACA
>JBAYWJ010000334.1:0-4215 GCA_041674125.1 Kiritimatiellia bacterium
CGGTCAGGGGTGCCGTGGTTCCACTTGAAGAAGCCGTGCTGCAGCCAGTAGGACCAGTCGAGGCCCTCCTGGAGCACTTCTTCATCCGCGTGGTCGGGGCTCTCCAGGCTGGCGATGCCGCTGATCTTGGCCAGGCTCGGCGCGGCGCGGCTCGCGGACTTCTCCAGGGTGGCTGGCATCCAAAAGGACCAGCTCTTCGTCATCCCCGGGAGTGCTACCGGCTGCTCGGCCACGAAAGCCACCTTCCTGCACGGCCCACCCGGGCTGGATGGGCCCACAAGAACAGCCTAACGGCTCGATCTTGGTCGTCAAATCGGAATTCCAGAGTGAAAGGTGGCGGGATTGTTCAGGAAATCGCGAATCAGGGAGCTGGCTGGTGGTGGAGAGGAGGCAGGAGTGACGCCCTACCTGCCGACGATGATCCGGGCGGCCTGGCGGGGGATGGGGCCGGTGGCGCGGCGCCAGCGGCTGCCGCCGAAATAAACCATGGTGTGACCGGCCATGCGGGCCGTCAGCGTCAAGTTGTTCATAATTAATAACACGCTGCCAGTATGGCAAGCGGACGGGCGCTTGGAAAGCCCTAAAGACGGATGACAGACGGCAGACGACGGACCAGCGCGCCCACAAAGCAGGCTACCAGGCTCCGCCGGCCAGGCTACGTCGGAGCGCTTCGCCCAGGCGAGAGCGCTGAAGACTATTGGCCGCAGGCTGTAGGCTGATTCTTGTCGACAGCCCACAGTCCACGGTCTACAGTTCTCTTTATGTCCACGGTCTACGGTCTTGATTTTGCAGGAGGGGAGGAGACTATGCCGGCACGTTTGACGGATTTACCGGAATGGAAAGCCCTGGCGGCGCATTACCAGGAAGTGCGCGGGCTGCACCTGCGCGAGCTCTTTGCGGAGGAACCGCAGCGGGCGGAGCGCTTGACGCTCTCCGCCGAAGGGCTGTTGCTGGATTATTCCAAGAACCGCGTGACCGCCGAAACTTTGCGCCGGCTGTTCGCGCTCGCCCGCGCCTGCGATCTGGAGGCGGCGCGCGCGGCGATGTTTGCGGGAGCGCCTATAAATCGCACGGAAAACCGGCCGGTCCTGCACGTGGCCCTGCGGAACCGGGGCAACGCGCCGATTTACGTGGATGGCGCGGACGTCATGCCGGCGGTCAACCGCGTGCTGGCCAAGATGCAGGCGTTTGCGCGGGATGTGCGCTCCGGCGCCTGGCGCGGATTCACCGGCCGGCGCATCCGGGCGGTCGTTAACATCGGCATTGGCGGGTCGGACCTGGGGCCGGCCATGGCCTACGAGGCCTTGAAAGCTTACTCCCGGCGGGATCTGGCCGTGCGGTTCGTTTCCAATGTCGACGCCACGCACATCCTGGAGGCGACGCGCGACCTGGACCCCGCGGAGACTTTGTTCATTGTCACCTCGAAAACGTTCACCACCCAGGAAACGATGACCAATGCGCAGACGGCGCGGGCCTGGTGCCTGGCGGCGCTGAAGGATCAAAAAGCCGTGGCGCGTCATTTTGTGGCAGTCTCCACGAATGCCCAGGAAGTCGCGCGTTTCGGCATTGATCCGCAGAACATGTTCGAGTTCTGGGATTGGGTGGGGGGGCGCTATTCGCTGTGTTCGGCGGTGGGCTTGGCGCTGATGACGGCCATTTCCCCGGAACATTTTTTGGCGATGCTGGACGGATTCCATGCCATGGACCGGCATTTTGCGCAGGCGCCGCTGGAGCGCAATATGCCCGTGATCCTGGGGCTCCTCGGAATCTGGTATAATAACTTCTTCGGCGCCGCCACCCATGCCATCCTGCCCTACGATCAGTACCTGTGCCGGTTGCCCGCTTATCTCCAGCAGGCCGACATGGAAAGCAACGGCAAGGCGGTGGACCGGCAGGGCCGGCCGGTCGGCTGGCAGACCGGCCCGATCATCTGGGGCGAGCCGGGCACCAACGGCCAGCATGCCTTTTACCAGTTGATTCACCAGGGCACCAAGCTGATTCCGGCGGATTTTATCGGGTTCTGCCGCCCGGCGACGGATGCGAGCCTGCCGTGCGCTGCGCGCGGCGAGCACCATGCCAAGCTGATGGCGAATTGCTTTGCGCAGACCGAGGCCCTGGCGTTCGGGCGCACGGCCACCGAGGTGGAGACGGCATCGCAGGGCGCGCAACCTGACTTGATCGCGCACAAGGTATTTGAAGGCAACCGGCCGACCAATACGATCCTGGCGGACGCCTTAACCCCCGCCGTGCTGGGCGCGCTGATTGCGCTTTACGAGCACAAGATTTTTACGCAAGGCGTGATCTGGGATATTTTCTCGTTTGACCAGTGGGGCGTTCAGCTGGGCAAGGAACTCGCCGGCAAAATTCTGCCCGAGCTGACCGCGCCGGCCGAGCCGGACCTGCGGCACGATAGCTCGACCAATGCGCTGATTCGAAGATTTAGGAAGGCTGTAGGCCGTGGACCGTAGGCTGTAGGATTCTAGGGACTTGTCCGCACCCCGAAGAAATTAACCGCAAAGAACACAAAGATCGCATAGAAAACAAGAAAGTTGTTTTATCTTTGTGTGCTATGCGTTCTTTGCGGTGAAACAATCTGAACGCCTTGTTTGCTTGTTATTTGTAGCGGTTCCTGGTGGATAAGCAACTAATCTGCGGTCAACAGTCCACGGTCTACGGTTGTCTTGGAGGTAGCGAGCGAAGGGATTTTCCGCCATAGGCGGACCCGCCTCCGGCGGGGAACCCTCGACATCCACCTGAGATAACAAGAGAAACAACCGGCTTGTGAAGGCTGGAGCGAGCGAAGGGATTTGAACCCTCGACATCTACCTTGGCAAGGTAGAGCTCTACCACTGAGCTACGCTCGCGTGACTGAAAAGTCAGATACATCTTTGGCAGAATTGCAGGATATTTGCAAGGAATATTTTATTGGCTCCTCACCGGAATCTGCCTTCAGGTTCTGCGGAAGACATTAAAATCAAGATTTTCCCCATGATTGCGCATTCCGATCATATGGCCGATGAACCCTCGCAGATTCCGGAGCAGGTCCGCGATTTTTTTCGGGACGGCGGAACATTGGCCCGGTCCGGCGCGGCCGGATTCGGCCAGGCCGGATTCGGCCACGCGGAAGCCGACGGCTTTGCCTTTGAAGCCCGGCCCCAGCAAATGGACATGGCCGCGGCGGTCGCCCGGGCGATCCTCAAGCCGGAACACCTGGCGGTGGAGGCCGGCACGGGCGTCGGCAAAACCTTTGCCTACCTGGTGCCGCTCATTCTGCTGGCCAAGGAGCAAAAACGCCCGGTGGCCATCTCCACTTATACCATCAACCTTCAGGAACAGCTGGTCTTCAAGGACCTTCCCTTTCTCCGGCGCCATTTGAACCTGGATTTCAAGGTGGCGCTGTGCAAGGGCCGCGCCAATTATCTCTGCCTGCGCCGGCTGGAGCGCGCGCGCCTTGCCGGCGGCGATCTCTTTAACAAGGCCCAGGAACGCGAACTCGCCCGCCTGCGCCGCTGGGCCGACGAAACACGGGATGGCAGCCTGTCTGACTGGGTCCCGGATGTCAGCGATCAAATGTCAGAGGTCAGAGATCAGAGGCCAGAGGTCAGAGGTCAGCAATCAGAATTCAACAATCGGCAATCGGAAATCGGAAATCCGCAATTAGAGCGCGCGCCGCGCGCGCTCTGGAGCCAGGTCTGTTCCGAGCACGATAACTGCCTGGCGCGCAAGTGCCCGCATTACGCGCGCTGTTTTCTGATGAAGGCCCGCGCGCGGGCGTTTGAGGCCGACCTCCTGGTGCTCAACCACCACCTGTTCTTTTCCGACCTGGCCCTGCGCGAAAACGGCAAGGGGCTCCTGCCGGACTTCGCGACCCTCGTGCTCGATGAGGCCCACTGCCTGGAAGATACGGCCAGCGAGCATCTGGGGCTGCGGCTCTCCCAGGGTGCCTTCGAGCACTGGCTCCGGCGCCTGTATACCCCCGAGACCGGCAAGGGCCTCCTGGCGGTGCTGAAGGAAAGCGAGCTTGCCCATGAAGCCTCCCGGATGTGGGAGGATGTCGAGCATTTTTTCCTGGAAGTCAAACAGTGGGCCAGCCTGGAGGCGAAGGATACCCGGCGCATGGTCCGCGCGCCGCTGGTGTTTGCCACGCTCCTGGGGGCCCGCCAGGAAAAAATCGCGCACACGGTCAAGCGCCTGGCGGAAAACATGGAAGATGCC
>JBAYWJ010000335.1:0-4205 GCA_041674125.1 Kiritimatiellia bacterium
AACAAAGCGTCATCCCCGGCTCTGATTTCGGCCTACTGACTCCTGGCTCGTACCGGCTTGTTGTTGCCGTCCAAAACCAGAACGAGCGGGCGATGGTTGCGCGCCTCGTCGGCCGGGACGTGGCAGAAGGCAAAAATGACGAGGCGGTCGCCGATGGCGCCCAGGCGCGCCGCGGGGCCGTTGAGTCCGATCTCGCCCGAGCCCGGCGGGGCCGGGATGGCGTAGGTTTCAAACCGGTTGGTGTTTTCCATGTTGCTGACGAGGATCTTTTCGTAAGGCACTATCCTGACGGCATCCATCAGGTTGCTGTCAATAGAAAGGCTGCCCTCGTAGTCGGGCTTTACCACCGTGATCCGGGCGAGGTGAAGCTTGGATTTCAACATTATCGAATACATGTTTTGATGCTATCCAAAACCGCCATGAGGAGCAACCAAAATGTTTTTCTCCTGTGCCTGGCCCTGCTCTGGTGCGGAAGGCCCGGCGGCGCCTCCGCCCGCGAAATCGCGATAACCCTCCTCCACACGGCCGACGTCCACGGCACCCTGGAGGCCTGTCCTTCCGGCAACGGCGAGGCTCGCGACCGCGAGCAATGGCCGGAGCTCCAGGGCAAGGCCGGCGGCCTCCTGCGCTGCGCGACCCTGATAGGCAAAATCAGGGCCCAGGCGGAAAACGTCGTCCTCATCGACTGCGGCGATTTTTTCCAGGGATCGGTTGAAAGCTTCCTGACCCGCGGCGGGGTTATGGCCCGCGCCGCGGCCTGCTTGAAATACGACGCGCTCGTGGTAGGCAACCACGAGTTTGACTGGGGAGCGGATGTTTTGAGGGGCTTTTACCGGAAGGCGCAGGTGCCGGTCTTGTGCACCGGGCTCGTTGCGCCCAAGGGAGAGGAGTTGCCTTTTTCCGCGCCGATGCTCGTGCGCGAATTCGAGGGAGTCAGGCTGGTTGTCATCGGCCTGACCAGTCCCCTCATCCCGTCCTGGTCGCGGCCGCGCCTTCTCGGCGGAATGCATTTCCAGGATACTTTCGAGGCCCTGCGCGCCGCGCTGGCCGGGGCGCGCAAGCTCTCCCCGGACATCCTTGTCCTGGTCGCGCACCAGGGCTGGCGCGAGTGGGGGGATGACAGGGCCAACAACATCAATGCCATCGCCAAATGTTTCCCCGATTTCGACCTGATCATCGGCGCCCACACGCACCAGGCCGTCAAGGCAAGCGAGGTGAGCCGGATTGTCTATACCCAGGCCGGCTCCCACGTGTTCTGGCTCGGGAGGGTTGATTTGCTCTACGACGACCGCGCCCGTAAATTGAAAAAAATAGCTCCCGCGCTCATTCCCGTTGAAGGATCCTTGCCGCCGGATGCCGCCCTGGAGGCGCTTGTTGAGGCGGATATCCGGACCGCTAAAAAACACCTGGGCCGCAAAATTGGCGAAAACCGCCGGGAGCTGACGGCCGATGCGGGCAGCGGCGGCCAGTCCGGCGTCCAGACCCTGATAGCGGCCTCGCTGGCCGAGGCCGCCGGGGCGGAGGTGGTCCTGCACGGCGCGCTTTCCCCGGCGTCCCTGCCGGCCGGCGCCATCCGTATGGCGGACGTGTGGCGGATCATGCCGTATGAGAACACCATCGGCAAGGCAAACCTGACCATGGCCGAGATACGCGAAATACTCGAGGAAAACGCGGGCTACTTCGGTAAAACGCAATTCAGGGGCGTTTGCGGCATCACCTACAGCCTGGACCGTTCCGCGCCCCGGGGCGCGCGAGTTTCGCGCCTGCGCCTGACATCCGGGCGGGCCCCGGGCGAAGCTGAAAGGATAGCCATTGCGGTGAACAGCTATGACCTGGCCTCGGCCGGCGGCAGGTTCCCACGCCTGCGCGAAATCATGGAGGGCCCGGCCGCCGGGCTCATTGAAACGGACCTGGATGCGCGCGAGGCGGTGGCCGGCTACATCCGCCGCCATTCGCCGCTGGAAATTGAAGCCGCACCCGGGGTGACAATAAAACACAGACTGGCCGCGAACCATACCTCCAAGGAATAATTTTTATTCTGACTGCTGACTTTTGGCGACTAAGCAGATACAGTTATTTACATGGATGCAAAAAAGAACAACGAGTGGATAACAATCGCCGGGGCGCGTGAGCACAACCTGAAGAACATCACCGTCAGGCTGCCGCGCAACAGGCTGACGGTCATCACGGGCCTGAGCGGATCGGGCAAGTCCTCCCTGGCCTTCGACACGCTTTACGCCGAAGGCCAGCGCAAATACGTTGAAAGCCTCTCGGCCTACGCGCGCCAGTTCCTGGAGCAGATGCAGAAGCCGGAGGTTGACTACATCGAAGGCCTCTCCCCGGCGATATCGATTGAGCAGCGCACGGCCGGCTCGAACCCGCGCTCGATCGTGGCGACCAGCACGGAAATATACGACTACCTCCGCCTGCTTTTTGCCCATGTCGGCGCGCAGCACTGCCCGCGCTGTGGCAAGCCGGTGGCCAGCCAGAGTGCGGAGGAAATTGTCGAGCGCCTGCTCCTTTTGCCGAAGCTCACCAAGCTAATCCTGCTGGCCCCCCAGATCCGGGACCGCAAGGGCATTCACGCCGAGGTAATCGAAAATGCGCGGCGGCTCGGATTCGTGCGCGCGCGCGTGGACGGCGTGATTTACGAGCTCGACCGCATCCCGCCGCTGGATTCCGGCAAAAAAGCCGGCGCGGCGCGGCACTCGATAGACATCGTCGTTGACCGGCTGGTAATAACGAACCTTATCCGCTCGCGCCTTACGGATTCGGTGGAGCTCAGCCTGCGCCACGGCGCCGGGGTGATGGTGGTGCTGCACATGGATGCGCGCGGGGAGTGGCGCGAGACTATCTATTCCGAAAAACACGCCTGCGCCGCGTGCGGCATCAGCTTCGAGAAGCTCACCCCGCGCCACTTTTCATTCAACAGCCCCTACGGCGCCTGCCCGGACTGCTCCGGGCTGGGCGTGAAACTGGTTTTCGACGAGGACCTGATTGTCCCGAACCCGGACCTGTCGATCGGCGGCGGAGCCATCCGCGCCTGGAAGCGCGGCGGGCGCCGGCAGATAATTTATTACAACGGTCTCTTGCGCGCCCTGGCCAAGCACTACGATTTCGACCTGGACACGCCCTTCAAGCAGCTCCCGGCCCGCATCCAGAAGATCGTCTTCAACGGATCCGGCGGCGAAAACGTTCCGTTCGGATTCTGGCGGCACGGGGCCTACCATCAGTACAAAAAGCCTTTCGAGGGCGTCATTCCCAACCTCGAGCGCCTGAATTCCTCGACCGCGAGCGAATCTACCAAGAAGCGCCTGCAGCAGTACATGAGCCGCCGGTTCTGCCGCGCCTGCCGCGGCAGCAGGCTGAAGCCCGAAATACTTTCCTGCACCGTGGGAGGCAAGTCCATCATGGATGTCTGCCGCATGTCGGTGAAGGGCGCCGCGGCTTTTTTCAGCGGCCTGCCCCTGACGGAGCAGGAGCAGCGCATCGCCGGCGAGGTGATCAAGGAGGTGCAGCAGCGGCTTTCCTTCATGATAGATGTAGGCCTGGATTACCTCACGCTCGACCGCGAAAGCGGGACCCTTTCCGGCGGCGAAGCCCAGCGCATCCGCCTCGCCACCCAGATCGGTTCGGGCCTGGTGGGAGTGCTCTACGTGCTCGACGAGCCCAGCATCGGCCTGCACCACCGCGACAACCAGCGCCTGATCAGGACCCTGCAGCGCCTGCGCGACCTGGGCAACACGGTGATTGTGGTCGAGCACGACGAGGACACCATCCGCCAGGCGGACTATGTGCTCGATCTCGGGCCGGGCGCCGGGCGGCACGGCGGTGAAGTGGTCTTCGCCGGCACCCCGCGCGAGCTGCTGCTGACTGAAAAATCGCTCACCGCGCGCTACATGAACAGGACCCTTGCCATCCCGGTGCCGCACGAGCGCCGCCGCTCCGGGGCGGCGCAGATCATCATCCACGAGGCATGCGAAAATAACCTCAAAAATATAACGGTCCCCATCCCCCTCGGGCTCTTCGTCTGCGTGACCGGCGTCTCCGGCAGCGGGAAAAGCACACTCGTGGACGAGGTGCTGCGCCGGGCGCTTTTCCGCCATTTTTACAACTCGAAGGAAAAGCCGGGCGCGCACCGGGCGCTGACCGGCAGGGAGCTGATCGACCAGGTGGTCGTGATTGACCAGTCGCCGATCGGCCGG
>JBAYWJ010000336.1:0-4203 GCA_041674125.1 Kiritimatiellia bacterium
ACCGTCCTACGCCCGCCATAGCGGGCTTCGCGACGGCGGGAGGCTGGATCTTTGCGGAACCCTGCGAAGCCACGGAGGCCATTCATCCCTGTGGCAAGCCACAGGGCTTTCTGGCGAAGAAGGGTAAACATAACTTCCATCCTGCATCCGCGACTCCCTGTCACCAACCTGCAAAATTACAAAAGTCATCACCAGATCGTGTAAAGCTTTCCGAATTTCATGTTATCCTGGATGTCGCGTTTGCCGGTCGGCGAGAAGGCGGATATTTCCGTGTCCTGCGTCCTCACTCTCTGCCGGCAAATATTGAATAGCCAGGGATAGGTCCGGGTCGGGCGCTGGCCGGCCACACCGTTCAAGGGGTCCACGTCCCCGGCCAGGTTTCCCAACACCGGCACGCGCACTTCCAGGCTCCAGCCGTCATCGTCAATGCTGGCGGCAACCTCGGCACCGGATGACCATTTCGTGTTTATTTTGCCGCCGTTCCGGTCGGCATCCACCATCGCGCCGGCCGGGTTGACAGTTATCTGGTAGTAGGAATGGCTTTGTGTCTCCAGAAGAATATTGATGCAATCCCCGTTCCAGATGTTTGTGTCGTCATTCTCGCGCGAGGCGATATTGAGACTTTTTCCATCCCTGTCGCGGCATCTGACACCGAAGTATAAGGAATCGCCGGCCCAGACCACATTGAACCAGGTGCCGAACTGCGGCGGGCGCCCGGTTTCGATTTCGCCCAGTGAGTCGCCGGCCACGTTTTTCCAGAACTTGTCGTTGAGCTTGCCGTCCAGCTTGATATCCGCCTTCTCCTTCCCCAGCACGCGCACTTCGGGCATGTTCGCCCGGCTCTTGGAAAGGCGCATCCGAACCGTTTTCATAGGCTGGACGTATTCTATGATCCTTTCAATGCGCTTGCCGTAGACTGTTTCGCCCGCGGCCTTCCTGGCGGAATCCAGCAGCTCAAAGCTGCGGTCTATCACGTCCTTATCCCTGGTAATGTTCATCCAGTTGGCCTCGGCATATTCCATAAAGGCCTTCATCTCCTTCCGGGCCGGGCCGAAGAACTTATCGTAGTATTCCTCAAGCATGGCATCGAGGTCCTGGTTCACATCCCAGTAAAAGCGCCCGGTGACATAGGAGTTGAGATGGCTGTATGAAAAAATATCCGCCGCCTTGCCGTCTTCGGCCCCGTGGGTGCGGTAAACCTCGATGTAGTCGCCCAGCGACACCCCCTTCAGCGCGCGCAGGTCGGAAACGATGGAACGCATAAAGTAAACCGGCATGCCGTCCCCCGGCCCGAGCGGGCGGCCGTGGAGATAATATTCGTATTCATACAGCGCCTTGGATGGAATTTTTTCAAGCCACATCCGGCGCAGCTCTTCCGTTTTTTTGCGGACTTCCGGGTCATGGAAATTAACCCGCCCCTGGGCGATGCCAATCACCACGTTCGGGCTGAAAGTCTTGATCTTTTCGGGCGGCAGGCTGTAGTTGCCGTAGGCCAGGCAGGTTATTTTTTTATCGGGATGGGTCTTGTAGAGCTCGATCGCCACGCGGTTCACGTAATCCCACACGTAGTCCGAAAGCGTGCCGTTGTGGCCGCGTTCGGGCGTGGATTTGCCCTTGCACAGCTCGCATTCGCAAAGACCCACGTAGCTGTCGGAAGGCATGACAGAGATCATCGGTTCATTGTAGTGGTCAAAGACGGCCCGTGCGTATTTGACGTTCTCCTCAAATAGCCCCGGCGAGGAAAGGCAGGGCGCGCCCCAGTCGTTGGTCTGCCGCTTACCGCCCCAGAGGGCATAATTCTCGGGATGGGCCTGCTTCATTTCATCCCGGCAGTGCACCACCATAATGCCGTGGGCCTTCCCGCGCCCGATGACCTCGTCGGTGGGATTAAAGCCCTGCCGCAGCTGCCACTTGATTTCGTCCGCACCCCAGGGTATGCCTTTCCTGGCCGACCAGAATTCATGGTAATAAAACAGCAGGTCGCGGGCTGGAAAATCCGGACGGATGACTTTGTCGGCCTGCGGTATTTCAACACTGTCCATTTTCGGGACAATTTCCCCGATCTCGCCCGGGCAGTACCAGCGGCAGCCCAGGCCGCGCAGGAATTCATAAACCGCGTTCAAGGATCCTTTCCCGTCCTGCTCCCAGATATCCAGCTCCGGGGCGTAGCGCCGGTGCTCGCTCATAAATTGATTTCCCCAGTGCGAGCCGGTGATGGCATCCCATTCCTTGTATACCCTGTCTTTTTCTTTCTCGTCATAACTGGTATAAATCCCCGGCTGGGGCGGCACGAAATCCGCGTCGTCGCCCAGGAGAACAAGGAAATTATCACCTGATTTTATTTTAAAAGCGCCGTATTTCAAGCCCCCGGCAGTGATTTTCATTCCGTCAGTGGCGGGACTCCAACCAACGTAAACATGCGAGGAAACGTTCGTTCCGGGAATGGTGGTGATCGCCAGCTTCGCGCCGGTTATCTTGAAAAGGAATTCCTGCAGCTCGGAGGCCGCCAGCCTGACCGAGCGCTCCGGCTTTTCGGCAATGACAATGTCCGCACAGGGTTTTCCTTCCCTGACCAGGAACGACTTCCCTGCGGGCATGTCCTTGCAGCCTGCCATGATCAGGGTCATAAAAAGCATAAAGCCCAATTTAGAACGTATCTTAATGGATTGCATAAATATTTTTTTGTTTTGTTATGTTTAACGGCGTGTTGCCCAAATTTGGATTGGGCTTAAATTCCGGGGTCATCGACCCCGGCTACAGAAAAAACGCCTATATTTCAGGCTGTAGCCGGCCTCGTTGAGGCCGGATCTGATTTTTACAACACGCCCTTAGGCCGCGGCAGATCCTCAGCAGCGAGCGGCGCGCTTCCGCGCCGTTTCGGTATCCCAGCTTCCTTAACTTTGAAAGGCTGACGTGAACGCCGTCATTGACGGTTCCGCACCCGAACCACCACAGGCCGTCCGGCCGAAACAGGCCGGCATCGTCAACATCCATTTGCCAGTGCTTCTCCAATGGCAGCCCCTTGAAGCCCGGGATGCCCCAGGTCATGACGCCGCGCGGAAGGTAAAATGCCTTTACCCCGAACATCCGCGGGGCGGCTATGCCCATTTCCTTCGCAAAGAAACGCTGGTGTGGATTATTCTCGTACCAGTAAGCCACAAAGGCGCAACCCGGAGCGTGCTTATGCAGCATTTCATAATTCACCTCGGTTTTCTTTTCATAACAATCCCCGCCCATCCCGCAAACCAGGGCAAGATCACCCCTGAAGCCGCGCTTGCGGGTTTCGCGCTCAACGGCGCGCACGATTTCCAGGCGGCAATGGGTAGTATAGTCACGCCATTCGGTCATTGAAACATAGCGCGGATTGAACGGGTGCCCGAGCTCCTGGAAGGGCCGGCGCTTGTTTGCCGCCGCCCATTTATTGTAGAGCGGGATGCGGCGCGGGGACTCGATGTTGTCATTTTCGAGCTCGATGACCAGGCCGCCGATGCCAGGGAAAAGCTCTACCAGCTCGGCACAAACCTCAGCGGCACGCGCACGCACCAAAGGCAGGTCGGAATCGTAACAGCCTACCTGAAAAGGAAACTTAAAATCGAGGAGCTTGTCCAAAACCGACCGAGGCCTGGCGCCGGATCCCTTTGCAGGGAAAAAGTTCACAACCGCCGCAAGCCATACCTTGATCTTGCGCTTGCGTGCTTCGGCAATAGCGAAACGCAAAAGTTCGTTACTGGAAGCGATAACAGGATTGGCCGGCGACTGGTCCAGATAAGGCAGGCGCGACCGGTAGCCGGTTGTCATCCACTTGGGGCAGATTGCCAGCGAATTCATCCCCACGGCGGCCATGTCATCCAGCAACGACAGGTAATCGTCTCCGGTAAAACCTTCCATGCCGCCCGCAACCGGGCAGGTGTAATCCCAGAAACCATGCTCCCGAATAGGACGAGTTTTCATTGCCGGTTATTATTATCTTATTGAGCAAGTATTAAAACTATTTATTGCCACAAAAATGCACAAGAAACACAAGGGTTTTGTGAATTTTGTGCTTCTTTGTGGCAACTTTTGAAATTACCTCTATTTTAACCTTCTTCGCCAGAAAGCCCTGTGGCTTGCCACAGGGATGAATGGCCTCCGTGGCTTCGCAGGGTTCCGCAAAGATCCAGCCTCCCGCCGTCGCGAAGCCCGCTATGGCGGGCGTAGGACGGT
>JBAYWJ010000337.1:0-4186 GCA_041674125.1 Kiritimatiellia bacterium
TAGAAACCATTATAAATCGGCGATTTATTTTCATTGCGGTGGTCTGGATTTGTATCCAAACCGTTTAACAGCATAGCGCTACTATATATTGTGGCTATTCACTCTAAACTTCGATGCGGCAAAAAACTATCACAACCCCGGGGATAATGCCATTGACAAATTATAATTATATGCAAATATCTTTACCGTTGACGCCCGTTGCGTTTGATTGCGCTTCCCGATTTAATGCCACCCTGCGAAGTTCCGCCTCAAGCGGACCCGCAAGGAATGAAAGCCTTCGCTGCGAAGCACGAGTAGGGAATAAGGATGCGCGGTAACAAAAACCTTTGCTGGAGGCGTATTCGCAGGCCATTCTGAATTCTTCCGCCCTTGGCGGATCCGGCGGAGACTGCTGAATTCTGAATAACAGAGTAGTTATTAAGGAAATATTATCATGAAACCGACATTAGTTGTCATGGCAGCCGGGGTGGGCAGCCGCTACGGCGGCCTGAAGCAGATTGATCCCGTAGGCCCAAGCGGCGAAATCATCCTCGACTATTCTGTCTACGACGCCATCCGGGCCGGGTTCGGCAAGGTGGTTTTCATCATCCGCCATGACATCGAGAAGGACTTCAAGGCCGTCATCGGCTCGCACTTTGCCGGGCGCCTCAAAGTGGAGTACGTGTTCCAGGAGCTGGCCGACCTCCCGCCCGGCTTCAGCGTGCCGGCCGGCCGCACCAAGCCCTGGGGCACCGGCCAGGCCGTGCTGGCCTGCAAGAATGCCGTCAGGGAGCCCTTCGGGGTGATCAACGCCGATGACCTTTACGGCGCGGAGTCATATAAAGTGCTGGCTGCTTATTTAAGCGCGCTTGACCCGGCGAGCAACGATTATGCCATGGTCGGCTTCCAGCTGGTCAACACGCTTTCGGACCACGGCCATGTCACGCGCGGGATCTGCGAGCTGGATGGCCAAAACATGTTGAAGACTGTGGTGGAAAGGTTCAAGATAGAAAAAACATCGGGCGGCGCGCGTTACCAGGATGAAAAAGACCAGTGGGTGCCCCTGCGGGGCGGAGAAATCGCCTCGATGAACATGTGGGGATTTACCCCGACTCTGTTCCGCCACCTTGACGAGAAATTCCCCCCGTTCCTGAAAAGCGCCGCCGGCAACCTCAAGGCCGAGTTTCTCCTGCCCGCGATCGTGGATGCGCTTATCAAGGCGCGCGCGGTCACGTTGAAAGTCCTGGACACGCCGGAAAAATGGCTGGGCATAACCTACAAGGAAGACAAGCCGGGCGTGGTCGGCAGCGTGCGCGCGCTGGTTGACCGGAAAATATATCCTACGCCGCTTTGGGGAAAGAGTTCATTTTAAAAATAGCCACCAAGATGCACAAAATGCTCAAGTAATATTTAACGATTTTAGTTAAAATAATTACCTTGTGTCGCTTGTGCCTTTTTGTGGCGGGATATTAACTCCGCGCTCCACTTCACCCTGCCGGCGCAGCTCGCGCTTCATTATTTTGCCGGAGGCGTTTTTGGGAAGCTCCTGCATGAAGATGAATTTCCGCGGCACCTCGTGACGGCCGAGGTTTGCCAGGCAGAAGGCGCGGAGGTCATGGTCGCTGATTTCCTTGCCTTCCACCGCGGAAAAGTAGGCGAGCGGAATTTCGCCGTGCAGCGGGTGCGGCTCGCCGACCACCGCGCACTCGCGCATCCCGGGAAAGCGGATGAGCACTTCCTCGATGATGCGCGGGTAGATGTTCATGCCGTTTACGATGATCATGTCCTTGCGCCGGTCGAGGATGCTGAAGTAGCCCTCGGCATCCTCGGTGCCGAGGTCTCCGGTGCGGAACCATGCGCCGAAAAATGCTTCTTGCGTTTCCCCGGGTAAACGCCAGTAGCCCTTCATGACGTTCGCGCCGCGCACGCAGATTTCCCCGATCTGCCCGTGCGGCAGCTCCTTCCCGGCTTCATCCATGATTTTCATCTCCACGCCCGGGATGGGCTTTCCCACCGTGCCCGGCTTGCGCTTGCCGCCGATCGGGTTCACGCATGTGACCGGCGAGCACTCCGTGGGGCCGTCGCCCTCGTAGATGACCTTGCCGAAGCGTTGTTCGAACTGTTCCATAACCGCCACGGGGAGAGCCGCCCCGCCCGAGGCGCAGTATTTGAGCGGCGCGAATTTTGCGGTGAACGGCTCGGGCAGGCGCAGGAGGGCCACGAACATGCTGGGCACGCCCAGGAAGATCGTGGCCCTGGTGCTGGCGATGGCCTCGGCCACCTGCTGCGGCTCGAAGCGCGGCAGGGGCACGATCGCCCCGCCGTAAAGAAGCGGGGTGAGCATCCCGGCGGTGGCGGCGAAGGCATGGAACATCGGCAGGACCACTATCAGCCTTTCGCTGCCCGGCTCCAGCTTCAAAGCTTCCCGGACGCCGCGCGTGTTGGCGCTCAAGTTGCGGTGGGTGAGCATGGCCCCCTTGGGCCGGCCGGTTGTGCCGGAGGTATAGAGGATCGCCGCCAGGTCCTCATCCGGATTTATGGCGGCCGGGGGCGGGGCCTTGCCGGAGGCGATGGCTTCGGTCCACAAAATATCTTCGGGCGCGCCGCGGTCCCGGCCGATGAAAATGGATGTTTTCAGGGAATTCACCAGGGGCTTGATCTGGGCAACGTTGGCGGCGAAAGCCTCGTGGTACACCAGGGCTGAAACTTCGGCGTCGTTGAAAATGAAGGCGATTTCCTTGGGGTTCAGGAGCAGGTTGACCGGCACCACCGCTGCGGCGCACTTGATTATGGCGAGGTAGGCGATCACGAACGCGTCGGAATTCGGGCAGTAGAGCCCGACCCGGTCGCCCCTTCCGACGCCACGCCCGGCGAGCGTTGCGGCCGCGCGGTCGCTCAGGCGGTCCAGGGTGGCATAGTCCAGCGTTTTGCCGGCGAATATTATGGCCGGCCCGGCGCCGTAGTTTCTGGCGGTGGCGCGGAATGTATCAACCAGGGATTCCGGATTCATTAGAAATTATTCTGCATGCTGCCGGCGGAAAAATCAATGTTTTTTGCTGCCGGTATTTTTCAAATTCATTTTACATGAATTTGCCTGATGTTTAACATTGGATTATGGCTTGTGTTACAATGATTGGCAGTATAAAATAAATTTCAAAGAAAGAAGGTTTTTATACAGGCAGTCGGTCAAAAAACGCAGATTCCATAAGAAGCGCATCCCTGACGACAGGAGGCAGCATGAAACCGCTAAGCAGTCTTGCATTTGCTATGCTAAAACTTGAAAGTTATGCCGCGCTTGCCATTCTGCTGGCCGGAAGCGGCCCTGTACTGGCGCAACAGGATCCGCTCAGCAAGGAGCCGGCAGAGCGCGCTAAGCGCAACACGCAGGCACCGGCATCTTCACCGATGCAAATTTCGATTGAGATGCGCATGATAGAAGTGCCGCGGCCGGATGCGGATGAGATGTTCAAGGGGCAGGGCGGGATGGCAAAGGCCTTTGTACTCGGCGACCCGGGCGCAGTCGATGCAATGATCGCCAAGGGTCAAGCCCGGGTTGTATCACAGAGCAAAATCACAACCAAATCAGGCTCAAACTGCAAAAACAAGGCGGTGCGCGAAATTATCTATCCGACTGAATATTTTTTCAGCGCCAGCGGCGCAACAAACAGTGTCAATGGTGAACCGGCCGGCAGCGCCAGTGCACAGGGCAAAGCTCAACCGGCATCGGGCGTATTAATCCCGATGGCCTTTGAAACACGCGAATGCGGGACCATGTTTGATGTGACACCCACGCTGGGCCCGGACAACAAAACAATTGAGATCAGCTGTTTGTTTCAACGGGTGCGCTTGTCGGCCTATGCCAGTAAAGCCAAAGTTGATGGGCTTGGGGGCAAAATGGAAGTGGAGCAGCCGGTCTTCCTGGTGGAAGACTTAACAAGTCAATTCTCCGTCAAAAGCGGTGCCACGGCGCTGGTTGCTGTTTGTGACGTAATCAACGACCAGGAAAAGCAGGAACAAGAAAGTAGAAACGTCATCCTGTTCATCATGACCGCTTCGGTCGTGCCGGTGTGTTTGTCCGGAGCGAACTAGTGTAGTGTCCCAGAAATTCTTTCACAAAGTCGTTGTAATTTTTCGAGTATAGAATCGGCGGTGGCAATCCAGGTAAAGGGAGTGGAAGATTTGTTATATTGCTGGGTAAAAGCATCGA
>JBAYWJ010000338.1:0-4184 GCA_041674125.1 Kiritimatiellia bacterium
GCGAGCCGGGAACGCGGCGAATCCGAACGTTTCCTGTTGACGGGGAAAGACTGTTTCCCACTGATGATAAGACTAAACCCAATCACCGGAACAGACAACACCCAAATCAGCGCCGGTAGCGAATGCCAAGGCCGGCAGACCATCAAAACGATTACAAGCCAAAGCGCCATCGCCGCCAATTCAACAAATCGCAGGATAGCCATCCACACGCGATATCGGTTAAATAGTTCCGGCTTCATCGCGATAAGTTTCAATAAAAGTTTTGAGCGCGCCCAGCGCCACCCTGGCCTCCGGCCCCCTGGCGATCAACTCCAGCATGTCGCCGCAGGATATTCCCATGGAAAGCAGCGTCAAGATCGACGCCAGATTGATAAACGGCTTATTATTGAGAACAAAATTATGGCACGTCATATGCTGTTTATGCACAAATATGTCGGCGTTAAAGCGCGCTGCGTGTTGAATCATCTGCGATCCCGGCCGGCCGTGCAGGCCGCGCGGATTATGCACCGTGGCCGAGGCGCATTCGAAGCCGCTGTTTTGCAGCGAGTCCCGCCATACCCGCCAGGTCGCCGCGAAATTACGGCACCAATCCTCGGCCGCCACAGCCCGGCCGATGTCGAATCCCTGCTTTTCCGACCGCAGATATTTGTGCTTTTCGATCTCCTGCTTCTGGATGGCATTGTCCCGCCGCATCTTTTCCCGCAGCCACGCCTCGCGAAAGCGATTGATAAAATCCGCTATGGCTTCTTCCAGAGTCACGCTGCGTTCATATTGCCTGGCCAGGTACCCCTGGTGTTCTAACGCCGCCTTGAGTTCCGGAGGGGTTAAATTGATCTTTTTTTCCGGGTCCATTTTACACCTCCCGTGTTACCCGACTACGAGCATGAACAAACTAATCAACGACGTACTGCGCACACATGACAGATTCACAATTAACGCATAGAAATATCGCGGGTACCAACCTGGTTGACATCATTCATCTTTTGGCTCAAATCGCTCCCTGGAAGCGGATCGAATCCGGGAACGGACGGGACCATGCGCACCGCCAGGGGATCGGGCGGATGCCAGGCGCCCCTCGTGGGAACTTCGTGGTCCAATTCGTACCGGTTCAGCCGGATGCGGTCGAACCCGGCCCCATCCGGCTCCAGCAGCCGGATATTCCGGTCTCGGGCAAAGGCCCTGGCCCGGTCGCCGATCCGGTATGACGCGTCCACGCGCACCACGATGACATGATCGCAGACGGACCACTTGACGGCACACGCGACGGCAAGATCAGGGTCATCGCTGTCAAAGGGTAAGTCGCCGTCATCCCATGGCCGCACGGTGCAGAACTTTTCGGGCGGCAAACATCGAATGAGCTTCCGCTCAACAAGTTCCTTATCCCAGCTCGGAGTCAGATTTCTATAAAGCCTGACGAACCAGGCGATCCTGTTAATACTGATCGGGTCAACGTATTTGTTTTCGTAAAACCAGAAAAAAGAAGAAAGTAATCTCTGGCCACGGCTATTGTCCGCGAAAAAATCGGTCTCGCGCTTGACCACGCGCTTAAAGCCGTGAAATACCCACACCACTGGACACTCGTCGCAATCGGTTTGGCGCTTGGGAATGCGACAAGGATGGCGCACGTAAAGGGTGTTGTCGCCGCACGCCCATGCGCGGATCGAGCGCCTGGCATCTGGCCCGCGCCCCAGGTTGCCGCAGAACCGGTGCGGACGATGCCGCCTGCGGAAGGGAATGCTGTCATGCCCTAGCCTCCGCGCAGTGTCGCACATGTGCCGGTGCAAAAGCTCCTCGCAAGGCGGTTTCATCCTCAGACCCTCACGGTTAACGGCCTTTCTTTCCTTGGCGGTCAGTTCGCCAGTCCGCCGCATGCGCAGAGGGCGCCCCTTCTGCCCATCGGCATTTGCGGACCGCGGCAATTCGATGAGATGCACCTCGCTGTTTAAAAATATTAGGAGCGCACGCCCTGCAAACGGCACCACGCGACCTTGCGGTGGATTGCCGGAGGATTTAATGTCATAGCGCATGGCTTCCTGTTCCAACTCGTGAGCAAAGCTCCGTCCGGCTGCGGCAAGCGCACTGGGCAACAGATGCCTGTCCAGGTCACATGACCAACGGGCATCGGAAAGCAAACGACGGCTCAGAAAAATATCCATGACGGCCAGCGTGCGCGGCGAAACCGGCCGGCCGGAACGTTTCCAGCAGGAGACGATCATACGTCGGATCCACTCGGGACGGTCAACCCGCAAGGTCCCGGCGGCCAGGTCGCGCTCGAATTCCTGCGCGACATGAGGGATATCCATGAGGCGCAACGAGTGCAACACGGATGGATCGAGACTGCACGACGTAAATCGCTGCTTTGCCGGCACTGGTGCAAGGCGCTCCAGTAACCACCGTAAATCGTCCGGATTGCCCGCGTCCAGCAGAGCTTCAATGCGATGCCAATGCATGGCGCCGCATACAAAGAGCGCCTTGCAGCCGGGACGCAAAACTGACTCGATCAGGCGCAAAGCCATGAAGGCTTCGCGATAGGCGTCGCGCGGGGTACGAGGATAGGACCGCAAAAGCGGCTGCCAGCGCGAGTACCACTCCGCGAGCCCGCGTTCGGCAGCCTCCTGGGCGTCCATGTGCGGAAATGAGGACCCTGTTTCGTCGCGCGCAAATGCCTCAATAGGCATATCCGCATCCACGAATTCAACGCGCGGGCTATTTTCCGGGTCAACCCTGACTATGCGTAAAACCGACATCATGGCGTCCTGCGTAATCGGCAGAAGCGCCGATGAAAACACTTTCCTGGCAATGGGATTGGGGTCCCCAGCGTATTCCGGCACGAGCATGGAAACCGGATCCGCGGCGGGGATCAGGATAGCGCCCACTCCGGGCGCCACGGCTGCGATGGCGTCGCCCACACTGTCAACCGGCAACCAGGCCGGAAGTTCCAAACAGACTTTATCGAATTGGCGTATGCCTGCCAGGAACGGCAGGGCGGCAAATTCAAGCGCGCAGTGCCGATACGGCAGAACATATAGCCCTGTATCGCGGTATCGGAGCCATGGTCCGCGGTTTGATGCGTATGTGTTCATTTATCCGCCCCCTTGGCGAGAACCACCCCGCCCACTGTCTGCATGAGCGCGATTGCCTCCTTGGCGCGCATTGTCTTAGCGTCGCCGTTGCGCATGCGGCGGCACGCAAAATGCAGGATCAGCACAGCATCACGCGGCGTCAAATCAACTTTCTGGGATGCCCAATCCCGAAAAGCCGAGAGCAGGATACCCGGGGCCGATGGCGCCTTGACCTTCAGGATCTCCATCAGCGCGCTCTCATCCGGCGGCGGGATGTCGAATGTCAGCATGCGGCTGGTAATGTAGTCCGGCAGAACCTCATTGGACTGCGTGGTGCAGATGAAAGCGAACCCCGGAGCGGCTGCAAACGGCCTTTTTAGGAAGTCGGACCAGAGCACCCGGCGATCGTCGAGCAGGGATGCCAGCGGCGTTAGGGCCTCCTGGGCGAAGCGCGCCACCTTGCCCGCTTCGTCAAAGAGGGCCAGGCCACCCTCAATACAAGCCGTGCAGATACCGCTGGCCACGGCATCGAACCGGTTCCCGTCGGCCGGAACGGGGAAAACGACCAAATCCTGCGCGGCGCAATCGGTCGAGCCCTGGGTGGTATAGGAAGATTTTTTCAACGCTTTGGCCGCCGCCCGCGCCAGTTCGTTCTTTCCATATCCCGGGCCGGAGCGCAGGCATACCGGCAGCGGGGAGTCTGACTCCTCCGATTCGCGCACGGCGTCCAGCACCAGCGGCAACAGGCCGGCGTAGTCCACGTAGACCTGGCTCTCCGGCATCGGGTCCGGTTCCTGCAGGTATACCCTTGAATCTCCAAACTGCGCGTACCGTCTCCCCTCCGGCGTCTTCTGCGTGCATGCTCTCATGTCCATCCCCCCTACCATTCTCAATTCGGCACGATCTTTTCCATCTACATTGACTATCGTTCTATTAAAAATCGGCGTAAAGAACTTTTTTACGCTTGTTTGAAATATTGTTATCTGATTGATAAGCATAGTGATAGATACAACAAAGCGCTTGCGATTGTTGAGTTCTATTTGTTTAGTAACACGTTTTGCCTTGACATTTTGTTGAGTATATCACAATATGGTGACAATCAATGATACTCAACACGATAGC
>JBAYWJ010000339.1:0-4183 GCA_041674125.1 Kiritimatiellia bacterium
CTTTTCCGCCACGCTCCTGCTCAACGCCGAGCACAAGATTGAATTTGATTTCGGCCAGGCCGGCGCCAACGCCGTCATCGCCACGACGGAGGATGGCCAGCCCAAGGAACCCCTGGGGCGCTGCCCGGTCTGCGCGGCCAACGTGGTCGAGGCCGGCTCAGGCTATGCCTGCGAAAAGTCGCTTGGGCCTTCACCCGCATGCACTTTCCGCTCCGGCGGCATGATCCTGCAGCAGGCGATCGACCGCGTCCAGATGAAAAAGCTGCTCGAAACCGGAAAAACCGACCTCCTGACCGGATTCATTTCGCGCAAGGGGCGCCCCTTCAAGGCATTCCTGGCCGTAAAGGATCGCAAGGTTACCTTTGAATTCCTGCCCAGGAAAAATACGAAAGGCAAAGCGGCATCCGGCGAACCTGGTTCCACGGCAGGATCAGGTGCGGCAGCGGACATATCCAAAAAGCCGGAGACCGGCGCCGGAAATCCCGCGCCTGCGGAAGGTAACTAGCGCCGGGCACGTGCGCTGCCTGAGGCGGCAGGTGGCAGTTCCTGGCAATCCGGGCAGAAATATGTCGCGCGCTGCCCGTATATAGACCTGCGAATAAGATGCCCGCACCGGGGACATGCCGTTCCTTTCGTCCTGGAAAGCATGAGGCAGTTCTGGTTCTTACCCCTTTTTTCACCCAGGCGCATGTAGTTGCCGGCCCCGCGCCCCAGGCTGGTTCCCTTGTTGCGGATGCCACGGAGCAGGACGCACCTTATGGCCTTGAACAAGGCGCCTGATTCACTCCGGCTGAGTGATGAAGTCGCGCGCCCCGGGTTGAGCCGGGCCGCCCAGAGGGCTTCATCGGCATATATGTTGCCCAGCCCGGCAATTTTCGTCTGGTCCAGCAGAAACGGCTTAAGCATCCGGGAATGCTTTTGAAGAATTTCATAAAGCGCGCGGGAAACGAAAGATTTATCCAGCGGCTCCGGACCGAGCGCATCGAGCACCTGCTCCGGATGCCGGGTGAGTAACCAGCGGCCAAACTTGCGCGTGTCACGGTAACGAACCTGGCGGCCGTCATCAAGGGAAAGGATGAGATGCTGGTGCTTCTCCAGGGGAAGGCCGGCGGCGGCAATGGAGAACTGACCGCTCATCCGCAGGTGCACCAGCAGGGTATATCCGCCGGAAAGGCTGAATACCAGGTATTTGCCGCGGCGTGACAAGGCAAGGATGCGCCTGCCCCTGAGGCGGGCTGCAAAGGAGCGCGCAGCGCGGCCCTGTATGAGCGGCGGCCAGAAAACAGATATAGACGTTATTTTCCGGCCGGTTATGCCGGATGCGGCGAGATCATTTACTATTGTCTGTACTTCCGGGAGTTCCGGCATGGTTATTCATCAGCGGCTGACGCCGCCGGCTAAGGGTTAAAAAAAAGCAGGCTTCCCGTTTTTTACGCGGGAAGCCTGCTGTAGAAATCTAACTGGCTGATTATTACCGGTCTCTCCCCCTGGGCCTGTCCGAAAATCCGCGGGGTTTATCTTCGCGGGGCTTCGCTTCGTTCACTTTCAGCGCGCGGCCCTGGAATTCCTTGCCGTTATATTCGGCAATGGCCTTGTTGGCTTCGTCCTGGCTGCCCATCTCTACAAAGGCAAAGCCGCGGGACTTATTGGTATATTTGTCCATGATAACAGTGCAGGATGCAACTGTCCCCACCTTGGAAAAGTACTCTTGAAGATCCCCTTCCGTGGTGCTGAACGACAGATTACCAACGTACAATTTGACTGCCATATTTACTCCTCTTGATCGCCGGATAATCAGCAAGTGAGCATCCCGCACCTATTCGGGATAACGATTGTACCAGGCATTTTTATCCTTGCCTGGCAATCTGCAAACGCACTCCTCACTACAAACTAACGGCAAACATGGTAAAATCTATTCTTATCCATTCAAAATGCAAGATAAATTATCAATTATTTTTCAGCACGCCTGCACCATGCCGCCCGGGATTTAGCGGTTGCATTTTTAGCGCAAGTTATTGCGATTCTGGCGTTTCCGTTGCGCCAGGACGCCGCGGATAGAATTCCGGCATTTTGGCACAGAATCGCTTACAGCCATAATAAAGGCGCACAACGTTAAAAAAACAGGCCAGGATGCCATGAAATCCAGGCACGTCATGTTAACCAGCCAAGGCCTTGTTGTTGCATTTTATGCATCCGGCAGAGCCAGACAACTCCCGCCAGCCGGTACATTCTTTGCTTCATGCCTATGCGGCCCCGTCTTATTCCCCCAGGAAATTCGGCAGGTCAACCAGGCTGTAATTGCCGCTCGAAAGCTTGAGCTTCCAGTTTCCGGCCTGCCCTGAGCCTGTCGAATGGGCACTCGCCACGGCCGGGTCGGCGAACCGGTCGCCGTCGAAATCCGCCGCCATACCCGTATAACCCGAACTGCCCAGGAAGCCCGGCTCAAGCACCGCGAGCGCGTAGTTGGCCTTCGAGAGCAGCACGATCCAGGAACCCGTCTCCGCCCGGTAGATCGCCGGGTCAACCTTGCCGTCGCCGTCGAAATCGGCGGCCAGCGCCGTCCAGCCCGCAAAGCCAAGGAGACCCGCGACCGGGATCGTTGCATAGCCGGCCGTCGAGAGCTTGACCTGCCAGGTCCCGTTCGTGTTATACAAGGCCGGGTCAGCTTTGGCGTCACCGTCAAAGTCCCCCGCCACCGCCTGCCACCCCGCCCCGCCGAAAGAAGTCAGCACCGTCGGAGCAAGGTAATTGAGCATTGAAAGCTTAACCGCCCAGAGTTCCTGAGCGGCGTAATACACCGCCGGGTCGGCCTTGCCGTCCCCGTCAAAATCCGCCGCTAAGGCCTCCGCCCCGCTCCCGCCCAGGAAGCCGGAAAGCGTCACCAGAGCGTAATTGCCGCTGGAGAGCTTGATCTTCCAGTTCCCGTTCGTGTTGAACACCGCCGGGTCGGCCTTGCCGTCCCCGTCAAAGTCGGCGGCAAGCGGGATGAAAGCAACTGTTTCGTCCTCGGTTACAATCGCCTGGCTATAGAGGCCTTCGGTTGTTCCCACCATGAGTTCATCCCAGTAGAGAACATTGATGGTCGAACCGGCCGGGTACATCAGGGCCGCCGAAGTGCGCCACGATGTATCGCCCGATTTGAGATAATAGAGAGAATTGCCTATTACAATGACCGGCAGATCATTGCTGGCGCTGTCCTTCCCAACGGTCATCACCGGGCCTCTGCCGGATATCATTTGGTTCTGGGCCGGAAGCCCATTGGTTGAAACCGCGGTCCAGGAGGTATCTGCGATAAGTTTATAATAAATCTTAATTCCATATGAAGCATCCTGGCCGCAGGCATAGACCCCTCCGGCTGAATCCGGCGCGAGGCAACGCACGCTGACGCTTTCACTCATTTCGCGCACCGTTCCAAAAGGAGAGACGCTATAGATGCCGCCCGCTCCCGTGGAAGCATTATATGCCGCCGCAACCAGGATGCTGTTCGTGCCGGCAACAACATCATTCACGTCTATATTAGACATCGCCTGCGCCCAGTTTAATCCGCTGTCCTGGCTTACCAGGAGCCCTCCCTGCCCATTCCAGGAAAAGAAACCGGCGGCAGCCAGCGTGCCATCGGCGGTTAGGGTAGAATAAAATCCGTTATTCGGGAAACCGTTCGTGTTGCTTTCCAGCGCCCAAACTCGAGACCAGTTTGTGCCGCCATCGGTTGACTTGTAAATGTTGCCGTTGCCAGCATAGACCGTATTGCCGCTCAGGTCAGCCTGATCAATGGCGATTGAATAATACGGCGAGCCATCGCCCGTCGGGAAAATGCCGTCCGGGGTCCAGTTAAGCGCCATCGGCGCGCCGGCGCCGCGCCTCAGGCCGGACTTGGAGGCCGTCCATGCCAGTGTTTTGGCGGCGGTCATGTCCAGATCCTGGATGGCAACCGCCTCCAGGCCGTAATCAATTTCGTTAAGCGTCATGCCGTTATTAACGGAAGCGGCAATTCCCTGGTCGCTGGCGCAGAAAAGAACGCCCGGCGCCAAAGGATCAAAGGCGCCTGAGCCGTCGTTGGCATGGGTCTGGCCCGGTCCGCCGCCCCACCCCATGTATTTCCATGAACCCGCTTCACCCATATTCGTGCTTACGGCGCCCCCGAAGAGCACACTGTAATTGTTTGTCTGATTTGAAGCACGGA
>JBAYWJ010000340.1:0-4177 GCA_041674125.1 Kiritimatiellia bacterium
ATGACGTTGCGGCTGTGGCCGTGGGCTGTATCAACCACCAGCACGTCCACGTCAACCCCCGCCAGGGCCTGGCAGCGCTCGTAATCGCCCGCGCCCACCGCCGCCCCGACCCGCAGGCGGTGGCGGTCGTCGCGGTTGAACAGGGGCTGGGCGTCCTCGATCAGGCTGCTGACGTCGGAAAAGCTGTAAAGGCCCACCAGGCGGCCCTTGTCAACCAGGGGAAGCTTGCCGATCTTGTTGCGCTTCATGATCTCATAGGCCTGCTTGAGCGTGGTGTTGCGGTCGGCGGTGATCACTTCCCTGGTCATGATCTCGCTCACGAGCGCGTCGGCGTTGTGGGCGAATTTCATGTCGGCCCCGGTGAGGATGCCCGCGAGGCTGTCGTTCGCGTCGAGGATCGGGAAGCCGGAAAAGCTGTAGCCCTTCTGTAGCCTGGTCTGCTTGACGCGGCTGAGGGTGTCCGTGGCGCGGAAGGTGACCGGGTGGAGGATGAGGCCGTTCAGGTAGTGCTTGACGATCTCCACCTCGCGGCACTGGCGCTCCGGGTCCAGGTTCTTGTGGACGATGCCGATGCCGCCGAGCATGGCCATGGCGATGGCCATTTTGCTTTCCGTCACCGTGTCCATCGCGGCGCTCACGAAAGGTATGTTGACCTTGATCCTGCGCGTCAAACGCCCGGAAATATCGGCGTCCTTGGGCAGGAAGTCGGCGTAGCGCGGCAGGAGGGAAACGTCGTCAAAGGTTATGCCGCCGCCGCCGATGCTCTTGAAAAATGCTTCCACTGCCTTTGCTTTGTTTTTTTTCATGTGATTGCCGCGCGTGAGGTTGATAAATCAGGCCGGTCAGGAGGCTTTCCGGTCTATGCAGCTCCTTATTTTTTTTGCGAGATCTTCAAAAGTGAAGGGCTTCTGGAGAAAAACCGTGTTGGCATCCATGCCGACCGCGTCGATCGCCATGCTGTTGGTGTAGCCCGACATGAAAATCGCCTTTACCTCCGGGCGGTTCTCGCGCAGAAGGTTCAAAAGCTCCATGCCGTTCATGTCGGGCATGATCACGTCCGAGAGCACAAGGTCGATGTTGCCCTGGTGCTCCTTCGCGCGCGCAATGGCCTGGGTGGAGTTGGTGGCGGAGATGATCTTGTAGCCGATTTTCGCCAGGATCTGGTTCAGCATGCTGACGATGTGGACCTCGTCGTCGACAATCAGTATCGTTTCGGAGCCGCCGGGCAGTTCCGCGGGTATGCCCGGCTTCGCCTCTTCCTGCGCCTTTTCGAACGACTGCGGCAGGTAAATCTTGAACGTGGTTCCCTTGTTCATTTCCGAATAGCAGATGATCTCACCGCCAAACTGGCGCACTATCCCGAAAACCGAGGCAAGCCCCAGCCCCGTGCCCTTGCCGCTCTTCTTGGTGGTGAAAAACGGCTCGTAAATCCTTTCGATCGCCTCCGGGGGAATGCCGAAGCCGGTGTCGCAGACCTGCAGGAGCACGTAGTTGCCCGGCTTGAGCTCCGGGTGGTTTTTGCAGAAGTTGCCGTCGAGCACCGTGTTTGCGGTCTCGATTGAAAGCTCGCCGCCGCCGGGCATGGCGTCGCGCGAGTTCGTCGCCAGGTTGGTTATGATGCGCTCGATGCGGGAGACGTCCGCGTTGATGTTCCAGAGCTGCTGGTCCAGGTGGTTGGCGATCCTGATCTTCGGCCCGCAGATGTTGATCAGCATTTTCTGCATGTTCTGGATCACGCTGTTCAGGTTGATGGCCTTGAGGTTCGGCTTTTTCTCGGTGCTGAACTCGAAAAGCTGGCGGGTAAGGGCCGTGCCGCGCTCAACGGTGTGCAAAATCTCTACCAGGTTCGTGCGCTCGTTCTGCCCGAGGTGGTCGGACTGCAGCACGAGGGAGATGTAGCCGAGGAGCGTCGTGAGAATGTTGTTGAAGTCGTGCGCGATCCCGCCGGCCATGCGCCCGAGCGCCTCGATGCGGCTGTTGCGCTGGCGCTTGATTTCGATTTTCTTCAGGATCTCCTCCTGGCGGACCTGCTCGGTTATGTCCTCGATCAGGACAAGGCAGCCGGAGGTCTCGCCGGAGCTGTTCTTGATGGGGTAGGAGAACAGGCTGTACTTGCCTTCGATCTTGCTGAATTCTATCCTGGGAATCTCCTGCGGCTCCGAATAAAGCTTCGAGCGGAACTCCGCAATGGAGCTGGCGTTGTGCTTGAGTTCGTGGATTTCAAAAAAATCCACCCCGATCGGATCCGCCGCCGCGGCGGATATCTTTTTAAGGGCGGCCTGGTTGGCGCGCAGGATGCGCCCCTTGCGGTCCAGTATCCACATCGCGTTGCTGATGGCGTTGAAGGAAAGCTCCCACTCGTTCTGCGATGCCATCAGCGCGTTCTCAACCGTGTGGTAAACCGATGTGTCGCGCACGTGCAGGATGATGAAGTTCTTGCCGTGCTCGCTCACGGGCGCCATCAGGGTGACCTCGATCGGGATCTTGCGCCCGCCGGTGAAAATAAAGGTGCCATCGATGTTCGACCACTCGTTGCGGATCAGCTTTTCAAAATTGCGGTTCCAGTTGGCCTGGCTTTCGGGACAGAGCAAATCAATGAAGTGCCAGCCGATGATTTCCTCGAGCGGCTTGTTGCACAGCTTGCCGAAGCGGTCGTTGGCCTTCAGTATTTTACCCGCTTCGTCCTGCACGACTATCCCGTCGGGCGACATGCGGAAAATAGGCTCGAGCCAGTTGATATCCGATGTTTTTGGTTCAGAGCTCATTTCCTCTCAGGCCGGGATGTGCCCCCGGCGCCGTTTCCTTCCCTGATTCCCCGGAACAAACTTGTTGCCAATGCCGGGCTTGCTGATATACTATATTGATCTCTTTATATTTGTAAAGGATATTGCTCCCAATGATGTTTCCCGGCAACAGTTTGGCCGCAGCGCTGGTTTGCGCCGCCGCGTTTTTTACCGCCATGCCGCTCAGCGGCCAGATCGAAATCCAGCTCTCCGTAGATCCTGTCCGGGCCATCCTCTACGAGCAGGTGAACGCCAGGGTGACAATCCGCAATAATACCGGCGGCATCCTGGCCTTCGGCGGCGAAAGCGGCTCGGCCGGATTTTTTTTTGAGCTGGACCGCCGCCGGCATCACGCCGTTGACCGCCGGGACCGTTCGCCGCTCATGTCCGGCACCCGGCTCGTCCCGGGCGGCAGCGTCACCAACGATTTCAACCTCACTTCATTGTACGCCATCCAGGTGCGCGGGCAGTACAAGCTCAGGGCGTTCGTGGAGTGGAACGGCCTTCTTTTCGCCTCCCAGCCGGTTGATATCGAGATCCTCAACGGGTTCGAGATAGCCAGGATAATCGCCGGCGTGCCCGGCGGCGAAGGCGCGTCCCGCACCTATATCCTCGAGTACCTTGGCAAGGAGAAGGGTGAGCAGGCCTATTTGAGAATCGAGGACACGGATGGCACGGCCGTTTACGCCATGCACAGGCTCGGCCACATCGTCCGCGTCCGCAAGCCGGATATCAAGGTGGACGAGGCCGGCAACGTGCACGTCCTCTACCAGACCATGGCCATGATATTCGTCCACACCGCCTTTACCCCCTATGGCGTCCAGCTTTTTTCCCGTAATTACGTCGACCGCAGCAACAAGATCTCCCTCGTCAACCTGCCCAGCGGCCAGATCACGGTCGAGCCCATGCCTCCCAAAGATCAGATTTCATCGGGGAACGTCATCCTGCCGCAGGAGGGTTCCTCCAACCAGCCCTCCGCCCCAGGGGTCCGCATGGGGCGCGGAGGCCTCTTCGGGCCCAAGCCTCAATGAAGGCCCGGGCTTGCTTGCGGCCGCTCAACGCCCGGCCGGCGCCCGGCGCGAGCGACGGAAACAGCGGATCATCCTTAAAAACATGATCGTGTCCCGCACCGGGCGGATTTTGCTCTTCTCGTCGTCGTAAATTACGGTAATCGGCACGCTCCCGATCTTTATGCCGTGCGCTGACAGGTGCAGGAGCGTCTCCGATTCGGCCGCGAATGCGGCCGAATCGGCCGCCAGGTAAGGCAGCGCCGCCCTGGCGTAGAGGCGGAACCCGCTTTGCGTGTCCGGAACCTTCTGGCCCATTTCCCTGCTCAGAAACCAGCTCATGAGGTGGTTGGTAAGCTTTCTCACCAGCGGCATGCCCGCCGGGGC
>JBAYWJ010000341.1:0-4174 GCA_041674125.1 Kiritimatiellia bacterium
GAGTGGCAGCTTTTTAACCTTGCCGCAGGCATCAATAAAGCAGGCGCGGTTTGTCTCTGATTCGAAGCCGGAATCCTTGCGGCCGATATCGTTGGCAACCACCAGGTCAAGGTTTTTCCGGCGCAACTTGCGCAGGGCCTCGCGCTCTGGCGCTCCGGTTTCGGCGGCAAATCCCACGAATACCCTGCCCTCCTTGCGCGAAGCCATGCGCATGAGAATATCCGGGTTGCGCTTCAACGGAAGCAATAGCTTGAACGCGTGTTTTTTAATCTTGCGGGCATGACTGGCCGCGGGCCGGAAATCGGATACGGCAGCCGACATGACGAGAGCGTCGCATTGCCGGATGTTTCTTTCTACGGCGCGAAGCATCTCCGCGGCGGTAATGACATTTACGCACCTGACCCCGGCGGGCGGACCAAGGGAAACGGGGCCGGAAATCAATGTGACGGCATGGCCGTTTTTGAGCGCAGCCGCGGCGACGGCATACCCCATCTTGCCGCTGGAACGATTGCTGATAAAACGCGCCGGGTCAATTGGCTCCCGGGTGGGGCCGGCCGTGACAAGCAGTTTCATCTTGAATTTTTCTTCTTGCGGCGCAGCGCATTTTCAGCGGCCGCCATGATGGATTCCAAACCGGCCAGGCGGCCTTCGCCTTCCCAGCCGCAGGCCAGGTCGCCGCGCTCCGGGTTGACAATTATCACGCCCCTTGACTTTAGAATTTCAATGTTGGCCACGGTGGCCGGATGCCGCCACATGTTCTCGTTCATGGCAGGGGCGATGACGACCGGCGCCGCGCAGGCAAGTGCGGTTGCGCTGAGCGCATCGTCGGCAAGGCCGTGGGCCAGCTTGGCGATAACGTTGGCCGTGCAGGGGGCGATCACCAGGAGATCCGCAAGGTCGGCAAGAGAAACATGGGCCGGGTTCCAGCTCTCGCGCCTTTCAAATTCATCTACGAGCACCGGGTTGCGCGAAAGGGTCTGAAAAGTCAGCTCGCCGACAAATTTCGCGGCCGCACGCGTCATGACGACTGACACGCCCCACCCCTTTTTCTTCATCAGGCGCGTCAGTTCCGCGGCCTTGTAGGCGGCGATCGAGCCGGTTATTCCCAATACTATGTTTGCTTTCCCCCGCATAACATTACGGACGCCTTTATAGCAGAAGCACAAGCTGCGCGCCCCTGCGCTTTAATATTTCCGAAAATTATTTCTGCTTTTCAGCCGGTCTCCCGGGCATTCCTGCAATGCTCGGCAATGACGATGGACCTCAACTTTTTGTAAGCCTGCTCCAGGCGGTCGTTGACAATGACGTATTTGAACTCGTGCCAGGCCTTGAGCTCCTGGACCGCGTTTTTCAGCCTTACGTTTATGTCAATCGGGCAATCCTTCCCGCGTTTCATGAGCCTTCGCTTCAGCTCCCGGATGCTGGGCGGGGCAATAAAAACGTCTATGAAAGAAGCTTTCAGGGCATGGTCGCTTCCCTTGCGGATGGTTTGACGAACCATTTTCGCCCCCTGGACGTCGATTACCAATAAAACATCCTTGCCGTCCGCCAGGGACGCCAAGACCGGCGCGCGCGGCGTGGCGTAATGGTGGCAGTGCACCGAGGCCGATTCCATGAATTTTCCGCGGCGCAGGCATTTCTCAAATTCCGGGACAGTGATGAAATAATAGTCACGCCCGTGAAGTTCTCCCCTGCGCTTTTTGCGGGTTGTGCATGAAACCGACCTGGTCATGTCCGGGAACTCGTGCAGCAGGAGGTTGCACAGCGTTGTCTTGCCGGCGCCAGAAGGCGCTGAAAGCACTACCAAGAGCGGCTTTTCCCGGGTTTTGATCATTCTATATTTTGCACCTGTTCGCGGATGTTTTCCAGTTCAGCCTTGTACTCTACCACCTGTTTGGAAATAAAGCAATCACTTGACTTGCTGCCGGCGGTATTTATTTCGCGCATCATTTCCTGGACGAGGAACTCCATGGTCCGGCCTGCAGGGCCGCTCTTGGCGAGGATCGCCCTGATCTGTAGGATGTGGCTCCGCGACCTGGAGATTTCCTCGGAAATCTCGCCGCGCTCTGCCAGGGAAAGAATGTCGCGCAAAATTCTGCCGTCAATCCTCCCGCCGGCGGCAGCGCGCAACAATGCGGATATTTTCTGCTTATGACGCTGGCGCGCTTCCGGGCTGCGGCGGGCAACTGCCTCAATGATTGCTTCCAGGCGGCTCACCCGGCGGGCAATATCATGCGCCAGATGCTTTCCTTCACGCGCGCGCATTGATGAAAGCGAGCGCAGCGCTCTGCGGCAGGCGGCGAGGCATGCTTCCTTCAATCCGGGCCGGGCGGCTTTCTCCGGGACTACCCGGATCACGCCCGGGACGGCGAAAAGAGAATTTATGCCGAAGTCTTCCTTCACCCGGCACCTGGAAGAGAGACGGCGCGCTGCCTCCATGCATTCCATGGCGAGGGGATAATCAACCGCAAGCCGGTGCGCACCGAGGCGCGGTCCGGGCAGGAAATGGCAGCGGCACGCCACTGCCCCGCGCGCGACAGCGGCATGAATGCTGCCGCGTAATTCCTCATCCAGGTCCGAAAGCAAGGGCGGGAGGTCAATTCTCAGGTCGAACTGGCGGTGGTTGACGGAGTTCAGCTCAACGATTACTTTGGAGCCCTCGAACGCGCTTTCTCCGCGCCCGTGTCCGGTCATGCTTTTCACGCTCATGGATTTGCCACCTCTGGTAGTTTTTTAACCTTGCCCAATTATTCTTCGTCGCCTGATTCAACTGCCGCAGGCTTCTTGGCGGTCCGCCTGAACTTTATATAAGGAAGGATGAAAGGGTCAAGGTTGCCTTCCAGGACATCCATGACGTTGCCGTATTCAACGCCGGTGCGATGGTCCTTGGCCATGGTGTAGGGCTGCAGGACGTAAGAACGGATCTGGCGGCCCCAGGCTATTTCGCCCTTCTCGCCGTAGAACTTCTCCATTTCCTGCCGCTTCTGGTCCTGCTGGAGCTCGTAGAGGCGCGCGCGCAGCAGATGCATGGCCTTGTTGCGGTTGGCGTGCTGGGAGCGTTCGGACTGGCAGGCGACGACGATGCCGGTCGCAAGGTGGGTTAAGCGGATGGCAGAATCGGTTTTGTTCACGTGCTGCCCTCCCGCCCCGCCGGAGCGGAAGGTATCCACGCGCAAGTCGTTCTCGGCAATCTCAATCTCAACATCGTCGGCAACCTCGGCTATCACATCCAGGGAGGCGAAAGAAGTGTGGCGGCGCTTGTTGGCATCGAATGGGCTTATGCGCACCAGGCGGTGCACACCGCGCTCGGCCGAGAGATACCCGTAGGCGTATGGGCCGGCGACCATCAGCGTCACACTCTTGAACCCCGCCTCTTCACCCGGCATCATGTCCATGATCGTTACCTCAAACCCCCGGTTTTCGCAGTAGCGCCGGTACATGCGCAGCAGCATGGAAACCCAGTCGCAGGCTTCCGTCCCGCCCGCGCCGGAGTGAAGGTTCAAATAGGCGTTCTGGCTGTCCAGCTTGCCGTCGAAAAGCGATTCGAACTCGCGCTGGCCGTATTCCTTTTCAAGCGCCTCAAGGTCGCGCGCGACTTCCGCCGTGGCCTGCAGGCGCTGGGCTTCGTCCTTTTCGGACTCCGCCAGCTCCAGCATAAGCGCGCAGTCGGCCAGGTGTGATTCGAGCGCCTTGAAAGGGTTCAGGACAAGGCGGTGCTGGTTGGCCAGGTCAATGACGGCGCGCGCCTTGTTCTGGTCGTTCCAGAACTCCGGCGCGGCCATCTCCTGTTCGAGACCGGCAAGTTTCTTCTGGCGCCCGGGGACGTCAAAGATACCCCCGCATTTCCTGAATTCCGGCCGCTATCTTGGAAATCTTATCCTTTAACTCCTCATTCATGCATTACTCCCCCTGAAAGCACCAAAACATACAACAAAGGTTATGGTGATTCAAATTCATATTCATTTTTTCATATTTATTTTTGATTGAGTTTCTGCATTCTTCCTTCTACCTTCTGCATTTATATCCGGAGAGGTGGCAGAGTGGACTATCGCGGCGGTCTTGAAAACCGCTGACCCGCAAGGGTCCGGGGGTTCGAATCCCTCCCTCTCCGCCCCGCCGTAACCTAGCAGGTTTATATCAAGATTCAATTTCACTTATGAATCTTTTTTCCAGC
>JBAYWJ010000342.1:0-4110 GCA_041674125.1 Kiritimatiellia bacterium
CGCTGCAGAGGTTCGGGCCGCCTTCGGCGCGGCGGTAGCGCGCGGGGTCCTCCCCGCCCTCGCCGCAGTTGCTTCTGGCCTGCAGGGAATTCATGGCCAGGGCGATGGTCTCATGGGCTTCCTTGCTGATCGAGCCGAAGGACATTGCCCCGGTGACAAAGCGCTTGACGATGTTTTCGGCCGGCTCGACTTCTTCCAGCGGGACGGGTTTTGCCTTTTTGAATTTGAGCAGGCCGCGCAGGGTGAAAACCTGCTCCGCCTGGTCGTCGCTCATGCGGCAGTATTCGCCGAAAAGGCCGTAATCATTTTTACGGGTCGCCTGCTGCAGCTTGGCGATCGCCGCCGGGGTCCAGAAATGCTTTTCGCCGTCCGCCCGCAGCTGGTAAAGGCCGCCGGAAGGCAGGAGCATGCCGCCGTTTGCGCGCGCGGCCAGGGCTTCAGCATGGCGCCGGTTGGCGTCCGCGGCAACCCGGTCCAGGCCGATCACGCCCAGGCGCGCGGGTATCCCGCCGAGGTATTTTTCCGCCAGGCCGCGGCCGATGCCGAAGGCCTCGAACACATGCGCGCCGCGGTAGCTGCGCAGGGTGCAGATGCCCATTTTCGACATGATTTTCAAGAGCCCCTTCGAGAGGGCGGCGATGTAATTATCCATGGCCTGGGTCACGCCGGAAGGCTTGTCCAGTTCCTTTTTAAGGGCCATGGCAGCGACGGTCTCGAAGGCAAGGTAGGGGTTCACGGCGGTGGCGCCGAAGCCGAGCAGGAGCGCAAAGTGCATCACTTCGCGCGCCTCGCCTGTTTCAAGGATCAGTCCGGCCCCGGTGCGCAGGCCTCCGGCGGTCAGGCGCTGGTTGACGGCCGAAACCGCCAGCAGGGCCGGTATGGGCGCATCGTTGTCTTCCAGGCCGCGGTCGGAGAGGATGATCAGCCTGCGGTTTTCCCTTGCCGCAACTTCGGCGGCGCGGCACAGCGCCTCCAGCGCCACTTCAAGATCCTTGCCATTCCCGCCGGCCGGGAATGAAATTTTAAGAGTGGCTGAGGAAAAATCCTCAAGGCGCAGGTTGCGGATGAGGCGGAGATCCTCGTTCGAAAGGAAGGGGTGGCGCAGCTTGATCAGCCGGCTGTTCCGGGGCGTCTCCGAAAGGATGCCGGCGCGGTTGCCGATGAAGGTCATGAGCGACATCACCAGTTCCTCGCGGATCGGGTCCATGGGCGGGTTGGTTACCTGTGCGAACATCTGGCGGAAGTAGTTGTAAAAGAGCTGGGGCTGCTTCGAGAAAAGTGCGGGCGGGGCGTCGTTGCCCATCGAGCCCACCGGCTCGCGGCCAGAAGAGGCCATAGGGTCGAGGATGACGCGCAAATCCTCGCGCGTATAGCCGAAGAGCCTCTGGCGGAAATGAAGCGTTTCAAAATCCGGCTCGACCGGGGCCACCGCGCCGAAGAACCCGTGCAAAGCGATCTTGTTTTCCTCCACCCAGCGGCGGTAAGGCTGGCGCCGGGAGTAATAACCCTTGATTTCGCCGTTCTTAAGCAGGCGTTTCTGCTCCAGGTCGGCCATGAGGATCTGCCCGGGGCGCAGCGATCCCTTTTCAATGACCTGGCCGGCGTCGAAATCCAGGACGCCGGTTTCGGAGGCAAAAACCATCGTGCCGTCGCGGCAGACCGTGTAGCGCGCCGGGCGCAGGCCGTTGCGGTCGAGGATGGCCCCGACGCGCAGGCCGTCGCAGAAAACCACCGCTGCCGGCCCGTCCCATGGCTCCATCAGGCCGGAGTGGTACTCGAAAAATCCGCGCTGGTCCGGCCCGATCGGGTATTTTACGCCCCATGCCTCCGGCATGAGCATCATCGCCGCGTGCGGCAGCGTGCGTCCGCCGCGCACCAGCAGCTCCAGGGTGTTGTCAAGGCAGGATGAATCGCTGCCGGTTGCGTCAATGACCGGCAGCAGGGCGCGTATCTCCCCGGTCAGGCTGTTGCCGTCCATGGATTGCTCGCGCGCTTTCATCTGGGCGATGTTGCCGCGCAGGGTGTTGATTTCGCCGTTGTGGGCTATGTGGCGGAAAGGCTGCGATAGGCGCCATGACGGCCGCGTGTTGGTGCTGAAACGCTGGTGCACGGCGGCCAAGGCGCTTTCCACGAGAGGGTCCGCCAGGTCGGGAAAGAAAAGCGGCAGCTGCGCCGCCGTCAGGAGGCCCTTGTAGACAAGCAGGCGGGACGACAGGCTGACAACATAAAAATCATTTTCGCCCAGGCCGTTTTTCCGGGCCTCGCTTTCAACCCTCTTGCGCAGCTTGTAAAGCTTCAGCTCGTTTGCCTCGCCGCTTTCCGGCGGCAAGGCGAATATGCCCTGCCATATGGCCGGGCGGTTTTCGGCCGCCTCCGGGCCGAGGATGCCGGGGTTGACCGGCACCTCGCGCCAGATCGGGCGAGGCAGGCCTTCGGCCGGGGAAATTTCATCTACTATCCTGCGGCAGCGCCCGGCTTTGCCGGGATCGGCCGGCATGAAAAACATGCCGATGCCCGGGCGAAATTCACCCGGGGGAAGGCGTCCCGCCCCGCGGAGGTAGCTGCTGAAAAAAGCGCCGGGGATCTGAATCATTATCCCGGCCCCGTCGCCGGTGCGCGCGTCGCCGCCGGTGGCCCCGCGGTGCATCAGGTTCGAGAGCGCCCGGATACCCCGCTCGACGACCTGGCGCGAGGCGCAGCCCTTGAGGTTGACTACAAACCCGACGCCGCAGTTCCCCTTTTCAAAGTCAACGACGGTGCCCTTGGCGGTCCTGCTGAAAACGGCCTGTGACATTTTTGTTATGCCCGGCCCGGGGCCGGGGCGCCATCGGGTTCCGCGGCGGGTTTAAATGTCGTAATAAAGGACGAACTCCCAGGGGTGCGGGCGCAGGTCGAGGGCCTTTACTTCCTTCTCCATCTTGTAGTCTATCCAGGTCTCGATCACGTCCTGCGTGAAGACATCGTCCTTCATCAGGAAGGCGTGGTCGGCCTTGAGGGCCATGAGCGCGTCGCGCAGCGAGCCCGGGGTCTGCGGCACCTTGGCCAGCTCCTCCGGCGGCAGGTCGTAGATGTCCTTGTCGAGCGGCTCGCCCGGGTTGACCTTGTTGATGATGCCGTCAATGGCCGCCATGAGGATGGCGGAGAAGGCCAGGTAGGGGTTGCAGCTCGGGTCCGGGCAGCGGAATTCAATGCGCTTGGCCCTGGCCGAGGGCGAGTACATCGGCAGGCGGATGGCCGCGCTGCGGTTGCGGCGCGAGTAGGCCAGGTTGACCGGCGCCTCGAAGCCCGGCACCAGCCGCTTGTAGCTGTTGGTGGTGGGGCTGGTGAAGGCCAGCAGGGCCGGGGCGTGCTTCAGGATGCCGCCTATGGCGAACATCGCCATTTCCGACATGCCGGCGTAGCCCTCGCCCGCGAACAGGTTCTTGTCGTTTTTCCAGAGCGAAATGTGCACGTGCATGCCGCTGCCGTTGTCGCTGAAAATGGGCTTCGGCATGAAGGTGGCGGTCTTGTTGTGTTTCTTGGCCACGTTCTTGATCACATATTTGTGCTTCAGGGCGCTGTCGGCCATCTTCACCAGCGGGGCGAAGCGCATGTCAATCTCGCACTGGCCGCCCGTGGCAACCTCGTGGTGCTGGGCCTCGATCGGCACGCCGATTTTTTCCAGCGTGAGCATCATCTCGCTGCGGATGTCCTGGAGGCTGTCGGTCGGGGGCACGGGAAAGTAGCCTTCCTTGTAGCGGATCTTGTAGGCCAGGTTCGGCTTTTCATCGCGGCCGCTGTTCCACTGGCCCTCGGCCGAGTCAAGGTGGTAGTAGCCCTCGCGCTCGTTCTGGTCGAAGCGGGCGTCGTCGAAGACGAAGAACTCCGCCTCCGGCCCGATGTAGACGGTGTCGGCCAGGCCGGTGTGCTTGAGATACAATTCCGCCTTGCGCGCGATGTTGCGCGGGTCGCGCGTGTAGTCCTCGCCGGTGACCGGGTCGCAGATGTTGCAGATCACCACCATGGTCTTCGCTTCGAAAAACGGGTCTATGAAGGCCGTTTCCGGGTCGGGTTTGACGAGCATGTCCGACTCGTTTATGGCCTGCCAGCCGCGGATAGAGGAGCCGTCAA
>JBAYWJ010000343.1:0-4102 GCA_041674125.1 Kiritimatiellia bacterium
CAGGAATACAAGGCCGAGCGCGCCATCGAGGCCCTGGCCAAGATGGTGAAAAGCGAAACCACCGTCCGCCGCACCGGCCGCAAGCAGCGCCTGCCCTCATCCGAACTAGTCCCGGGCGACGTCGTCCTCCTGCAGTCGGGAGACAGCGTGCCCGCCGACCTGCGACTCTTCAAGGTGCGCAGCCTGCAGGTCGAGGAAGCCGCCCTGACCGGGGAATCCGTGCCGGTGCAGAAAGACGACAAGCCCCTCCCGCCCGATACCGTGCTGGGCGACCGCTTGAACCTCTGTTTTGCAGGCACGCTCGTAACCTACGGCCAGGCGGAGGGCGTTGTAACCGGCACCGGTGACAGCACCGAAATGGGCCGGATTGCCGTGATGATTTCCGGGGCGACGGAAATGTCCACGCCTCTCACGCAGAAGATTGCCGAATTCAGCCGTCTCCTGCTTTACGTCATTCTCGGCCTGGCGGCCCTGGCGTTTGCCGTGGGAGTGCTGCGCGGCGAATCCCCTTCGGCCATGTTCATGGCGGCGGTGGCGCTGGCGGTGGGCGCGATCCCGGAGGGCCTGCCGGCCGCGGTGACCATCACCCTGGCCATAGGCGTGGCGCGCATGGCCAGGCGCCACGCCATCATCCGCAAAATGCCGGCGGTCGAAACTCTCGGGAGCACCACCGTCATCTGCTCCGACAAAACCGGTACCCTGACCGAGAACAAAATGACCGTCAGCCGCGTCTGGGCCGGCGGCCAGATGTTTGCGGTAACCGGCAATGGTTATGAGCCCTCCGGTCAATTCCTCCTCGAAAAGAGCGCCGTTGAGCCCGGTTCAATCCCGGCCCTGAAGGAATGCCTTCTGGCCGGACTGCTCTGCAACGACTCGCAACTGGTCATGAAGGAGGACCGCCTCCAGGTGGAAGGCGATCCGACCGAGGCCGCCCTGATAGTCGCCGCCCGCAAGGCCGGCCTTGACTCCGAAGACCTGCACCGGCGCCTGCCGCGCGTGGACGTGATCCCGTTTGAATCCGAGCACATGTACATGGCCACCCTGCACGGCGAAGGCCAGGGGCGCTTGATATACAAAAAAGGCTCGATCGAAAGCCTCCTGGACCGATGCGACCATCTCTCCGACCGCTCCGGGAACGATAAGCCCATTGACCAGACCGCGATTTTCGCCGCGGTTGAGAAGATGACTTCCGAAGGATTGCGCGTGCTGGCCTTTGCGCGCCGCCGCATGCCGGATGGCCACGCCGCCCTCGCGCGGGAGGATGTCTCAGGCGGGCTGACCCTGCTCGGCCTGCAGGGCATGATTGATCCCGCCCGCCCGGAAGCCATCGCGGCCGTCGCAAAGTGCCAGAGCGCCGGCATCACGGTGAAAATGATAACCGGGGACCACCGTGATACCGCCGTCGCCATAGGGCGCAAGCTCGGCTTGCGGTCCGGGCATGACGGCGCCCCGGTGCAGGCCATGACCGGCAAGGAGCTGGAGCATGTCTCCGAAGAAAACCTGCCGGAAACCGCCGAGCGGACGGCCGTGTTCGCGCGCGTTGCGCCGGAGCAGAAGCTGCGCCTGGTGCGCGCACTCCAAAAGCGCGGCCACATTGTGGCCATGACCGGCGACGGCGTGAACGACGCCCCCGCGCTCAAGCAGGCCGACATCGGAGTCGCCATGGGCATTACCGGCACGGACGTCGCCAAGGGCGCGGCGGACATGATCCTGACCGACGACAACTTTGCCTCCATCGAAGCCGCGGTCGAAGAAGGGCGCAACGTGTTTGCAAACCTGACCAAGTTCATTGCCTGGACCATGCCTACCAACGGCGGCGAGGGGCTGCTGCTCCTGGCCGCTATTTTCCTTGGAACGGCCCTGCCGGTTCTGCCGGTCCAGCTCTTGTGGATCAACATGACCACGGCCCTCCTGCTGGGGATGATGCTGGTTTTTGAGCCCAAGGAAAAGGACCTGATGGCCCGGCCGCCGCGCGCCGCAAACATGCCCATCCTGACCCCGCGCCTGCTGTGGCGCATTTTGGCCGTGTCGGTAATGATGCTTATAGGCGGCTTTGCGCTGTTTGCATGGGAGCAGAACCGCGGGGCCGGCCTGCCAGAAGCCCGCACCGCTGTCGTCAACGTGATCGTAATGGTGGAGGCATTTTACCTCTTGAACTGCCGCTCTCTCTCGCGCCCGCTCTTTGCGCTGGGCCTGTTTTCAAACATGTGGGTTATATTTGGCATTGCGGCCATGATGGCGGCCCAGCTGCTCTTCACCTATGCGCCGTTTATGAACACGCTCTTCCACAGCGCGCCCATCAGCGCCCCGGCCTGGATAAGGATCATCGGCATCGGCCTGGCGGTTTTTATTTTTGTTGAAATAAAAAAAAACTTTGCCGCCGCGCGCCGCGCCAAAACAGCCGGATGACGGCGTGTGAATTTTAGCCCTCATGCGCCGCGGCGTTCAGCGCAGATCCACGTCTAATCAGGGGAAATACGTTGCCTTATCCACGCCAACCTGTATATTCAAGCGGAAAAATTCCAGCAATGTTGAAACTCAAGAAAGCATTTTTCATTCTGTTCGTGGCAGCCCTTTCCTGCGCCGCGCTGGAATTAATCGGGCGGCGCTTTATGACGCCCTCCTGTGAAATGGGCAGGCGCATCCTGCTCGGGCGCGAAACCAATCCGCTTGTCCGCGTGCAGAACACCATCGGCCAGGCCTATCTGAACTATATTTGCGCGCCGAATTACACCCATCCCGTCAACGGCCCCCAGCACAACGCCGATGGCTATCGCGGAAAGGCGCTTAGCCTGGAGCGCGAGCCGGGAATCCTGCGCGTGCTCTGCCTGGGCGGCTCAACCACCTACGGCTGGACCGTCCCATTGCCGGCGCAAGCCTACCCGGCGGTCCTGGAGGAAATCCTGAGGCCGAAATTGCCGGCAGGCTATTCCGGCGTTGAAGTCTTGAACGGCGGCATCCCGTTCGGCACCTCGGCGGAAATACTGGCGCACTACCACTTCAAGTACCATTACTACCGGCCCGACATTGTCATAATCAACGAGGGCGGCAATGATGCCGTGGGCTACACCACCGCCTATTATCATCCGGACAACAGCAATTGGCGCCAGCCGATGGTCAACCTAAGCCCCCTTCCGGAGCGCGCGCGCTGGATGGCCAGGTCAAGGCTCATGAGCTACATTATCCTCAACGTGTTTTATGCCGACCAGCTTTACGGGGGGCAATTCTACATACGCGGTGGGGCGATGCCGCCGGCGCCGTGGTTCAAGCCCAATGGAAAGCTGCTTGCCAATTCGGCCGTTATCCCGGATGAGCAGCTTTGTTTCACGCACAATATGGAAACCCTCATCCGAGAAATACTTTTTGACGGCGTAAAAGTGCTCCTGGTGCCCTTCCGGACCGCGCCGGGAGTTTATGAGGCGAACGGCCAGGATTACGAATTGAGCCAAATAATACGGCACGAGAACATATTCAAGGATTTGGCGAAAAAATATTCGATCGGCCTGGCGCCGTTCCCCGCCGAAGCAGTTTCAGCCTGCAACTGGACGGACCATTGCCATTTGAACGCGGGCGGCGAAAGGCAGAAAGCCGAACACATCGCCTCTTATGTTCTCTCCCTGTTAGAGCCCGGCAAATGAGGAATAAAAAACTTGTTCCTCAAGCTTGATTCGGTTATATCAATCCCTCGTGCATCCCTGGCCTTAAAGCCCACCCTGCCGCGGAAGAGGCCCGGGAAGCGCTGTCATTTATGAATGAACCGGTAAACATATCTCTGACCGCCTGCATGCGAGGCCGTTTCGCCAAGGCCTTCCCGGAATTCGCGGGCTCGGCCGCCGCAATCCGCGTCGAGGCGGCCTCCGCCCCGGAGTTCGGCGACTACCAGAGCAACGCGGCCATGGCCCTTGCCAAAAAGATGAAAATGCCGCCGCGCGCGATCGCCACGAAGCTGATCGAAAAGGCCTGCGAAGCTGAAGGCGTGGCGCGGATGGAAATCGCCGGGCCGGGTTTCATTAATATTTTCCTGGACACTGCCTGGCTGGCTCGCAAAGCCGAAGCTGCCGGCCGGGACGCCACCCTGGGCGCGCCGCAGCCCGGGGCCGGC
>JBAYWJ010000344.1:0-4088 GCA_041674125.1 Kiritimatiellia bacterium
CGGGCCGGTGCTTTACCGGGACCTGGTGGTCGGAGTGGCCTTCCAGGGCATTCCCAACGCCCAGAACCTGGGCTACGCGATACCGCTCCCTGTCATAAACCATTTCCTGGCCGATATCGACGACGGGGTATACGACGGCTATCCCGAGCTTGGAGTTTATTCAATCGAAACCCGCAACCCCGCCCTGCGCAAAAGCCTGAAACTTGACGCGTACAGCGGTGGCACGGCCGTCACCCGCATAGATCCTTTCGGGTGCGCCAATAACATTATCAAGGCGGGAGACGTCCTCCTGACCGTTGACGGATACGAGCTGGCGGATGACGGCACCGCCATTATCGACGGCCAGACCATGCAGTACACCGAACTGGTCGAGCGCAAGCAGTGCGGCGAGTCCATCATGCTCGATATTTGGCGGGACGGCCGGCGCCAGTCCATCGCGGTCCCTTTGGTCAGGAAACATGACCCTTTCACATTCCGCTATGAATACGACCGCCGGCCTGAATATTTCATTATCGGCGGCCTGGTTTTTGCACCGCTTTCGCTCAACCTGCTGGCCCAGACCGGCAAGGAGCTAAACAGCCCCGGGCGGCAGCACCTGCTCTACTATTCGCAGTTTGCCAAGACCGACGGCCTCCATGCCGGCAGATCGGAGTTTGTCGTGTTGATTGAAAGGCTGGCGCACCCGGTCAACACCTATGACGGCGGGTTCCTGTTCAAAACCGTTTCGGAAATCAACGGCCGCCCGGTCAGGCAGATGCGCGACCTGCCGCCGGCGCTTGCCGCCTCATCCAACGGCCTGCACCTGATCAGCTTTTACGAGACGCCGGTCACGCTGGTGCTGGATGCGGGCGAAACCAGCCGGGCCGACGCCGAGATCAAGCGCCGCTATAACATTCGTGAGTCACAGTACCTGCGGGAGGACCGGGCGCCATGAAGACAGCCCGCCGGATTAGAGTGAAGCTGTCCATTGCGGCCATGTTAAGTGGACTGGCTTTTGCCTCCGCGCCGGCTGCCGATGCCCCCAGCCTGGACACGGACGCCACGATAGTTGAGACCGCCGCCACCTGCCAGGAATTCGATCCGCGCCTGCCGTGGCGGAAAAAGCCGCCTAGAATCCGCCAGGGGCTCGGCGTGGCGATCACGGGAGGCCTGATCTTGACCGTGGACGACATCGCGCGCAACAGCACCTTGATCGAGATCCGCCGCGCCAAGTCTGGCGTGAAACTCGAGGCCGCGGAACATGTTCTCGACGAACATGCCGGCATTGCCCTGCTCAAGATCCGCGACCAGGCTGCGGCCGCGCAGTTTAAGCCCGTGGCCATGGCTGAAAAAGTTCAGCGCGGCGACGTGGTGAAAATCGTGAAGCTGGATGCGAGCGGCCAGCTCCAGAGCGACGAAGGCCAGGTGGTCGAAGTCAACAGCACGCCGCGCGGCCTGATGCTTAAGGTCCTGACTGACCTTTCGATCGAGAAGATCGGCGCGCCCATTTTCGCCGGGGACAAGCTGGCCGGGGTAATTCTCCAATATGACAAGAACACCCAGTCCTGCACCGCCCTTTCCGCCACGACCCTGAATAAACTTGTGACCTCCGCCCTGAGCCCTGCCTATAAGGGCATAGCCTGGGCGGGCCTGGTATGGGAACCTTTGCTGGACCCTGCCAAGCGCAAGCAACTTTGCGCGGACCGGAACAAGGGCGGCATTCTGGCCGTGTGGACCGCCCCCGGCTCGGGCGCGGCGGAAGTTATTAAAACCGAAGACGTCATAGTTGAAATTGACGGGTTTGCCGTCGATGAAATGGGCTTTTATTCCGACCCTGATTTCGGGCGGCTGCTGTTTTCGCATATCGTCAACGGGCGCCACAGTCCCGGCGAGAAAGTGGAGCTTGGCATAATCCGCGGCGGCCAAGCCATGAAGGTCAAGATGTCGCTCAAGCGGCAGGCTGACAGATCGCAGGTTATACCTGAAAATTCCGCCGACGACAGGGCCGAATACATTGCCGACGGAGGTCTCTTACTGCGCGAGCTTACCGGCGATTACCTGCGCGCGGCGGGCGGAGAATGGATCATCCAGACCAACCCGCGCCTGGTTAATTATTACTTCAATCCCTGGCAGTTCAGCGAGAAGGAAGGAGACCACATCGTCATCCTTTCGATGGTTCTGCCTGATTTGATCAACATCGGCTACCATGAATACCGCGACGAGGTTGTCACCGCGGTCAACGGGGAAAAAATCCGCAGCCTTGCGGACGTGTTCAGGATCCTGGAGCGCGACGGTGTTTTAAAGCGCGTGGCTCTCATGGGGCAGGAGGTCGATCTGGTCCTCGACGAGGAGGAGATGCCGGGTGCCAACCGGCGCATCGCGCAAAACTACCGCATACCGGCAATGCGATACCGCCTGCCTTCCGCCGAGTGAAACAGGCTTCCGCAGCCGTGACACAGCCCCTACTGCACCGCGAGAATCCTGCGCGGATTTTCAACGAGCATCGCATGCAGCATGCCTTCGCTTATCCCGAGACCCATGTAGCGCGGGATCACATCCTCGAAAAACGACGTGAAAGGAGACCCTTCCCCGAACCAGTTAAGCTGGAATGAATCGCCGCGCCGCGCGCGCCACCCGGGGTTGGCCTTGAATTCCGCGTAGCCCACCTTGAACCCGCTGTCGCGGCCCAGGACCAGATGTCCACCCAGCCCGGAATCAAAGGCTTGCAGTACCATGCGGGCCTGGTCCGGGTAAATGGCGTCAAGCGAGAAAACCGCTCCGCGCTGCATGCAGCTGCGGACTTCATCCCATTCCTCGACCAGTTGGAGTTGGGTATGCCCCAGGCAGACCCGCGCCGGGTCCACCCCTTCGGACTCGATCAGCTCAAGCTGGCTTTTGAAGGCGCCGGGGGTGTTGGCGTGGGTGTTGATCAGGAGGCCCGTTTTTTTATGGGCGCGCGCCACGGCCCGGATGGCTTTCGCTTCCACCGGGGTAAGCTCGCGGGCGCTGCTGGCGGCCTTTAGCACGCCCGGGCGGACGCCGGAAGACTGAATGCCGTCCGCGCACTCGCGCAGGCAGAACTCCTCGATCTCTTCCACGGAAGCGGAGCGGAGGAAAGGCCAGATTTGATCCTCGGGCTCATGAATCCAGTATTTACCGAGCTCAATCTCCCTGTAAAATCCGGTGGCGAGAATGAGGTTGAAGTCTGCCAGCAAGGATATTTTTTCATAAACCCATCCTTCGGCGCGGTGCGGCGGGAACGTCATGTCCACAAAGGTATGGCAGCCGTAATCCCTGAGCGCCCTTAGCGCCGGCAGCGCATTCTTTTCAAGAAAATCCCACTTGCGGCTGTCGAAGGGACATTCATCCTTCTGGGCAAAGTCCAGGTGCAGGTGCTCGTGCATCATGACCCTGCCCAGGGCGGCGGGCTCGATTGCCCCGCGCGCAGTTATGACCTTACCGGCATACTTTCTCATGTTTCTTGAAACTCTTGCCTTCCGGCCTCCGGCCTCTGTCTTCCTTCAGCAGCCTTCTACCCTCTGCCATCTTCTTTCTGCTTTCTTCCTTATGACTTCTGCATTCTCCTCACCTGATATCTACCCACTTGCCGGTCCGGGCGCTTTTAAGGGCCGCCTCCACCAGCTTGAGCTCGCAGGTGGCGTCGGCGAAGGTGGGATAATTTGATATTCCTTTTTTGCCGGAAATGTTTCTTTCCACGGCGCAGTAGAACTCCCCGAATAGGTTACAGATGGCGTCGTGGTAACCCATGGGGTGGCCCGAGGGCAGCAGGGCGTATTTTCGGCTGGCTTCCTTCTGCATTAGCGGAGACTCGATCATGATTTCATTGGGCTGGTCCCTGTGGCCCACAAACAGCTCGAATGACTTTTCATGGTTCCAGCACAAGGACTCCTTTGAGCCGTAGACCTGCAGGTCGATCCTGACCTTGCGCCCGGCGCAGAGGGAGCTGGTCATGAAGACCCCGCGCGCGCCGTTGCCGAGGCGGATGAGCAAGGCGCCGTAATCATCGAGGTCGCACTTAACATCCTGCATGGCGGCGGACGATTGCTTTGCGAAGGTCAACGAGCCTGTTTTGGGCATTTTCCTGACCG
>JBAYWJ010000345.1:0-4071 GCA_041674125.1 Kiritimatiellia bacterium
AGGCCTCCCCCGCGGACTGGCGCGAGGAAATCTACGCCGCCCACACTTTCCACGAAATAACCAACTACTACCCCACGCGCGTGGTTCGGACCAGGCGCCACAAGTTCATCTGGAATATCGCCTGGAAGCTGGATTATCCTTTTGCCTCCGACCTGTGGCATTCGGCCTCCTGGAAGGCTGTTCTGCGCAACAAACAAAATAAATTCGGCGCCCGCTCGGTGGACGCTTACATTCACCGGCCGCGCTTCGAGCTTTATGACCTTGAAAAGGACCCCGATGAAACCGTGAACCTGGCCGATGAGCCGCACTGTCAGAAGCTGGCGAGGGAATTTTGCGATAAAATTAAAAAATTCCAGCAGGACACCCGCGACCCCTGGCTGCACAAATGGACCTACGAATAGCGTCCAGGATACCGTGTAATTGCCTTATAAAAGATAAAAACACATGTCAAATAAACCCAACATATTGATGATTATGGCCGACCAGATGCGCTGGGACTGCCTCGGCTGCGCGGGCAATCACGTTATCCAGACCCCGAACCTGGATGCGCTCGCCAAACGCGGCACCTTGTTCCGGAATGCATTCTCGCCCGACCCCATCTGCGTGCCGGCGCGCGCCACCATCATGACCGGAAACTACCCGCACATCTGCACCGGTATCAAGGGCAACAGCGGCAAAATAAGGGACGGCCAGCCGCTCCTGACGGAAGTTTTGAAAAGCGCCGGCTACCGCACCTATGCCATGGGCAAGCTGCACTTCGTCCCCTACGCGCCGCCGGGCGCGCCGCGCCTCGTCCACGGCTTCGAGCACGTGGACCTGTGCGAGAGCGGCCGCATCATCGCCCAGTTTGATCCAACCGGCCAGACACGCGGCCTTGAGGATTATTTTGATTTCCTCTCTGATGCCGGCTGGACCGGCTACACGCGCGCCCACGGGATAGGCAACAACGATGTCCGTCCCTGCGCCAGCCCACTGCCGCCCGAGCTCACCGTGGACCACTGGGTTGCCGATTGCACCCTCAAGCAGATTGACCGGCACTTGAAGGAATCCACCGACCGGCCCTTCTTCATGTTCATGAGCTCCCCAAAACCCCACAGCCCCTATGACCCCCCGGCGCCTTTTGACCGCATGTATGATCCGCGCCGGGTGCCTGCCCCCTGGGGATCAATAAAGGATTTGCAGGGGCGCAATCCCTATCTCCTGCATACGATTTACCCGCATGCTGCCGACACATTGAGCCCGCAGGCCTGGCAGGTTATCCGCTCGCATTATTACGGATGCATAAGCTGGCTGGATGCGCAAATCGGGCGGGTGCTCGCCCGCCTGGATGAAACCGGCCTGCGCGACAGCACCCTCGTGCTATTTACCGCCGATCACGGCGACCTGCTTGGGGATTTCGGGTCGATTTTCAAGACCAACCATCTCAACGGGTCCGTGCGCGTGCCCTTCATTGCGGCCGGCCCCGGCGTGGAGCCCGGCGCCGTCAGCAATGCCCTCGTTGGCCTTCAGGATATTCTCCCCACGCTCGCCGCCGCGGCCGGAACTTCAATCGGAAAGCCGGTGCAGGGCAAAGACATCTCCCCGGCGCTTTCAAATCCATCCGCGCGCATTCGCGACTTTTTTTACAGCACTACATCCGAGGACCCCGAGCTGAGCGTCATGGTGACCGACGGCCGGTGGAAATATGTATATTCCCAGGCTGCGGGAGGCACCGAGGAGCTTTATGACGAGAGCCGGTCGCTCTCCGAGGAAGAAAATTTAGCCGCGGATGAGCGCTTCAAGACGCACAAGGCCCGAATGCGAGCGCTCCTGGAAGAGGCCGCCCGCGATACGCGAGATACCGGCATCTTCGACAATGACGGCCGCCTGAAAACCAGCAACGCTTATACCGGCAACCCGGCCGCAAAGCGCATGGTCGGCGCCATGGGCTGGCGGAAATACTGACTGCCCCTGCCTATTGCCTGATCACAAGCCGGAAACCCAGCAAGGCTCCCTTTACAGATGCATCCAGGAAAGCGTTGTCGGAATAACTGTATTTAAAGGTTGCGTATTCCTCCAGAAGTTGCATCAGGGTCGGGCCGTTCATGACCTGCAACCCCCCTGCATCCTCCGCCGTCCATTCCCGCATGCGATTTTCAAGCACTACCTGCCCGGGAGCCTCATCCGGGCTGCCTTCGGCCTGCTTGCCTGTTACATCCCCGATGGTCATGAAAGGCACGTCCGGCACTGCGGAGCAATGCAGTCCGTAGCATTTCAGCCAGGCCGATGGCTCGTCTTTCTCCTCCCAGCGGTAACCGGCGTTAAGATAAACCATGTCGCCGGCGCGAGGCAGGGACACGACCGCATTTAAAGGCAGCGCGGCGCGCGCCCGGGCATTGACCCAGGCGGCATAGTTCTCGGCCTCCTTGAAACTGACGCCGGCCACCGGCTGCCGCGCGTTTTCTTGCGGAGCGGGTTGGCCCTCCTCCGGCCCCGAACGGTCCGCCCGGTAATGATGATATTCGCCGCGGCTCACGGGGCGGCGGCTGACCCAGGCCTTGAGGCGCTCGACCCAGACAAACTCCAGGGCGCATTCCTCGCATATCGTCAGGCACATGACCTGCCCGTTGGTGGGCACGCAGATTGGATACGATGCTTCCAACCTTTTTGCCTCCGTGCCGCCGGCGGATGGTCCGGCCGAAATAATTCCAGCATTGAATAAACCGGCAATAATCGCCGCCCGAAAAATATAAATGCGCATAATCTGCATCATGTTTGCCAACATGATGAATAATATACCTTACTTGCAGCCGGCAATCAAGGCCGCCGGCGTATTTTCTCTTGATTTGAGGCGCGGGCGGGCGGATAGTCAGGCCATATCCTTTTCAATTAATTCCGGCCTGTTCCCAAGGATTTTTATGACCAACTACAAGGAACGCGAAAGCTCCGTGCTGACCAGCCTCGTGGTGGATTTTATCCTGCTCCTGCCCGATATAGCAGCCGCGATCATGGCCTGCTCGCTTGTTATGATGGCGGACGTCGTCAAGTGCCTCAACGAGCTCGTGGCCACCTTCCTTTCGTGGATCGCGCTGCGCAAGGTTGTCCGAAGCAAGCGTTTCGAATTTAATTATGGGCTGGGCAAGCTCGAAAACCTCACGGGCATCGTCGTGGCCTGGATCATGTTTCTTTCGTTGCTTATCGTGCTTGGCAGCGCGTTTTACCGTTTTCGGCACCCGCATGAGCTGCACGCGGCCGGCGCGACGCTGGGCATCTTTCTCATGCTGGCCGGGGTCTGCGTCAACACCTGGCTGTGGATCAAAAACTACCGCGTCGCGCGCAAGGAATATTCCCCGATCATGGAGTCCCAGTGGCGGCTGTTCCGCGCCAAGGCCGTGGCGGACTTTATCGTCCTTACGACCCTCGTCCTGACGATCAGTTTGCGCGGCGTGGTCCACTGGGCGGTCTATATTGATACTGTCGGCGGGCTGGCCATCGCCGGCTTCCTGCTTTTCTCCATCTACCACATGATCGCCCAGTCCGTGAATGACCTGCTCGACCGCACGCTGGATGAATCGCTCCAGATGGTCATCGTGCGCGACCTGGCCGCATTTTACGAACATTACAAGGCCATTCACGGCGTGCATTCCCGCCGCTCGGGCAGCAGCATCTACATCGAGATTTTTCTGGAATTCGACGGCGAAAAGAAAATGAACGAGGTTCAGGAAATAATCAACATGATCAAGTCCGGGATCGAGGGCCATATCAAGGGCAGCGTCATCGCCATCGTGCCCGCCACCGCCCCGGCCCGGAGGCCCGGGGAATGCGGAGCCTGATTATTAATTCCCATTTCTGATTTTTTCCGCCACCGTCCCGGCCTGAAGATGTATTTGCCCTGCGATGCTGCTTATTGCATTTTCCGGATGCGCACTTCAATGCCAGGATTTTTCTTCATCAGCGCAAGGAGCGCCTGCGGGTCCGTATCGCCGTAATGGTATGGGCACAACACTTTCGGCCCGATGACCCCGGCCGCCTCCGCCGCCATGGCGGGGGTCATCGTGTAGGGCAAGTTCATAGGCAGAAAGGCGATGGCGA
>JBAYWJ010000346.1:0-4071 GCA_041674125.1 Kiritimatiellia bacterium
CCGGCATTCCTTTCCCCGAGAACACTTCGATCGTCTATATCCCCGCGCCGCCCCTGCTGATCGTAAAAAACACCGCCGAGAACCTGGAGTCGTTCGAGCAGCTGCTTACCAAGTTGAACGTGCCCAGCATCCAGGTGCAGATCGAAGCGCGTTTCGTTGAAATAGGTCAGAACGATCTCGAGGAACTCGGCCTGGAATGGCTCCTGACCGACAACTGGGAAATCGCCACCAAGCCGAACGGCGAGCGTATCCAGATGAACAAGGGCAACATCACCAAGGGCCTGCGGGAACTGAACGTTTCCGGTGGCCAGGTCGGCGCGGCCGTCGGCGGCACCATGGGCAACATCGCCTCCATTTCCAGCATCCTCACCAACCCGGAGCTCACGGTCGTCCTGCACGCCCTCCAGCAGAAGGATGGTGTCAACCTGCTCTCCGCGCCGAAAGTCACCACCAAGAGCGGCTCGAACGCCAAGATCAAGGTTGTGGAAGAGCTGATTTACCCGACCGAATACCAGCAGCAGGCCCAGTCCATCGGCACGACCACTTCCGGCAACCAGAGCCTGGTGCAGATCGTCGTTACGCCCTCCGCCTTCGAAACCAGGGACCTGGGCGTTATCCTGGACGTGACCCCGACCGTCGGGCCCGACAATGAAACAATCGAGCTGCAGATGCTCCCGCAGGTGGTGGAGCTCTCGCGCTGGATTGACTACGGCTCGGATATTCCCACCGCCGATCCGGCCCGTACGCAGCACCTCACGCTCCTTCAGCCGGTCTTCCACTGCCGCGATATCCAGACCCAGATTTCAATATGGGACGGCCAGACCGTCGTCATGGGCGGCCTGATCACCGAGGGACAGCAGAACACCGAGGACAAGGTGCCCATTCTGGGGGACATTCCGCTCCTGGGTTATTTGTTCAAGAGCAAGACCACGCGCAGCATCAAGAAGAACCTGCTGATTTTCGTCACGGCCAACCTGGTGGACCCGGCCGGCAACAAGATCAAGAAAGAGACCGAGCCCTCTTTCGCCTCCGAGAGCAGCACTTCCGCGACGGTCCAGTAACGGGTTGAATTCAAAGCGCCGCCCGCCCGATCGCAAGACTGCCGGGGCCAACGCCTGATAGATCGTTCCATTAAAACCCTGGCTCACGCGCTGCGCGTGGTTAACCTGCGCTTGCCAAGCCAAAGGCATGGGCAGGGCAGGCATATGAAAGTTTTGCCAGGATTTTTTCTGTAGGCCGTGATAGTATCACGGCATGATCGGAAACTATGCCTTCATTTTACCCGCCTGCAGTCCGTCAGCTGACGGAGGTGGCAGTGGGGCCTGAAACATCTTGGTTGCGGCCAAGGGCCGCATTGGTGAAAACACTTCCTGCTTGAAAAATATCCACCCGGTGAATGCCATATATGCCCTCGCGCCTTATCCTCGTTGACGCTCTCGGTATGATTTACCGGGCTTATTATGCCGTCTCCGGTCTGGCCACCAGCACCGGAAGGCCGACCAATGCCGTCTTCGGTTTCATCAGGATGCTTTCACAGATCAACCGCGTCTGGAGTCCCACGCACGAGCTCGTGGTCTTCGATGGCGGCGTCCCCGAGGCGCGCAAAAAAATGCTGCCATCCTATAAAGCCCAGAGGCCGCCCATGCCGCCCGAACTGCGCTCCCAGCTTCCCGACGTGGAAGAATATCTCGGCGCGGCCATGATCAGGAGCGTGCGCATCGAAGGCCAGGAGGCGGATGACGTCCTGGCCTCGGCCGCCGGCGCGGCCGCGGCCGAAGGCATGGAAACCATCGTAGCCACATCCGACAAGGACCTCATGCAGGTTGTCGGAGGGAATGTCGCCATGCTTTCCCCGGGCAAAATGGATGGCAAAATCGGCCCGGACGAGATCTTCCGGAAAACAGGCGTCAAGCCTTCGCAGATGGTCGAGTGGCTGGCGCTGGTGGGAGACAGCTCGGACAACATACCCGGCGTGCCGGGGGTCGGCCCTAAAACGGCCGCCGTCCTCCTGAACGAGTTCGGTTCGCTCGCCGGCCTCTTCAGCGGCCTCGAGCGGGTCAAGTCCGAAAAAACCCGCGCCAGGCTCGCCGCGGGCAGGGAAGATGTGCTCAGGAATGTCAGCCTCATTACGCTGGACAGGAACATCAAGCTGCCTTTTGCGCTGCAGGACCTGGAGGTGCGGCCGCCGGAAAGGGAGCGCCTGCGGGCCTTTTACGAGAAACTGGAATTTCATTCCATGGCTGCGGAGCTCCGGGTCTGCGCTTCATAATTTGATGCCAACCATGCAATCATCAACCAGGCTGGTACTGCTGGTGTGCATCCTGACGGCCGCGTTTGCCACCGGGCTGGCCGCCCGGCGCGCGGTGCTTTCGGCCCAGTATGACAAATACGGGCGCCCGCTGCCTTTTGACATGGAAAGCGCCCTGAACTTCCGGTACGTTCGCATGCTGTTTGAAACCGGGTCCGTGCCGGCTCTCGACCGCAATGTGCAGCACCCCGGCGGGGTGCTGGTGCGCCGCACCTACGAAACCGGCCCGGAATATATCTGCGCTTTCCTGGCACGTTTTTTCCCGCGCGGCATTCCGCTTGACGAGCGCGTGCGCTGGATATCCGCCGGCTGGTTCTGCCTCGGGATCGGGGCGATGGTTTTATGGCTCTGGTGGTGGCAGGGATCGCTTTGGGCCGCGGCCGCGGCCGGCGCATACTACGCGCTTTCAATAGCCTCCGTCATCCGTTCAACCGGCGAGGAATTGTCGCACGAGAATTTCGCCCTGCCGCTGCTCGTTTCCAACTGCGCGCTCGCGGCCCTGGCCGGCCGCCTGCGTGCGCGCCGGGCGCTCATGGCAGGGATTGCGGCCCTCTCCGCGGCCCTGCTTGCCTGCGCGCTGATGCTCTGGGACCTGGTCCAGTTTTATGTACTTTTCCTGGCCATCCTCGCCCTTGCGCGTGCTGTTCGGGGCGAGTACTTCCGGGATGGGTTTCAGCGCCTCGCCTGGGGCCTTGTTTTGGCGGCGCTTTTTGCGGCCGGGCTTCTCAACCCGTACCTGCGCGCCCACGGTTTTATCCATTCCCCGGCCATGCTCCTGGCGTATGGCGCGCTCCTGGCGGTGCTGGCCGCCCGCTGGCAGGACCGGGATGGAAGAGGATTCAATTTCCATCCATTGCGTTTCTTAACGCCCGGGGCGGCGTCTCGAAACGCCGCTACATCCGATCCTTGTAGCGGCCGTTCGCTAGAACGGCAAATATGCCGGGAGCCGGACTGCCAGTCCGGCCGAAAGGACGGCGCGGCAGGCTTTCGCGCCCTGCCGGCCGGATGTTCTGGTTCAAAACAAACAATTGCCGTTTTAGTGCGTTTTGCGCTCGCCGTTCTGCCGCTGGCGGTCGGGCTCGTGTTCGCCCGGGCCTACCTGGAGTCCTACGGCCATTTTGCGGAACTGCTCTGGGCTAAAATTATCTTTCTGAATGCCAAGCCTTCCGATCCCTCCGAGCTTACCTTTGCCCAGAGAATCCTCTGGACCCCGGCGTTGAATTCCGCAAGTTTCCTGTTGACAAGATCTCTTTTCCCGGCTAGCCTTCCCCTGTTTTCTTTTGCGACAGTCGTTTTTTTATTTAACCCCCGTTGGCGGCAAGATCCCGCGATTATTGGGCTGTTTCTGTTCAGCTTCATGTCCTTAACAGCATTTATCCTTTTTGTGCGTCTCCATGTCTTTGCCGCCATCGCCGTTGCGGCGGTCATGGGCTTGACGGCGGCATGGGCCGCCGGGCGGCGCAGCGTAGCAGCCCGGGCGCTGCTGCTGCTTGTTTTGGCGCTGGGCGCGGCGGCGGAGGGCGCCAATACCGTGTGCAATGCGGAGCGCTGGGGCACGGGCCAGCCGTATCTCAGGCAGCGGCTTGAGCTCGTGGAATGGCTTAAAACAAACGCGCCCGGCCAGCCGGTCCTGGCGAATTTCGGCACGAGCGCCTTCGCGCTGGCCTACGCAGGTTCGCCGGTCATTCTGCATCCCAAGTTTGAATCGCCGGGGATCAGGAGGCTTGTCGAAGAATACGGCACCTTGCTTTTCAAGGCGGACG
>JBAYWJ010000347.1:0-4061 GCA_041674125.1 Kiritimatiellia bacterium
GTTATGATGGCCGCCTTTTGACGCATGCAACCGCCTTTCTTACGGCGCCGACCGGTTACTTCACAACAGCGTCTTCCGTCCTGGCCAGGGTCATCTTGGCGCGGGCCAGGCGCTTGTAGTATTTTTTTGTTTTTTGGGCGTTGCCGGCGGCGATGGCCTTCATCAGGTCACCCTCGAGCTCGGCCACGTCCAGAAGCTTGTAATACTCAAGGCTTTCCTTCAGGTGCGCCAGGACGATCATGCCGGTGATGACGGGATGGTTGTTGGTCACGTTGGCGTCCTTGAACCTGACGCCGTGCTCCAGCTCAACCTCCAGGCCGACGCGGAACTGCTCGGGGGCAACGGGCATCTTCTCCACGTTGATGAACGCCAGGAGCTTTTTTGCCTCCCGCGGCTGGACGCTGGCTTCCCTCAATTTTGTCCAGTCCCTGATTTTCAACTGTTTACAGATCCGCCTGACCTCGTCCTTTGTGATGTATTCGGGCATTTTCATGGGCATCCTCATTGGTTTTTATATCACCTCACGTTCACGCTGACCGAATCCATCCAGATCGGCCCGCCCAGGTGCAGGATTCCATCCATCGGGTAATCGACCGCAAACCAGAACGTGTACGTGCCGGCCTGCAGCCCGGTTAAGTTCAAAACTTCCGTGACCGGCAGGTTGAAGAGCGGGCCCTGGCTCGCCGGGCGGCAGCTGGCAACGTTGCCGTCAAAAGGCGTCCACTGAACAGCGCTATTCAAGTAGTACCAGGACGATCCGGCAAGCGCAACAACCCACCAGTCAACGCTGGTTCCGCTGTATCCGCCCGGATAAATCTGGACGGTCACGGATAAATTGTCGGAAGGGCTTATGCTGATGTCAGCGGCAGAGCCGTTCGCCTTGACGACCGGGCCGACGGGCGGGGAGATCCACTTGGCTACGTGATCGGCCGGGATGCCGCCTGCGGCGGAAAAATAGCCCGCGGCATACAAGGCGCCGGAAACGTCGCAGGCCAGGGACTCGGGCGAATTGTTCAGCCCGCTGCCCAGGCTTGACCAGGAGATCCCGTTCCATACTGCAACCCGGCTTGCCGGAGCGCCGCCGGCGTTGTTGAACTCCCCGCCGGCATAGAGGTTGCCGGAGCCATCCAGGGCAAGGGCGTTCACCCTGTAATCCAGCCCGCCGCCGAGGCCGGACCAGGCGGACCCGTTCCATTTGGCCACGGCAAACGCGTCCACATCGCCCGCGGATGAAAAATCACCGCCGGCATAGAGGTTTCCGGCTCCATCCAGGGCCAGGGCCTTGACGACATAAGACCTCTCGCTGTGGATGCCGCTTCCGAGGCTGCTCCAGGAAGTGCCGTTCCATTTGGCCACGTAGTTGGCCGCCACGCCGCCGGCGTTGGTGAAATCGCCGCCGGCGTAAAGATTGCCGGCCCCGTCGCAGGCCAGCGCCTCGACGTAATAGTCCATCCCGCCGCCGAGGCTGCTCCAGGAGGTTCCATCCCACTTGGCCACGTGGTTCACCTGCACTCCCCCAACCGTGGTGAACGAGCCGCCGGCGTACAGATTGCCGGAGTTGTCGCAGGCCAGGGCGTAAACGAACCAGTCCATCCCGGCACTGATATTGGTCCAGGCCGTACCGTTCCATTTCTCAATCGTGCTGCCTCCCGCGGCATATAGATTGCCGTGGCTGTCAAAGGCCAGCTCGTAAACGTTGCCGCCCGCACGTTCTCCGGCCAGGGCCGACCAGGCCGCGCCATCCCACCTGGCGATGCGGTTCACAGCCGCGCCGCCGGCGCTGGTGAACTCCCCGCCGGCGTAGAGGTTGCCGGACCTGTCGAAGGCCAGCGCGCCGGCGGTGCCGCTGAGCCCGCTGCCGAGGTTGGTCCAGGCCTGGGCCCGGCTTGCGTGAGGCATTGCCAGCACCACGCAGGCGGCGATCGCGGAAACAACAATATTTTTATACATGATTTTCCTCTTGAGATGGCGGCGGATTTTTTTCCGGCGTTAATGTTTCAAAGGATAGCCTGGTTTTCATACCAAGCCAAGGCGAAAAGCAAGGACATCACGCAACCTGAAATTTGGCCGGCAGCTTGACCGTGAAGGTGGTGCCGCGCCCCGCTGCGCTTTCAACTTCAATGGTTCCGCCGTGGTTTGTAATTATGCCGTGGCTGATGGAAAGCCCGAGCCCCATGCCGCCGACCCCCTCGCCGGTAGACTTGCTGGTGTAAAACGGCTTAAAGAGATGGCTTTGCGCCTCGGGGCTCATGCCACAGCCGGTATCGCGTATGCGGATATACGCCATTTTACCACGGGGCCCGTCCGATAATCCCGTGGAGATCGTGATCTGGCCGCCGCCGCTCATGGCCTGCATGGCGTTCATAAGCAGGTTCAGAAGAACCTGCTTGATCTGGCCGGCATCCGCGAACACGGGCGGCAGGCCGTCATGCAGTTCGGTGGCCACCGTTGCCTTGTTCTTACGGATTTCATATGACAGGAAGCGGATTATTTCTTCGACGAGCGTGTTGAGCGCCACCCCGGTCTTTTCCGGCATGGCCTGCCTGGCAAACTGCAGGAGCCCGTTCATGACGCTGTTGCACTGCATCACGCCCGCCTCGATTTGCTCAAGGCTTTCAATCATGCTCTTGTTGTCAAGTGGCGCGGCCGCCTTGCCGGTCAGTGACTGGAGCAGAACCTTGGCATGGCACAGGATGACGGTCATCGGGTTTTTGACATCATGCAGGATGCCGGCGCTCAAGCGGCCAACGGCGGCCAGCTTTTCCGAACGAACCAGGGTATCCTGCGCTGCCCGGAGCGCCTCATGGGCCTTTTCCAGCTCGGCTTTCTCGGCGGCCAGCTGCTCGAAAAGTGCGGCATTTTCAAAGGCGGTCCCGGCTTGCATGCCGATGGCGGCCAGGAGCCGAAGGTCATCCTCGACAAGGCACTGGCCTGAACGCAGCACGTCGGCCTGCAGTATGCCGAAAAGCCGGTTGCGGCTCTGCAGGGGCACGCACATGGCGCTCCGGATGTTCAGGGCCATAATGCTCTGCGCCTTGCCGAGGCGGTCGTCTTGGAATGTATCGGAGGTCAGGACGGCCTTGCGCTCCTGCAGGACCATGTTGAGAATGGCCCGGCTGAACACCGGGCGCTCCTCCTGCCTGGCTCCCTCCCGGATGCGGTGGCCTCTTAACTGCAATTGCTGCGTCCGGGCGTCGTACAAGTGCAACGAGCAGGCGTCTACCTTGGGCATCTCTTCGATCATCGCCTTGAGGATCACTTCCACCAGCTCTTCGGTCCTGAGGGTGGAATTGATTGCCCGTCCCACGCGGTAAAGCGCGGCCAGGTCCCCCCGGGCGCGGTTTGCCTCCTCCAGGTCCCCTGCGGAAGTCGCTGCCGCCGGCTCAAAATTCAGCGTGTCCAGCGTGAGAGTATTGGCTTTATCATGCCCGTTACCGGAGGGCGAGTTGTCGCGGATAAACATAAACACCGACTGGCCAATGTATATCCGTGCGCCATGACACAGGCCCGCGCGCTTGACCGGGATTTTATCCACCTGTGTGCCATTCGAGCTCCCCAGGTCTTCGATTTCATATCCTTCGGGAGACCTGCGGATTTCGGCATGCCGCCGCGAAACGTCGGGATCGGAAAGAGTGATGTCGCATCCCTGCCGGCCGATCGCCGTTGTCTCCTGCCCAAGCTGAAACGTCTGGCCCTTGTCTGGCCCCTCAATGGCAAGCAGATAGTCCGACATGTGTGATTTCCCCCGCTTATGTCCTGCGGCACCCGGATACCGGAATAGCTGATAATATACAGTTTAATATCGGAATAGTCCAGATCGGGCATGCATTGCCAAAACATAGCGGGAGGAAAGCGGGCGGGGTTGTACTTTACCCCGCTCTAGCCGGATTATTGCAATTCTAATGCCTGCTGAATGAGATGATCGGTGGATCCTATGTAGTGTGCTAACAACCAGATCTTGAGAACGAAAGAGGGATAAAACTGGGTGACACTTCTTCCTGTGAAGGCAAAGAGGAAAGGAAGAGGTGTTACCGATGAACGATAAGAGAAGCAAGAGAGGA
>JBAYWJ010000348.1:0-4039 GCA_041674125.1 Kiritimatiellia bacterium
ATCCGGGCCTGGACGGTCGTGCGCACCGGCGGGGGATCGGCCATGAAATATTTGCTGTAGACCTCGTTGAAGGCCGGATAATCCGAAAGCTCCGATAAAAACGCAGTTACCTTGACCACGTCGGCCATGGTCAGGCCGGCCTTTTCCACGATGGCCTTGAGGCTCTCAAAGACACGCCGGGCCTGGACCTCCATCGGGCCCTCGACCATCTTGCCGGTCTTGGGATCCAGCGCGATGACCCCCTGGACGTAAAGCGTGTTGCCGGCGAGGATGCCCTGCGAATAGCGCGTGACCGGCCTGGGGGCGTTTTCAGCTATTATGACTTTTTTGGCCATGTTGTCTTTCCTCATGTTATCTTTTCAAGGAGGTGATCCTCCAGCTCGGCGATGTTCAGCCTGATCTGCTTCATCGAGTCGCGCTCGCGCAGGGTGACCGTGCTGTCCTCCAGGGTCTGAAAATCAACCGTGATACCGAAGGGCGTGCCGATTTCATCCTGGCGGCGGTAGCGCCGGCCGATGGCGCCGGTCTGGTCCCAGAAGACCGGCCACTTTTTCTGGAGCATGGCAAACACCTCGCGCGCGCGCGCAACCAGCTCCGGCTTGTTTTTAAGCAGAGGAAACACGGCCGCCTTGACCGGCGCGACCCGCGGCGAAAAGCGCAGGACGGTGCGCAGCTCGTAGCCCTGCGGGACCGGCTTGCCGGGCTCCGCTTCCTGAAGCTCGCCGCCCGTATTGCCCGCAGGCACCCACTCCTCGCGATAGGCCTCGCAGAGGAGCGCCAGGGTGATGCGGTCTACCCCGGCCGAGGGCTCGATCACGTGCGGCACGAATTTTTCCCTGGTTTCCTGGTCGAAATATTCCATGGATTTGCCGCTGAATTTCTGGTGCTGGGTCAGGTCGAAGTCGCCCCGGGCGGCAATGCCCTCCAGCTCCTGGGTCCCGAAAGGGAAATCGTACATAACGTCCACGCAGGCGCTGGCGTAATGGGCAAGCTCCTTGGGATCGTAGTTATACTTTGAGATGCTTTCCGGCGGCAGGCCTATTTGCGCATACCACTTGATGCGCTCTTCGACCCAGTATTCATGCCACTGCCGGTCCGTGCCGGGCTTGATGAAGTACTCCAACTCCATCTGCTCGAACTCGCGCGAGCGGAAGGTGAAGTTGCGCGGGTTGATCTCGTTGCGGAATGCCTTGCCGATCTGGGCAATGCCGAATGGCACCTTGCGGCGCGAAACCTCCAGGACGTTCTGGAACTGGACAAAGATCCCCTGGGCGGTTTCGGGGCGCAGGTAGGCGGCGGCGGAATCCTCCTCCACCGGCCCGACGAAGGTCTTGAACATCAGGTTGAACGAGCGCGGCGCGGTCAGGTCGGTCGCCCCGCAGGCCGTGCACTTGGCGCCCGGCGGCAGCTCGAACCCTTTTTCGGCCTTGACCAGCTTCAGGCCCTGGTCCTCGCAGAGCATGTCGGCCCGGAAACGCTTGCGGCACTTGCGGCAGTCCACCATGGGATCGGCGAAGCTGGCGGCGTGGCCGGAGGCCTCCCAGACCTTCGGGTGCATGATGATCGAGCTGTCGAGGCCGACGACGTCCTCGCGCATCTGGACGATGTTCTTCCACCAGGCCTCGCGCACGTTGCGCTTGAGCTCGCAGCCCAGTGGGCCGTAGTCCCAGAAGCCGTTGATGCCGTCGTAAATCTCTGAACTCTGGAAAATGAAGCCGCGCCGCTTGCAGAGCGACACGAGATGGTCCATGCCAACCTTGTATTTGTTTCTCATGGCTGGCTATCCTGCAGGAGATGCCCGGAAGGGTCAAGATGAAAAGCAAGAACTTCCGAAGCGAAGCGCGGTCATTTGCCGGCGCCGGAAGAGAGCTTAAACATCCAGAAACCGAGCGCCCCGGCAATTAGCGCGGCCGCTGCGCTCGGCCAGAGCGGGATCTGGTATCCGGCCACGAGAATTTCCGGGCGGATGATCAACCGCCCCAGCTGCGCGAGGCACATCAGGGCGAAAATCACGCCGGCAACTCTCAGGCCTATAGTTTGTGAGTTCATGGCAACACCCATTGTTTGTCTTTTTCTGAATTTATGTTAATAATAGCGCAGGGAAGTCAATCCGGCAACCGGGAAAATTCATGCAAGGAGCGCATGGCAAAAACTGATCTAACAAACCGGGAAGGCATAATCACTCCCTTCCAGCGCCGCGTTTACAAGGCCGTTGCAAAAATACCGCGCGGGCGCGTGGCAACCTACAAAATCATAGCGGCTTACCTGCGCTGCGGCTCGTGCCGGGCGGTGGGGCAAGCCCTGCGCCGCAATCCATTTGCACCGCGCGTGCCCTGCCACAGGGTGATTTCATCCGACCTTTCACCGGGAGGATTCTGCGGGGCGGAGGCCGGCGCGCCGCTCAGGCGCAAGCTCCGGCTGCTGGCCAGGGAGGGCGTGCGATTCACAAAAGGGCGCCTGGCAACCCCGGCGCTTGTCTGGCGCCCGTGATAGGGCAAGGCCTTGCAATGACCGTCATTCCAGGGGCAGGTCGTGGAGGTTTTCGTCGGCCGCCTTCTGGGCCAGGAGCGTGTTGCGCGAAGAGCTTATCACCTCGGCGGTAGTAATGTCTCCGGGCGCGCCCTGCGCGCGCGCGGCGCGCAGGAACGAATCCAGGTAAAAGCGCCGCATCGGCTTATGGGGCGGTATTTCGCGCGGGGTGTTTTCGCCGGCGCGGTAGAGCACCAGCTTGCTTAAAGTGGCCTCGGCCACCCCGCCGTCGCCCCAGAGCGTCACGCGCCAGTACATCGGCAGGGAATAGCCGAAGCTGTCCGGCGAAAAGTAGGAAACGTCCCCGAGCACACCGGCCCCGTTTTCCAGCGTGCACATGACCTGGGCGGCGTCCCTGAAACGCGGCACCTTCTTGAGGCGCGCGTTCCAGTTGCGCGCGGCGTTCACCGCCTTGAATTTGAGCCCCGTCAGCCACGGCACGAGGTTGAAGGCGTGGATGGCAATGTCATTTATCGTGCCGCCGTGCTTGCCTTCCTCAAAGTACCAGGCCGGCCGGCTGTCCAGGCTCATGGGGTGCTGACCGCCGAACGAGACGGCATGTATCTCGCCGAGTTCCCCGCCCGCCGCCAGTTCGCGCAAGGCCAGGAAAATGCCTTCCGAGCGCAAGTCAAACTGGCAGCCTACGGCCAGATTCTTTGCGGCGGCAATGGCCCTGATCTCGTCAATCTCGCCCGGGCGGGTACAGATCGGCTTGTCGCTGATGACGTGCTTCCCGCGCCGGAGGGCCTCTATGATGATCTCACCGCGCCGGGCGTAATAATCCCCGACGGCCAGGATGTCAAATTCGAGATCATCCAGCATCCGCTCGAACTTGTCGTGGGTGATGCGGGCGCGGTTCGACTTTTTCAATTCGTCCCGCGTGGCGGCATCTTCCTCGCAGGCGCCCGCGATCTCGAAATCGGGGTGCTTCGATTCGTAAATGGCATAAATATGCCCGTGCCGGAACCCCATGAATGCCATGCGCAATTTCATATCAGTCATCCTTTTGATATTTGGGAATCTGATTGCATGTCTGCAGAAAAAGGCATGATTATGATATTTCGCCCTCAAGACAAGCTTTTTGAATACCTTAATTTTGCATCGCGTTTGTTTGGTGCAGATGCGCGACGCGTGGGGCGCCGCTGTATAAGCATACTGCAAGCCACACGCAACAAAGCAGATGCGCCAAAATAACGCGACTTCCCTTTCCGGCAAACACCAGCTTTCCCGGTAAACGTTTGCATAATCTCTTGGGTTAAAATAATAAATGGTGCAAAAAATCATTTGCACGCTGTCATTATTGAATAATACTCAAAGCCAAGCTGGTGTTTGTGCATAATTAAGGGAATAATATTTGTGGCAAGAGGCATGGAAAAAGTGTAAAAAATTGGGCCATGGCCGACACAGCTGCATTAAAGCTGATCATCAAGCGCGAAGGCAACCTGGTGCCTTACGACCGCGACCGGATCGCCACGGCCATCTTCTGCGCCATGGTCTCGGTCAGGAAGCG
>JBAYWJ010000349.1:0-4024 GCA_041674125.1 Kiritimatiellia bacterium
CCCGCCGATCACGACCGTGGTTCTCATTTTGAACGCCGGCGTGATTTTCGAGAGGGCGTCGTTGACCTGCAGTGCCAACTCGCGGGTCGGCACTAAAACCAGGCCGCGCCGGCCGGGATTGAGCCCAAGGCGCTGGACCATGGGAATGCCGAAGGCGAGCGTCTTGCCGGTGCCGGTCTGGGCAATGCCTATAATGTCCTTTCCGTCAATGGCAGAGGGGATTACCTTGTGCTGGATCGGGGTCGGGACAGTGAATTTGAGCGCGTTAATCATCGCGAGAATGTTGGCCTCGATGCCCAGATTGTGAAAATTTGGTTGTGTGTGCGGCATATTTTTCCTTTTTTGCTTGTTTTCTCACACCTTATCACCAAAGGGGGCGCATAACAACTTAAATCATCGCAGAGCTGTTTTTCCGTTTATTTTCCATTTACAGTCCAGTCGAGAAAAGATATTATTTGGTTCATGAGGCAAATTAAAATCATCGTCGAAAAGCATGAAGACGGCTATGTCGCCTATCCGCTGGGGTTAAGGGGGATCGTAGTGGCCGAGGGAAACACTTATGAACAGGTCCTGGCCGAAGTGAAATCCGCCATTCAATTTCACCTGGACACTTTCGGTAAAGACGCACTATCGGATGATGAATCGCCGGTTATGGAAGCATTTATCGCCGAAACAGGAGTGCTCGCATAATGCCTAAGTTTCCGGTCGACGCTCCCAAACGCCGGGTCATCAAGGCGCTGGAGAGCCTAGGTTTTCGCATGATTCGAGAGCGGGAACATGTGGCCATGATCCGGGAAAACCCGGACGGCACCAAGACACCGCTAACCATGCCGAATCATTCCTCCATTAAAAGCTCTACACTCCGCACTATCTGCACGCAGGCCAACATTCCCCGCTCCGATTTTTTGCGGGTGTATGAGCGGACATGACCCGGTGTTCGGCAAGGTGTATTTGTTTTGACTTCATAAAATAAAACATACTGGAGGAATACAATCATGAAAGCATCGGCGCGGCACATACTCGTAAATTCTCAGGAAGAATGCGAAAAAATCAAGCAGGCCATCGCGGGCGGATCGGATTTCGCCGAGATGGCCAGGAAACATTCGCTCTGCCCCTCCGGCAAGGAAGGCGGCGCCCTGGGCGAGTTCACACCGGGCCAGATGGTGCCGGAATTCGACCGGGTGGTCTTCAAGGAGGAGGTCGGCAAGGTCCACGGCCCCGTCAAGACCCAGTTCGGTTACCACCTGGTCGAGATTACCAGCCGGGGCTGAACAATAGCCGCTTAAAATATGGCGCCTTATCGCGCAGTTCCCTTTAGCATGCTGATGGCGGGCCTTGTCCTGGCAGCAAACGCAGTTTGCGTTATCCAACCGGCCGGCGGCAGGCCGCTCCTGACCACGGAAGGCCGGCCCCTTGCTGACATCGTCATAGCGGAAAAACCGCCGCACGCGGTAAAACTGGCCGCCAAGGAGCTGCAGGAGCATCTTTTCAAGATGAGCGGCGCCACGCTTGTTATCACCAACGCCCCCGGCACAAACCTTCCCCTGCACATCTTCGTGGGCCGGAGCACATACACAGACCAATTGGGCGTTACGGATAAGGGCCTTGAGCACGGGGCATTCCGCATGGTGAGCGTCACGAACGGACTGGTCCTGCTCGGGCATGACGAGGATTTTAAACCGCCCGAACCGATGGCGAAAAACAGGGATGACCGGCCGCGCGCGCTGAAGGAATGGGATGAGCGCACCGGGGCCACATGGCTCCAGCCGATGGAGTTGGTTTTTAAAAGCTACAACGCCGGCCTCGACATATGGGAATACGACCAGCGCGGATCGCTCAACGCCGTCCATGAATTCCTGCGCCTCCTGGGCGTGCGCTGGTATTTTCCCGGCGAAATCGGCACCGTGATGCCGAAACTGTCCGGCCTGGAGCTTCCTGCTCTCGATGTCACCTGCCGGCCGGATTTTCCCATCCGGGAATTCATTTTTTACAGGACTTATTCCGGCGCTTCCCGCGATGAAGTGCTCTGGTATCTCCGCCTGGGCTTGAATCCCGGCGCGGAGCTGGTCGGAACCGGTCCGCTCGGGCACGGGATCGTCATGGTCCACGGCCGCGAGGAGGTCAAGCGCGCGCACCCGGAATATTTCGCGCTGTGGGGCAAGCGGGCAACGGCGGAAGGCAGCGGGGGGCACGGTAAGCCCTGCCTTTCCGCGCCGGGGCTTTTCGAGGATAACGTCAGGTTTGTCCGCAAATATTTCGACATTTACAACGCCCCCATGGTTTCAGTGATGCCGGCCGACGGCTATTCCCAGATATGCCAGTGCGAGCTGTGCAAGGGCAAGGACACGCCGGAACGCGGCAGCAGCGGTCGGCTTTCCGATTACGCCTGGGATTACGTGAACCGCGTTGCCATCGAAGTGCGAAAAACCCATCCGGACAAAAAAATACTCTGCTTTGCCTACGGCAGTTACCTTCTGCCCCCCGAAAAGATCGGCAAGCTCAGCCCGAACATCGTGGTCGGCCTGTGCCAGTGGCGCAGCATGTTTTATGACAAGGCCGCGCGCGCCAAAGCCCTGGAACTGCGGCAGGCCTGGCGCAAAAAAACAGATTCGGGACCAATGGTCATCTGGGAATATTACCTGCACGCGCGGCCGGGTCGGGAATGGGAGTCCATCCCGGCCGTTTTCCCGCACCTGGCAGCGGAGGACTTGCGTTCGCTCATGGACGTATCCATGGGAGATTTCATCGAAGTCTACAACACCAGCCCGCGCCTTGAGGATAAGCCTGATGACTTGGCCATTAATCACCTCAACCTTTACATAACCGCGCGACTGTACTGGGATACCGCGCAGGACACGGACAAGCTGCTGGATGACTATTACAAGCTCTTCTACGGGCCGGCCGCGCGCGAGATGAAAAGGTTCTTTGAATTTTGCGAGGCGAACTGGCCCAGCATGCGCAGCCGGGCGGATTTGATCAAAACCATGTTCGAACTGCTCCAGGCCGGCCGGAAAGCCGCGGGCGACTCCGTTTACGGCAAGCGAGTGGAATTGATTGAACGTTACGTGGAGCCGCTGGCCAAAATACGCGGCGGCACTGCAGGCGGAGGCGGATTCGCCAAGCCCGCCCGGCCCAATGCCCCAGCCGCTTACGGGCAGGAACGGCCGGGCATCATACCCGTGATCGACGGGCGGCTGGATGAGCCATTCTGGAAAGGCCAGCAGAAATATCCTTTCAAGGATTTATGCACGGGGCTTGACGTGCCTCCCGAAAGCAGGACTATTTTCATATCCGGCTGGGACCGGGACGCTCTTTGTTTCGGCATAAGTTGTCACGACTCCGACATGGCAAACCTGAACATAACCGCAACCAACAACCACGACGAGGCGCTCTGGTTCGGGGACAGCGTCGACATCATCCTGGAAACCGACCTGCACGCCTATTACCAGATAGGCGTTAATCCCGCCGGAGCCGTCTCCGAAGCGGACCGGAATAATGAAAAAATCAACATGGAATGGAGATCGGGCGCGCAAGTCGCCGTGCGCCGCGAGGCGGACCACTGGAGCATCGAGATCAGGATCCCGGCAGCGGGCAGCGCCTCGGACGAGGTTGATCCGCTGCAAGGCGTACTGGGCAGCAAACCTTGGGCCAACCACCCCTGGTTTTTCAACATCTGCCGCCAGCGCGTGCGCGAGGGGCGGGAAAATGAACTTTCGGCATTCTCTCCCGCCGGCAAGCCGGCTTTCCATGACCGAGCCAAGTTCGGGGAATTGTATATAAAATGAGCGTAACACAAGCATGTCGCTGCATTCAAACACGGCAAACAAACAAACGGTCCGCAGCGGCCGGGAAATAGACCTCGGCATTTACGGCGGCACCGAGCTGTTTTTCGCTGACATCAACGGCGACCGCGAACCTGAAATTGTCGCCTACCAGGGTACGGCGGTGTTCGGCGCCAGGATGTTCAGATCATTGCCTCACGTGCAGGCGCTTTTCCCTGCTGATCTATGCGTATCGGCGTTCA
>JBAYWJ010000350.1:0-4012 GCA_041674125.1 Kiritimatiellia bacterium
CTTCGCTGGCGCGCACGAGGTGCTCGTTATGGACGTTGCGCGGGTAGCTCAGCTCAAGTGACGCCGCGTATTCGTCCGCGCGCCGCCGTACGCGCTGCCGGGCCAGCTTAAGCCATTGCAATTCCTTAGGCCCGGAAAGGTTGCCAGCCGCCAGGTACAGCCGCGGGTGCCGATTTAATGCCGTTTGTGGTTTCATTTTTCCGCCGGCGCTTCCGTTTCAACAAGAATCAGCCGGTCGATGGAAAAGGCGTTGGTTTTTGCCGAGCCAGGCACATAGTCCGGCCCCTCGAGCTTGATCGAGGCATACACGTCATAAGTCTTCTGCTCCGGCAGCGAGGAATCGTAGGACGCGAAAAGCCGTGTTGCCAGGCGCCAGCTATGATGGGCCCAGAAATACATGCGCGGCGAGCCAGTCATGCGCCCGGCGTGGTAGAAATGATATTTTTCGTCCTTCGGCAACTCCTCTTTCCTGATGACTTGCTTGGCCAGGAAGCGCGGCTGTTCCTGGAAGAGGCCAAACTCAGGCAAGCGGTCATGTTTGCCTTCCGGGCCGGTCATGGATGCGTCCAGGCGCCAGGCCTTGCCGATGGCGGCATCCGGGTCATCGACGCGTTTTGCCTGCCCGCCGCCCCCGAGATTCGGGCTGGCGAGGTCGATGATCTTCTTCCCCTCGAACTGTTCCGGGACGGGCGGCATGTTTTTAAGGTAATCGAGGCGTTCCTCGTCGGCTTTCTTCATGCCTTCGCCCCACCCGCCGTATTTTTTATAGGCTGCCTCGTACCCCTGCCGCAGGCGCGCTATGAGCTCATCGCGGCTGAAAGGCAGGCGGCGCTCCCGCTCGAGTTTGTTCCAGAGGAAGAGCAGCGCCTCATCGAAGGCCAGCCTTTCCTGGCGCACCCGCGCCAGGATGGCGGGGTCGCCGCCCGCCCGCTTTTCGGCTTCAGAAAGCATCTTATCGGCCTCGGTGAAAAACTTCTCGTCGAAATATTTCCGCGAGGAAGGCGGCACCGCGGCGAGCATGCCGGGCTCCTCCTCCTGGCGCTTTTCGATGTAGGTCAGGAGCTTTTGCATTTGCGGCGCGGCCGGGCCGTAATAGAGGTCCATGAACTCGTCAATGATGGGCTGCGCTTCCTGCAGCGGATTCTGGAACAGCTTCGCGGCCAGGTAGAACTGCAAGTCTACGAAATTATGAATGCGGCTGCCCATAAGCTCGTCTTCGACAAAGAAATGGGCAAGCCCGCAACGATGATAAAATTTAAGCGTTTGCGCCAGCCCATGGATATCAGCATGCGGCCAGAGGTGCGGCTGGCTCCAGGCGGTCCAGTAGTCGTGTACCCCAAGGTTCCGGCTGACCTTCGACCAGTCCATCCACATCCGGGCGGCCTTTTCATTCAGCGGATGCGCCATGCTGCGCAGGGCGTCCCGCTTGGGGAGGGCATTGAATTCTGCCCCTAGCTGGGCGATGTAAACTATCACGTTGTCACGCGGCTTTATTCCCTTAGGTGCGTCCGCGTAAAAAGTATACGCCCCGATGGTCAGGCGGATTTCAGGGTGAACCGCAGCGATATCATCGGCGATTGAATTGACAAACTCTATCAGCAGCCCGGAGTATGCGCCGTATTTTTCAGCCGCGGTCTTGCAGGCGGGGCAGAGGCACTTGTTCACGTTATCCGAAGGCACGAGAGAGTAAAGAGCCGGGAATGGCTCCCCTTTGCCTTCCTTCATGATCCTGTCACGGTCGGCCTTAATGTATTCGCGCAGCCTTGCGGCGAAGAACTTGCGCACTTCCGGGTTGGACATGCAGACCTGGTGGTCCCACCGGCCCTTGCAGTCCGGCGGCGGCGGCGCGGCGCGTTTGCCGTTTGCATCCATGGCGCAATATTCAGGATGATTTGACGGAAAAGCCGCGGCGTAATAGGCATGGGTGTGGGTTGAATAAGGGCTGCCGAAGCGCATGGCGTAGCCGTACTTGGCCTCGCCGGACTTGTAGGCGTTGGCAAAGGAATTGATTTTATGCCGGACCTGGAACAGGACCTGGTTGGACTGGCCCGAAACAATATATATCTCGCGGCGGGCGAAAGCCGGGCGCGAGCGGAGCGCGAAATCGCCGGGGACGGACAGCGTCGGCCTTTGCGGCACATGCTCGCTCCAGGCATCAAGGAAGCGAATCCCGGCCGCCCTTTCCAAAAACTCGTATACGCCGTAAAGCGTGCCGCGCGGGCGTCCGCCGGAAATGACAAGGCTGTCCCGGGCCGAGCATATGAACCATTCTTCGGACCCCAGCTTTTCAAACGCTGCGCCTGACTTCTGTGCCAAACGGGTCTGGCCGACGTAAATGCCGCGCGCCCCTTTAAATTCGCTTTCTTTCAAGATTGGCAAGCCGGCGCCCGTTCCGCGCCTGACGAATGAGGCCAGCTCTTCTGCCGCAAACTGTTCGGCCGCGGTGGCGCCATCGGCCAGGACGATCGCGCATTGGCCGGTTGCTCCCGCCACCAGGACAAGTTCGCCCACGCCCCCGCATTTAAACGCCGCCGTCCCCGACCTGCAGCCCCACATCGCAGCGGCAGAAGCAGCCAAGGCAGCCGCCGTGATAATCATTCCCGTCATCCGCAAACCGCACGCAGGCTTTCTCATAGGTGTCTCCCGTTCTTTTTCATGGAATGCGCAAGATGCGCGAAGTCAATCCAGGACGGACGAGGCAATAATTTTTTTGACCTTTTCCTTTTCATCCGCCCCGGCGGGACTGCCGGCCCATATTTCATCCAGGATGTTATTCCCATCTTTTTTTTCCGTTTCGGCCAGCATTTCCAGCGCCGCCCTGGCGCCCATGGCGTAAAGGAAAGGCTGGATATTTTCGCGCAGGGCCAGGCGCATCGTGCCGATAAGGCGGTCGTCCCAGCCCAGCTTGCGCCGCGGGTCGCGCACAACCCGTTCGACCGCGTCGCGCAAATGCGGATTGAGCATCCTTTTGAGAAGGTCTTCGGCATAGATGGCGTACCCGGCGGGCGTGAAAAGAGAGTCAAGTCCTTTGTATTTACGGCATAGCGCTCCTCCGGATTCGTTGATAAAGGCCTGCCGCGCAAGGCTAATGAGCTGTTTGTCTCCGGCGGCGTCCGAAATGAACCTGTATTTTTTGCGCCGCGCAAGGTAGCCGATCAGGGCATGGGTGGCGTTGTGGCCGTAGAGCTTGGCCTCCTCGAACGGCAGCAGGTCCGGCTTTTCTTCGAACACGGTTATGCCCCGCTTGAAATCCGGCCAGCGGATCTTCGAAATCAGTATCCGGTTGAATTTTTCCACCAGGAAACAGCGCCCGGAATCTCCCGCCGCCCTTTCGAGGCCCTGCTCCCGGATCTGGGTTTCGTCGGCAACAACGCCGCTCATTTTCCCGATGACGGTATTGAGGCACTGCGCCAGGCCCATGGCCTCCGCGGCCGCGCCGCCCAGGAAGCCGCGCAGGTCCTCTTCCAGGATCTCAGCGGCATGGTTGTGGTTTTCGGCGGCATAAATCACCGAGCGTTTTCCGGAGCCGGCGGCTATGCGCCTCTTCAATCCATCCGCCAACAGGGCGGCCACGGACTGACCGCCTCCGGCCTTGTAAACGGACACGCTCGGCAGGGCCGTCGCGATTTCGTCCGCCCCGGCGACGGCATCTACCAGGGCGGCGCGGTCGGCCGCCTCCCTGGGATTGTAGATTTCTATTTTATCAATGGTGCGCGCCTCCACCCCGTTTTCACCGGCGATGTTGACCCGGCAGGCGCCCCCGCCATCCCGTACCGCCTTGACAACCTCCGGCATGACCTCGGCCACGACATAGCGCTCAAAGTTCCCGGATGAATATGCCTCGTAGATGAAAAGCCCGGCCTGGATCGGGCCGAAGCCTATGCCTACAAACGTTTTTTTCATGGTTGACCTTTCATTTTGCAAGTGCGCGATCCTGCTCCTGAAGCCAGGCCAGGCCGTCGCGTACGGCGTCTTCAATGGCCTTGCGCACCGGGCGGTCGTGTGGGCTCTC
>JBAYWJ010000351.1:0-4005 GCA_041674125.1 Kiritimatiellia bacterium
CGAAACGCCCAGCCAGCCGAAAACCGCCCCGAATGAAATCCGGTGGAATTCAGCGGCCCGGCCGGTTTCAGCAAGATCCATTGCAACCCGCAGGTTGGCAAAGATAGGCCGGAATATCGTTACGGCCAGCATGATAAAAGCCGCGGAAAAAACCAGCGCGTAAAATATTCCCGCCAGCCGGCGCTTCTGGCAGAGCTGCCCCGCGCCCGGGTAAACGAGGGCCGAAAGATACAGCGCAAGGCGCGAAGGCAAAGCGCCCGGTCCGTGTTGATCATTTTGCATATGCTAACGCCGCCAGTTATTTTGCAGCCACCCGCGCGCCGGAAACCTGTCAGGGCAGACCGGCGCTGACGGCCGCCGCCAGGACGTCCAGGAGGCGGTCAAAGCACGCAAGCCGCGCCACCTCGAACCCGTGGCTGTTCTGGCGCACGTGCCCCAGGAAAGCCACCCGCGGCGCGGCGCCGGCGTCGTAGACATGGCTTGCGTCCGAGCTGGCCTTGCTGTAAATCACCGGCTGGAGCTCCGTGCCGGCTTTTTCCGCCACCTTCAGGAACCAGGCCACGAGGTGCTGGTCATAATGGCCCTTGAAATCCATGCTCCAGATGCCGGGCCGGCCGTCCAGCTTCAAAACCGCCTCGTCCACGACCGGGCACCCGTCAATGGCCACGAATATTTCCGGCTTTTCGCGGTGCGCGGCAATTTTCGCCCCGTGGCAACCGCCCTCCTCGTGGACCGTGAAGCAAACCAGTAATTTATTTACGGGCCTTACCTTGCCGCGCTTGATCATTTCGAGGAGCCTGAGGAGGGTAACCACCCCGGCCCGGTCGTCAAAAGTCCAGGCCGCCACGAGCGGGTCCTTCCCGCTGCCCATAAGGAAAGGACCGCGGCCTTCCGGCGCCGGGACGGCCGATGACCCGGGGCGCACGCCGGCTTCCTTGAGCTCTTCCGGCGACAGGCCGGTTACGACGTGCGTGTTTTCCCAGTCCTGCGGCTGGCCGGCGGCCTTGCCGCCGTGGCTGGAGCCCATTGAAAAAACACCGGTAATGTTTTTTGTGTCGCCCAGGACGACCACGGGGTGCTCGCCGATCTTCCAGGGCAGGAGCCCGCCCGAATTGACGACCTTGAGCCGGCCGTCCGGATCAATCCGCGACACGGTCATGCCGATTTCGTCCATGTGGGCGGCCAGCATCACAGCCGGCGCCTTTTTCACGGCGCCCTCAAACCGGACCAGCAGGTTGCCGGCGGCGTCCCGTTCGCACTTAAACCCCATGGCCGCGATGTCGGCCCGTATGGCCTCCGCCATGGCCTCTTCCCGGCCGGGGGGCGCGGGAATTTTCAGCAGTTTTTCGAAGCGTTCCAGGAACGGATGTTTATTATGTTTCATGCCTGCCATTGTGTTTATGATTTTTCAACTATAACCTCGTGCACTTTTGAGCGCCGCATCTTGCGTATGATGAAAGTCAAATTTTTATACGGGATGCGCGATTCGATGGCCGGTATCTTTTTGGCGATGCTCATCAGCAGGTCGCTGATGTTCACCTTCTCCTCCGGCACGTCGAAGCCGGTCCGGGCCTTCAAGGCCGCAAGGGTGACGCCCCCGCCCGCGAGAAAACGCACGTCCGAGAGGTGAATGATGTGCGCAGGCAAGAGGTCGTATTCATCCTCCAGATCGCCCACGATCGCCTCCACCACGTCCTCGATGGTCACCAGCCCGACCGTGCGCCCGGAATCGTCGCGCACCAGGGCGATGTGCTGGTAGGTCTTGGTCAGCCCCTTGAGGAGCTCGGTCACGAACTGGACTGGTCTGATGGCCGGTATGGGACGCGATATGCCCTTCAAGGACGGGTCCTTGGGGTTGGTCTGCAGGGCACTGACGATGTCCTTGACGTTGACGTAGCCGATCACGTCGTCGAGGTTGCCGTTTTTGACCAGGATATAGCGGGTGTGATGGTGGATGTGGGCCGCTATCAGCGCCTCGGCCAGGGACATGTCCGTGGAAAGGTATTTGATCTCGTTGCGCGACACCATGATTTCCTTTACCGCGGTCTGCGATAATTTAAGGCTGCGTACCACTATGCCCTCCTGCTCGCTGGTGATCAGGCGGTTGTAGGATGCGAAGCGGGCCAGGACGTGCATGTCGCTGACGGCGTCATGGCCGGATTTGGCCGCGCCCGGCGGCAGGAAGGGCCGGTTGAGCCACTCTATGAATTTCATCACCGGGGTAAGGATGAATATCCCTAACTGGAGCGGGCGCGCGGCCACGTATGCCACCTGCTTGTTGAAGCGCACCCCGAGCGATTTGGGCAGGATTTCGCACCACTGGATCACCACGAAGGAAAAGACGATCGAAAACACCATGATGTATTTTGATCCGAACAGCCCGCCAAAAAGCCCCCCCGCCACCGAGGCGCCCATTGTCTCGGCCAGGGTGTTGATGATCAGGATAACAGCAATGGGCCTCTGGATGTCGTGCTTGAATTTCCGCCAAATCTCCGCCGTGCGCGGCCGCTTTTCCGAGAGGCGCGCGATATCCACAGGGGAAAGGCTCAGGAGGCAGGCCTCGGTCAAAGAGCACGCAAAGGCCACCACCACCGCGATTGAAATTGTCAATGCCAGCGTAAACATTCAATGTTTCCTTCCGGATTACCGCCGAACTTCGAGCTATGAATCCTAACAGCTGGATATCACGAAGAAAAGCACCTTTTTAGCCGCGAATGAAAACGGGCATCACATTCTGCTTGCAAAAAACACCAGATAGCCTAGGATAATTATGTATTTTATATTCACCCATATTGAGGAAACAACATGCACTCGATAATATCCGGCAGCAGGTTTTTCCACGCGATCCCCTTAGCAATCCTGGCCATATGCCTGGCGCAATTATCGCCGGCCGCGGTTTATCCCGGCGGCGCAACCAACCGCGTCTGGAATACAGGCGGCGCCATTTATTCATCAGCGGCGATAGGGCGCGACGGGACGATCTATGCCGCCGCCGACGGCGGCTTTTTATACGCGTTTAACCCTGACGGCACAACAGGCCGGGTGTGGCACACCGGCGGCAGCAACCCCGGCAAGAGCTGCCCGGCTATCGGCCCGGATGGCTCAATCTATATCGGCACGGCCGCCGGCAACCTTTATTCGTTCAATCCAAATGGCAACACCAACCGGGTGTATGCATCCGGCATTGTGCCGGATAGCTCGCCTGCCCTCAGCCGCAGCGGCACGATTTACGTGCACGCCGGATCCGGCCAGGCCCTCTATGCCCTCAACCCGGACGGAACCACCAATCACATCTGGCAGCTTGGCAATTTTGCCGGATCGTATTCCTCCCCCGTCATCGCACCGGACGGCACTATTTACGTGGGGAGCGATGACACCTCCATGCCCAACAAGGTGCTCTACGGGTTGAACCCGGACGGCACCACATCCCACGTCTGGCAGGCCAACAGCTACATCCAGTCATGCTCCCCTGCCATCGGACCCGATGGCACCATTTATGTCGGCACCTTTTCGCAAACCATATTTTACGGCTACAATCCGGATGGAAGCACCAGCATGACCTGGACCGTATCCGGCGGGATGGATGCTTCGCCGGCCGTCGGCCCCGGCGGCCAGGTCTATGCCGGGGATAAAAGCGGTAACTTTTTCGCCTTTAACACGAACGGCTCCACCAACTGGGCCAATATGATTTCCGGGACAAAAATGATCTCCTCCCCGGCCGTAAGCTCCAGCAACGTCATTTACATCGCCCACACCAGCGGTGTTGTGGCCGCCATTTCCGGGACAGGGTCCGTTATTTGCGCCTGGCAGCTGCCCGGCGATGTACACTCCTCGCCGGCCATCGGACGGGATGGGACGGTCTACATCGGATCATCAAACGGCAAGCTTTACGCCCTCGCCGGACAGGGAGGGCCCCTGGCCAATTCTTCGTGGCCGAAATTCCGCCACAACCTGGAGAACAGCGGCGGCGGACTGCTCGCGCCTGAAAACCTCACGGCCAGCAAA
>JBAYWJ010000352.1:0-3996 GCA_041674125.1 Kiritimatiellia bacterium
CGAAGAGGCTGAAAAGCTCACCACCGTCGGGGCCGTCATCAATTATCTCAAGGAAAAAGGCTTCGGCGACTGATTTCAACCTACCAACGGCCGGGGATGCTGATTGCTTCCCCGGCCTTTCTTCATAATCATTCTTTATTCACCCGAACCAACTGACATACAATGCGCAAGGTTGTTATAACCGGAATCGGGGTGGTCACGCCTTTCGGGTGCGACCTGCGGCAGTTCTGGCAGAAGAATGTTGCCGGCGCCAGCGGTGTGCGCCGCGTGCAGCAGTTTGATATCTCGGCCTATCCCTCCCAAATCGGCGGCGAAGTTGTTGATTTCAACATCGACCAGTTCATGGACAAAAAGTCCCAGCGCCGCACCGATCTCTACTGCCAGTACGCCGTCGCGGCCGCCAAGCTGGCCATGCAGAATTCAGGGTTCGGCGTCAACACGATCGATCCCTACCGCGCCGGCGTCATCGTCGGCTCGGGCATCGGCGGCCTGCAGTCCCTGCAGACCCAGTACCGCATCCTGCTCGACAAGGGCCCGCACCGCTGCAGCCCTTTCACAATCCCCGAGCTGATCTGCAACATGGCCTCGGGCCTGATAGCGATCGATTTCCAGTTCAAGGGTCCTAATTACGCCGTGGTCAGCGCCTGCGCAACTGCCACCCACGCCATCGGCGACGCCATGCGCATCATCCAGCGCGGCGACGCGGACATCATGCTCACCGGCGGCTCGGATGCCAGCATATGCGATCTGGGCTATGCCGGCTTCTGCGCCCTGCGGGCCCTCAGCACCCGCAACGATGAGCCCGAAAAGGCCAGCCGGCCATTCGATGCCGGCCGCGACGGTTTCGTCATGGGCGAAGGCGCCGGCATACTTGTCCTGGAAGAATACGAGTCGGCCCGGAAAAGGGGCGCGGACATATACTGCGAGCTCTGCGGCTACGGCGCCACATGCGATGCCTTCCACGAGACCGCCCCGATATCCGACGGCAGCGGCGCGGCCATGGGCATGCAGCTGGCGCTCAAGGACGCCTCGGAAAGCACCGATGCCGTGGATTACATCAACGCCCACGGCACCAGCACCCAGCTCAACGACAAGTGCGAAACCATGGCCATCAAGAGGGCCTTCGGCGATGACAAGGCGCGCAAGGTCATGATCAGCTCCACCAAGTCCATGATCGGCCACCTCCTTGGAGCGGCGGGCGCGGTAGAGGCAGCGGTTTGCGCCCTTGCCCTCAGGCACGGCACCGTGCCGCCTACCATCAACTACACAACGCCTGATCCGAATTGCGACCTGGACTACGTTCCGAACACCGCCAGGGAAAAGAAGCTGCGCCTAGTCCTGAGCAACTCGCTTGGCTTCGGGGGCCATAACGCCACCCTGGCCTTCAGGACAATCTGATTTGAAAAGCCGTGCATCCGGAACCCGGCTTTCGGCTCAACCGCGGCGCCGGGCCGCCGGTTACTTTTAAGCGATGTCTCCTATGACCGCCAGGCCCGCTCAAATGATCCTTTTCCTCTGCCTGGCGCTGGTTGTCTTTTGCGCCTTGATCGCCGCCTCCGCCGCCGCCACGGCCGGACTGCTCAACCTGGCGGCGTTCATCAACAGCCCTCTGGGAACATTCCTGACCGACAAGGGGCCGGCGCGCATCATGCGGCGTCTGCTCATGGCCGGCGCGGTCATCGCCATCGTGCTCAGCCTTAAAAAACTCGGCTGGCAGGGCTGGCGGGACTGCGGCTGGGCCGCCGCCGAAAACCCGCGCGGCAGCCGGCCGATTCAATTCATGGCCGGGGTTGCGCTCGGGGCAGCATCGCTCGGCGGCATCGCGCTCCTTACAGTCTTCACCGGCCTGCACCACTTGCGGCCGGCCGAAAGCCTTTGGCCGGGGATCGCGGCGGAGTGCGTGTTTTTCCTCGCCTCCGGCCTGATCGTGGCGCTGGTGGAGGAAACGGTCTGCCGCGGTATTCTCTTCCGGGTCTTTGCCAGGATGTCGGGCGCGATCCCGGGCGCGGTGATCATCAGCATATTGTTCGCCGCGGCGCACTTCATCAGCCCGAGCGACGCATCCTTCCACGGACGCTCTTTCGCGGAGGTGGTCGCAAACGTTTTTTTATCAACACTTGCCAGCATCGTTCCCCCCGGCGAGGCCCTTGTCCGGTTCATCAACCTTGCGCTGCTGGGCGTGCTGCTCTGCGCATTCGTGATGCGGACCGGGACGATATGGATGAGCGTCGGCGCCCACGCCGCCTGGGTATTCATGATCAAGCTGCACTCGCACGCAACCGTTTTCAACCCGGCCGCGTTCCAGTCATCCTGGCTGGGCCAGAGAAACGACTTCATGGATTCGCTGGCGGTCGCGGTTATCTTCCTGTTAATGATCGCGCTTGCTCTTCGCCGGGAGAGTAACACCGGCCGCGCGGAGATGATCGCCGGCGCCGCCTGGCGCGCGGACGCGCCTTCTCGGGAGCTGGATTCTTTCCGGGCCGCGGGCCCGGACATGTTCAGGGGCGGGCGCGTCCTCAAGGCCTATCCGGGCTGCGAAGTGATCGCCGCTTCAGGCCTGGTCTTCAAGAAGCGCTACCCCCGCTCGGCCCTGCACGCCCTGCGCTTCGCCTTCCGCAGCCCGAGGGCCAGGCGCGCGTTCGCCCTGTCGCTCGAGCTCGTCGCGCGCGGCGTGCCCACCCCGCCCGTCCTGGCGTGGTCGGCCGGCCGGAGCTTCGGTTTCCTCGTTTCCGAATCCATGGTCGTGAGGGAAGCAAGCGGCGCCGAGCCCCTCACAGACTGGCTGGCAAGGAAAACGGATGATTCCGCCCTGCGCGCAATGGTGATGGAAGCCTACGGAAAACTCGCGGCGGCATTCCACGCCAACTGCTATTCAAACCGGGATTTAAAGCATGAAAACGTCATGTGTGCCAGGGAAGCGCCGTGGCGGCTTCAGGCGGTTGACCTTGATGGAGTTGCGCGGCACATCTTCATAACCCGGCGCAGGGCCGGAAAAGACCTGGTGCGCATCGGGAAATCACTGGCCTCCCTCGGATGGGGCGGCCGGCATGAGACCGGCGCTTTTTTCAGGGCCTATAACTCCGCGGTCCCGGCCAGGCTGCGCCGCCTCTCCTTCCCCGGCTGACCCGGATATTTCCCGCAGCAAAATCGAGCGGGCTGTAAAAGCCGGTCTTGCTCAACTGGCAGGAGGCAACGAAGCCCCGCTTTCAGGCAGGCCGGGCGCGCCGGGATCTGAAAGCACCCGTTTCAGCATCTGGCCGGTATACGAGCGGCCGCAGGCGGCCACCTCTTCCGGCGTGCCGGAAACCACTACCGCGCCGCCCCCGTCCCCGCCCTCAGGGCCGAGGTCTATGATGTGGTCCGCGCTTTTAATCACCTCGGCGTTGTGCTCGATCACCACGATCGTGTTGCCGGAGTCGCGCAGCCGCTGGAGAACGTTCAGCAGCTTCTGGATGTCGGCGAAGTGCAGCCCCGTGGTGGGCTCGTCGAGCAGGTAGAGCGTCCGGCCGGTGGCCTTGCGGCTGAGCTCGCTCGAAAGCTTAAGGCGCTGGGCCTCGCCGCCGGAAAGGGTCGTGGCGGATTGCCCGAGCTGGACATAGCCGAGGCCTACCTCCGAAAGGGTCTGCAATTTCTGGCGCAGGGCCGGGATGCGGCCGAAGAACTCGAAGGCCTCGTCGATCGTCATGCTCAAAACCTCGGCGATGTTCTTGCCGTTGTATCGTATCTCGAGCGTCTCGCTGTTGTAGCGGTGACCGCCGCACTGTTCGCAGGTCACGTATACATCCGGCAAAAAATGCATTTCGATTTGCAGGATGCCGTCGCCGCGGCACTTTTCGCACCGGCCGCCCTTGACGTTGAAGCTATACCTGCCTTTTTTATAGCCCCTGACCTTCGAGGCCGGCAGCCCGGCGAACAGCTGCCGGATGAGGTCGAAGGCGCCGGTATAGGTGGCCGGGTTGCTGCGGGGCGTCCGGCCGATCGGCGACTGGTCAATCA
>JBAYWJ010000353.1:0-3925 GCA_041674125.1 Kiritimatiellia bacterium
CCAGTGAAGCACCCCGCGGTCCCGACTCGAAGAGGTCGGGACGGGGCAACCTGCTCCGCCGGAGTAGCCTTGGCTACGCAGGTCGAGTCTTTGCGGAACCCTGCGACTTGTCCGCCATAGCCCAAAGGGCGACGGCGGAAGCCACAGGCTTTCTGGCGAAGAAGGGTGAATTTCCGGCTATCCGGATGCGCGGCGGCCGCGCGCGGCAAGTCCCGAGAAAAATAGCTTGGTCAATCGGGGGCGAGGTGGTACAAAGGAAATCCGGCATTTTCGGCCGGAAAAAGGAGCCGCCCTCGGGATGGAATAAGGATTTTTGCGCGTGGATTCACTGCGGTCAAATATATGTCTGGCCTTTTTGGGCATGGTTCTGGCCGCATGCGCCGCCCGCGCCGCGGAAAGCGCCCGCATCGAGGACAACATCTGGCTCCTGGCGGAATCGGATTTGACCGACGCCCCCGCCCTGGCTGCCAGGCTTAGCGAAAACTCCGACCAGTTTTCCGGGTATCTGCGCGACCGTTTTTCGGATGAAGCCGAAGAATACCTCGCCGGTTACGATGGCTCCCGCCCCCCTGACGCAGCCGCGCGCCGCCTGCTGCTGGAAAACCTCAACCGGATCATCACCGATTCCGACTGGTACCGCGAGAGCATGTTCGCCGAGGCGGAGATTTCCAGCCTGGCCAGGGCGCTCATCGACCAGAAGCCGCAGGGCTATGAGCGCATGCACCTCAACCGCATGCTCCTTGAGGAAATATATTCCAACGAGATCGCCGGGCGCCCCGAGAGGGTGTGGCTGCTGAGGCCTTCCGACCTGGTGAAGCTGCCCTTGTTCGCCACCAGGTTGCGCGAGGCGAAAGACCCGGTTTCGCGCTACATCCGCGACCGTTGCGCCGATATCGTCAAGCGTCAGCTCAGGGAATACGACGCCAAAAAGCCCCCTGAAATCGATTTCCGTGAAAACCTGGTCAACAGCCTCAACAAGATCATCCAGGAAGACGGCCTTTACGACAAGGAGCGCTTTGTTTCCGTCAAGATATCGGCGCGCGCCAGGAGCCTCATAGACCAGAATGTGACCGGGCTCGACATGGCCCGGCTGAACCGCTATCTCATCGAGGACGCCTATCCCGATTACATCGCCGGCATCGAGACCGTGCCGATAGATATCAAGGCGGACAGCCTCGAGTTCGACAACGCCAACAACCTGGTGACCCTTTCCGGCCATGTCCGCCTGCAGAAGGGTGACGAGCTCCTGCGCAGCGATAGCGCGATTGTAAACATGAGCTCCTACGACGTGCTCGCCGAGGGCAACGTTCAGTTCGAGCGCGGTAGCGACGTCTGGATCGGCAAGAAGCTGCGCTATAATTTCCGGTCGAAGAAAGGCGACTTCGGCGTTTTCTCGGCCTTCATGGACCCGTTTTATGTCCATGCCGAGTCATCCAAGCGCATCAGCGACGAGGAGTATCTCCTCAACAACGCCGTGCTTTCCACCTGCGAGGGCGAGCACCCGAGCGCCTATTTCAAGGCCCGCACGGTCAAGATCGTGCCCGGGCGCCACGTGCGCGCCAAGCACGTGGTCCTTTACGTGGGCGGTGTGCCGGTGATGTACAGCCCCTACTGGAACCAGAACATCGGCGACCCGAACTTCATCAGCATTGTCCCGGGCTATAACAGCCGCATGTGGGCTTTCCTGCTGACCACCTTCAATTACCGCATCACCAAAAAGATCGAGGCCAAATCGCACGTCGACCTCCGCGCCCGGCGCGGCCTGGCCATCGGCCAGGACGTCCTCTGGTCCTCCAGCGGCAACGCCAAGGGGCTCTCCACCGAGAAATACGCCGGCGACCTCGACGACCAGCCCTGGGCCTTCGGCATGCGCTCGGGCAAGCGCTGGCAGAAAGCCGAGGATGAGGAAGAGGACAAGTGGTACGGCGATTTGATAACCTACTACGCCTACGACCTCTGGCCGGACGAGGGCAAGACGCACGATTACCCCGTTCCGGCCGACCGCTATCGCCTGCGCCTGACGCACAACCACGATTTGTCCGAGCGCGATTACTTCATGCTCCAGATGAACTACCAGAGTGACCCCTACATCATCGAGCAGTTCTTCCGCCAGGAATACAAGACCGATCCCGAGCCGGACAACTACATGGTGCTCGGGCGGCGGGGGCAGTATTACACCGCCAGCCTGCTTTTCCGGAAACGGTTCAATGACTTCTACACCTCGGTCGACCGCCTGCCGGAGGCCACGCTGGACTTCACCCGCCAGCGGATATGGGACAGCCCGTTCTATTACGAGGGCAAGCACACCGCCGGGTATCTCTCCAAGGAGTGGGAAAAGAACGACGCCACCAACTCCAACTTTTCCTCGTTCCGCTTCGACACGCCCAACACCATTTATTATCCGACCAAGAATTTCGGGTTTCTGAACATCATTCCCCGCGCCGGCTGGCGCGGCACTGCCTATTCGGCCGGCAGCGAGTATGTCACCAACATCACCTCGTCCTCATCCCCCGGCACGAACGGGGCGCCCGTGGTCACCAGCACAACCAACATTTTCACACGCGACGGCAGCTCCAAGTTCCGCTCCATGCCGCACCTCGGCCTGGAAACCTCCTTCAAGGCCTTCAAGGTGTGGGAGACCTATCCCGGCACCACCATCAACAACATCCGCCACATCGCCGAGCCCTACGCCGACTATTCTTACGTGCCCAAGCCCAACGTCACCGCCGGGGAGCTTTACCAGTTTGACGACGTCGACTCCCTCGGCCGCATGAACGACCTCAAGATCGGAATGCGCAACAAGATCCAGACCCAGCGCTTCAACAAGCTCGAGCCCTCTTCGCGGCGCTATGCCGTCGCCGATTTGGTCAACGCCGATATCTGGACCGTGTACCACGTCTCGCGCGATGAAAACCAGAATTCCTTCAGCAACATCAGCTTCGACGTGCGCTCGATGCCGGTCGACGGCGTCGAGATCTTCCTGGATGGCGCCTACGACCAGTACGAGTCCAATTTCCAGTCGTTCAACACGCGCCTGAGCCTTTTCGACGAGCCCCTCTGGCGCTACATGATGGAGCACCGCTACCTCGACGGCAGCAACAGCCTCCTGAATAACGAGCTGACTCTCTCCCCCTTTGCCAACTGGACCTACAGCATTTACGTGCGCTACGATTTCTACGACAGCCACATGGAGGCCTACGGCCTGACCATCCAGAGGACCATGGAGTGCATTACCGCCAAAATCGGCTTCGAGCAGCAGACCGACGACGATTTTACCGTCTGGCTCCAGTTCTGGTTCACGGAGTTCCCCAAAGTGCGGGTGGACGTGGGGCTCTAAACGGGACAGAAGTCAGCAGTCAGTAGCCAGAAGTCAGTAGGCATATCCGAAAACAGGCGGCGGATACAATGACCACGGATATAAGCGTTTTCGGGCACAACCCGGAGGAAAACATCGTCGCGGTCGAGGTGACCGGCGGCCAGAAGCCCGGCGCTCCCTGCCGGGTCAGCTTGTTCACGCGCTCCGGCGCAAAAGTGGACGTCCGCGAGGAAGAATATTCGCCGTTTATGGTGCTGGAGGATGAACTTCTCCTGAAGGGATTCGGCGGCCAATACACCGCCCGGCCCCTCGCGGGCCATGGCCCGCTCACTACCAGGGTGGACTTTGCTTCCCTGGAGGACTGGGAGCGGGCGAAAAAGTGGCTCCAGGGCAGGGCCTCCGTTTCGTTCGGCGCGCCCGAGGCGCCCTTTATCGCCCTGAACGACCTGGTCCACCAGTACCTGCTCGACTCCGGCCGCACGCTCTTCAAGGGGATGAAGTTCGAAGACCTGCGGCGGATGCAGGTTGACATCGAAACCCACACCACCCCCGGCTTCGAATTCTGCAATCCCGCCCGCGCCGGCGACCGCATCATCATCATCGCCATGG
>JBAYWJ010000354.1:0-3906 GCA_041674125.1 Kiritimatiellia bacterium
CACGCCCGGGTATCAGTGCCGGTCGGCTTGGAACGCTTCTGGCAGCCGGCATTTGAGTATGTAACCGGGCGGTTTCCCGGCAACCGGCCTTACCAGGTTGCCAATAATTACCTTCCATCGCGCATATATTACTCCCACGGGGGGCACGCGTATTATTCTGCCGTGCCCAGGGAAAAATACGCAAAGAGCCATCCCGAGTATTTTATCTACCGCGCGGCTTCGAAGGTCCGCGATTCCTCCCTGAACCACCTGTGCATTTCCAACCCGGAGGTCCAGGAGCTGCTGGTCCGAAGGCTGGCGGAAGTGCTGGATGCGGGCGCGGGATGGGTTGAACTTGGCCAGACCGATGCGGAAGTGCCGTGCGAATGCGAGGCCTGCCGCGCGATTCATCCCGACCCGGGAGAGCGAACCTGGATCGTCCACCGCAAGATAGCCGGAATACTTAACGCCAGCCACGCGGGAAAGAAAGTGGTGATTTTATCCTACGGGAGCACAACAAAACCCCCGAAAACATTTTCCGATTTTCCGGACAATGTCATTATCCAGATGTGTTATTACACCCCGGAAGCTTTCGCCGCCTGGGCGCCGTTCCGGGTTGAAAAGACAGTTTACATATATACATTTTTCAAGATCCACGGCTTCATACCGCAGCGCACGCCGCGCTATGCCGCGGAGCAGGCCCGGCTTTTTCGCGAGAACAAGGTCCGCGGAGTTTACCTGTGTGGCGGATTTGAAATGCCCGGGCTGGAAGGGCCGGTTTATTACGTCTACGGCCGCATGCTCGGCAATCCCGCGCTCGACTGGCAGGCGATACTGGATGAATTTTATTCCAAAGCTTTTGGCAAAGCCAGGGAACCCATGAAGAATTTTTATGACGCCATGCACGCGAGCCTGGAGAGATACGTTTCAGCCTACGACTACATGGGCGTGCATCCGCCGCCGCCCTTACCGGCCGGGAAGCGCATGTTTCCCTTATCGGATCGCAGCGCCGCATATCGCTTTTTATTTCCGCCGGACCTCCTGTCAGGCATGGAGCGTAGGCTGGAAGAGGCCAAGGCCATGGATGATGATCCTGATGTTCATTCCCGCATCCGGCTCGTAGAATATGAATTCCGTTATGTTAAAATTACCGCGGAAGTATTTCATCTTTACAACCTGTATGTTCATAATCCGTCATGGGAAACCTTTAATCCCCTGGCCGCGAAAATCGAAGAGCGCAACCGGCTCCTGGATGAATACTTTCCGGATGGTCCCAGGGGCCAAGCCAAGGCTTTAGACGGATGGAAGCGTCCATTTGACGGACAAACCAAGTCCGTGGTCCAAGGCAATGCTACCGTTCCCCTGGGGTGGGATATTGGCCAGATAAGGAAAGCCGGCGTGTTGCCGGACAAGCTGAATCTTGTAAATTCAAGTTTTGAAATGGGATGGACCGGATGGAGCTTTCCCCACGGGAGCGGAAAGCCGCGCGATGACGATCCCTGGGCCTTGGACAGCACTAATGCCTTGCATGGGGGGCGTGCCCTGGCTGTTGATGGCAGGAAACTCCCGGCCAGCATAAGAATGTCGGGTATCATCCTCGAACCGGGCAGGGAATATGTTCTTTCGGCAAGCTTTAAAACAGATGGTCTTGAACCCGGCAAAAGCACGGGAATCTTTGTTATTAATACGGGATGGAAGAGCGATTTTAAGTCGCTATTGCGTCCTTCGGAAGGAACTTCGGCCTGGCATGCGCGGTCTGTTGTTTTCACACCGGACTCTTCCGATGACGGCCTCTACCAGATCATCATATCAACGCCGCTGGCGGGCAAGATGTGGGTTGATGACATCATGCTAAAGGAAAATAGTGCCATAGGGACAGTTCGATAATATTGGACCGGGCAGGGGATAAATACCGGCGATAAATAGGTTCCCTGGAGCCTCGATTAATGGTATATTCTAACCAATAAGAACGGCGTATTTGGCCGGATTTAATCCAGGCATTTAATTATGCAAGCCATAAGACGAATTTTAACAGTGGCAGGTTTAAGCCTGATGCTCGCGATGTCATCGTTTGCTGATCTGACCAACCGCTACGTGGTCAAGGGCAATCCCGGTGCTTTGATTCCCTATGACACCCTCGCCAGGGCTGCGGGTGATATACAGACTGCAATCAACTACGCCTATGCCGGCGAAACCGTCCTGGTGGCAGCCGCCACGTATGATACGGGCGGATCAACCGTCGCAGGGCGATTCTTGACCAACCGTGTTTTCATATCCAAGGCCCTGACCTTGCAGAGCCTTAATAACGATCCGGCCAATACGATCATAAAGGGTGCCTGGGATCCGGTTGCGACCAACGGCTGGCTGGCGGTGCGCTGTGTGCGCATGGTTGCCGGCTCCTCCCTGATCGGGTTCACCCTGCTGAATGGAGCTACGCTTTCTTCGAACGAAGTGGACCGCTCTACGATCCGGGACGATGCCACCGGCGGGGGCGTATACGTGGGGGCCAATCCGGCTTACATATCTAACTGTATTTTTGCGTATAATTCCGCCTATGGCGACACAACGCAATCGGCCCAGGGCGGAGGCGGGGCATGCAACGGATCATATTTTAATTGCACGTTCTATAACAATACCACCCCTTACCGGGGCGGGGCGGCGGATACGGCCGTTCTCTCGAATTGCACCCTCTATGCCAATACAGCTGGCTATGCCGGAGGATCGCACCGCGGCACTTTATATGGCTGCTTAATCTCAAACAACACCGCCACTGCTGCAAACGGATACGGTGGCGGTGTCATGGGTTGGAGCACGGCCGTTCCCTGCCGCATGTATGACTGTGTTGTTTACAGTAACACTGCCTGGAATGGCGGCGGGGTAGGCGACAGCACGATTCTTTCCAACTGCACGGTGATGTTTAACAGGGCACTTAACAGCGGGGGAGGGGTGCAGGCATCAACCGCATTCAACTGCGCAATCATAAGTAATACCTCGCCGGGTTTCGCTTCAGGAGCCGGCTCGTCAATCCTATCCAACTGCGTCCTGATAGGTAACGGGACATTTTACGGCTCCTACTACAACTGCCTTATAATGGGAAGCCAGACGCTTTTATACGGGAACAACAGTACTTATTTTGTAAATTGTACGATCACTGGTTGCAGGCATATCTACGCCGATTCGCCTGCCTACATACCTATGATTAATTGCATTTCGTGGTCAAACCGTTATCCGGATGTCCGAGTGATGGCAACCAATTGTTGCGGTCTGGCCGGTGACCAGAATAATTATACAAACAGTTTGGTCGGTAATATAACCAATAACCCCCTGTTTATCACAGATGGCAACGATTACGGCACCAACCTGACCATCGGCAATTACCGGCTCCAGACAAACTCCCCCTGCGTTGATAGCGGGATGTACAAGGCCTGGATGGCCGGGGCGGTTGATTTGGACGGCCTGCCGCGGATCCTGAAGGGGGCGGTTGACATGGGCGCATACGAGGAGGCGCACGTGTTCAGCTACTCCCCGTCTGCCATCACGAACACGGTCATGCGGGGATATGAGACAAACATGACGGTCTACCTGACTAATTCTTCCCCCGATCTGGCCCTGTACTGGGGCTCTTCCATCACGAGCCTCTGGGCCAGCGGGCCTAACTCGGGCGCCCCCCTTGCCGCGCCGGGCTCGGGCACCCTGACCGTTACCAACGATTCATACGGGATGGCGCTGGGGACTTTTGTGAGCCGGATGATAGTGAGCGCCCTGACTAACTACCCCCTGGCCATGGCGCGCTACTCCCAGACCGGGGCGGTTGACATGGTGCTGCACGTGGCGGAGTTTGCGAGGAACCCGACCCAGGTAGTGGCGACGGTGCGTCAGTTTGGGCATACTAACAGGACTCTGACGATCTGGAACTCGGGTTCCGGG
>JBAYWJ010000355.1:0-3891 GCA_041674125.1 Kiritimatiellia bacterium
AAAACCTGCGCGGGCCGGGGATTCCGGAAATAGCATGGCGGCTGCACAGCAGCCTTGCCCCGTGCTATGAAAAATATGCTCGGGCGCGCGTGGCCTCGGGCGCGGCGGCCCGGTTGAACCGCTTTGATGTTCCCTCTACCGAATGGCCCATGTTCGGTTCAGTCTATTTTCTCTGGGCTACGGAATCCCTCCAGGCGGCCTGGGAAAAAGACAATTCCCTTTCGGCCCGCCCGCCCGCCGAATACGCGCGCGGGGCCATCGAGGCGGCCGTTGACCTTGTCATGGACCCGTTGCACCACACCTGGGTGAAGCAGCACTGGGGAGACGATTACCTGCATACCCAAAACCTGTTTTTCAGGGCCCTCATCATCGCGGCCCTCACGAGCCATGAAAACATTATCGGCAATGGAAAATACAGGACCATCCTGCGCGACCAGGCCGACACCCTCGCCGCGGAGCTGGAGGCCTCGCCCTGCGGCGTCCTGGAAGATTATCCTGAAGAGTGCTATCCCCTGGATGTCCTGGCCGCCATTGCCTGCATAAAGCGGGCTGACAAGGCGCTCGGCATCGCGCGCGGCGCTTTTTATGCCCGGGCGGAGAGGGGCTTCCGGGGAAAAATGCTCGACCGGCGCGGCCTGATCCCGTGGTTTGTGGATGACTGGCGGACCGGGAGCCATTCGCTGCCCTCGCGCGGCGTGGGCAATTCCTATGCCCTCATCTATGCCCATGAGCTCTGGCCGGACACGGCGAAAGAGTGGTATAGACTTTACGAAAAATATTTCTGGCAGGATTTGGGCTGGGCCGCCGGCTTCCGCGAGTTCCCGAAAGATATGCCCGGGAAAGAGTTCACCTACGATGTTGATGCAGGCCCCGTCATCGCGGGTTTCAGTCCGGCCGCGAACGCCTTCAGCCTGGCGGCGTCCAGGATCAACGGCCGGCTTGACCATGCCTTCACGCTGGCGGGGCAGGTATTGGCGGCCTGCTGGCCCCTGCCGGACGGCAGCCTGCTGGGCGCGAAAATACTTTCAGACCCAATCCATGCCCCATACCTGGGCGAAGCCTGCCTGCTATTCATCCTGGCGCAGGAAACCGCACCGGGAATGGAAATTAAAACTGGCGGACGCCGGCCGGCGCTGGTGTATATCAGTTTTCTTTTCTACTTCGGGGTCGGCGTTTTGCTGCTGGCCCGGGCGGCATATGCTTTTTGGCAATGGCACCGGGACCGCGCGCGTTGCCTTGTGCCTTTCCAGAATCTCCAACTGGTGCTTTGGGCGGCCTTGCTTGGTGGAGGGCTGGCGCTGCTGTTTTACGGCCACTTTTTGTGGGGCATAATCGCCATGCTTGTGTCGCAGGTCTTGCCGCAAGTCAACCGGGAACAAGCGCCATGAGTAATCCCTCAGAACGTGTGAAAAAAATGGTTTTGGACGCAACAAAGTGCGTCCCTCCATTGAAAATCGCCTTATTTTTGGAGGGTCACGCTTGCTACTCTGCGAAGTCAGCGAAGGTTGCCTTCGCTACGTAGCACGAGTTGTCGTGACCATGTTTTGAATATTTTCACAGCTTCTGAGGCCTTACCGCAATGAAAGACAACGGCAGATGATTATGGTGCGTCCCTCACCGCCCGTGGTAGAAGAACTCCCCCAGGCCGATCGTGAAAATGAAGCAGCCGTAAAGTGCGTGTTCCAGCGATGAGACGGCGATGGATTTTGTCTGCCGGTAGGTCCATGCGAACATCAATCCCGCCAGGGCGGTGAAGGCCACCGCCAGGAGGTTGTTGAAAACCAGGTGCACCAGCGCGAAGGCCAGGGCGCTGGCCGCGGTCATGGCCCAGGGGGCTTGGAAGAGGGGCTTGTAGCGCTGGAATATGAATCCGCGGTAGATGATGCCCTGCGGATAGACCGAGAGCGCCGGGTAAAGGAACATGATCAGCAGCCAGAGCAGGGGGCGGGACAGGGGCAGGCGCAGGAAGCGCTCCGGGGCGAACCAGGCCACGCCGGTGCCCAGAATGAGCGCGATGATGCCGAAGCGCAGGACGATTTCGGTCAGGGCCCGCCTGCTTATGTTAATCCGCGTCAGCTCCCGCCGGTCGAAAGAAGGCCTTTTCCAGAGCCAGTAAAGGCAGGCCGCTCCGCCCACCCAGAGAAAGGGCAGGATGGGATAACCGTGGTTGTTCGCCATTAACCAGCGCAAGGCAACCGGCACTCCGGCAAATAAAATCAGGTATTCAACCAGCAACAAAAGAATATTCATTCCGACATCGCTATATAAATGCAAACAAGAGCGTGAAGCGGGATAATTTATAAATGATTATCGGGCGGAAGAGAAGCCTGATTGGAAGACGCATTCCCGTTCTTTGGCACGCGGCGTATTTTGCGCCTTGTTTCAGCTCCGGCAATGTTGTATCTTGGAATGCAATCGGGCCCGTAGCTCAGTTGGTCAGAGCGGAGGACTCATAATCCTTTGGTCGTAGGTTCAAGTCCTACCGGGCCCACCCCCCTTCGTTCGTCCGCCTGCAGGCGGACGTAACTACGGGGGGCAGGCCCGCTTTCGTTCGCCTTTTGGTGTAACTACGGGAGCAGAACCGGATCGGACCCAGTCTATTGTCAAAAAAGGCGCCTATGCAAAAAAAACGATTGACATCATGCCGCCGGATTTTAAAGTAGTTCAAATTACTTGGTTTAAAAAGCTGATCCGGTTTCACCTGACAAGGCGTCAAAAATGGCTTATTTAATCGGCATGTCCGGCTCGGTCAAGGGCCAGAAGTTTGAGCTCAACAAGGACCGGGTCACCATCGGCCGTGCGGCCAACAATGACATCGTGATCCAGGATGAAGCCGTTTCATCCCAGCACTGCTACGTGTCCCACCGGGCCGGAACCTTCGTCCTGCACGACCTGAATTCCACCAACGGCACCACGCTAAACCTGCAGCCGGTCAAGGAGGAAGCCACGCTCCAGAGCAAGCAGGTTATCCAGGTGGGCTCTTCGGAGATGATGTTCGAGGGCGATGCCAAGGACCTGACCTCGTCCATCAGCACCGTGGCGGACGTGGTTGTGGAAAAGGCGCCGTCGGTTTCTGTGCCGAAAACATTTTCAAGCGTCTCCCCGTTCGGCACGCGCAATAAGAAACGCAAGGGATTGTGGCTGTCGCTGGTAATTTTCTTCGGGCTCATCGCGCTCCTGGGCATTGTCTGGCTGTCCATGCTGCTGCTGAACCTGGGCAAGTAGGCTTGCCCGCCGCGGCCCTGCCGGCCGCCCTTGCCGCCCGCCGGCGTTTGCCACGTGAAGACCAACCAAAATATCCGGGCCGCTTTCGTGTTGATTGAGCTGCTCATGGCGGCGGCCATGGCCGGCCTGCTGCTAGCGGCGGTTTTCGCGGTTTATTACGCGGCCGTCAACACGGTATCGGTCCAGAACACCTGGCGTGCCCGCCACGAGCCAGCCGCGGAGGCCGTTGCCGCCATGGCCCGCGACCTGGCCTGCGCCGCCGTGCCTTACGGATTAACCAACCCGCCCTTTGCCGCCTCCGGCGGCGGCCGGGAAGAGTTTTTCCGGATGAGCTTTTACAGCGCGTTTCCGGAAGCGTCTTCAAACGATCCCGGCTTCTATTCGCTGGGCCGCGTATCCTATAACCTTCGTAAAGACCCGCTCAACGGCCGCATGGTCCTGGCGCGCGAGTGTTCTCCCATGCGCGCGCCCGCGCGCAGCCAGGGCGCGACCGTCCGGCAGGAGTGGAGAGGCATCGGCCGCCTTGAAGTTCTGTTTTTTGATGGAAGCGCATGGGTCGGCAATTGGGGCGAGGATGGGGGCACGAATTCTTTGCCCGCGGCCGCAAGGATAAGCATAGCCGGCGCGCGGGAAGACCGGAAAGAAGCCGGCACCGAGGTGATTCTG
>JBAYWJ010000356.1:0-3878 GCA_041674125.1 Kiritimatiellia bacterium
AAGGGCGCGTATTCCAGGCTGGCGATGCGCGCCAGCTGGTGGCTGGCGGCCTTGGTGGCGCTGTAGGCGCCGAACTGGGCCCCGGGCGCGAACACGTTCTTGGTTGAAATTAAAACTATATCGCCGCCCGTGTTCTGCCGGCGCATGCATTTTCCTGCCTCGGCCAGGGTGAGCAGGGTCCCTTCCACGTTGACTCTTTCCAGCTTGCGGAATGCCTCCGGATCAATTTCCATCAGGGGGGAGACCATCGCTATCCCGGCATTGACCACCACGATATCCACCCCGCCCCATTGGGCTATTGTACGCGCAAAGCCGTCCGTCACAGATTCTTTGTCGGTCACGTCCATTTGCACCCCGATGAAGCGGCCGCGGGCAGCGGGATCCAATTCCTGGCCCAGGCTATCCAGGGCTTTTGCGTTCAAGTCGGCGGCGGCGACCAGGCATCCTTCTTCCAGCATCTTCCGGCAGATTCCGGCCCCGATGGCGCCGGCCGCGCCGGTCACAAGGGCGATTTTATTTTGCAGTGGCCTGCCGCGAGTCTTCCCGCCGCGTTGGACGCAAAAAGTCCCGGCGCCGGCAAATTTAACAAACGCCGGCGAGGATTTATGCTTGAGCCTGTATTTTTCAAGGGCCTGCTTAAAAGCGGCGCGCAAGGTCTCGGCAGTGTCCGATGACTGCCACTTCTCAATATCAAGGACTGGCTTCCTGCCGGCTGAGGCGGGTGATAAAACGGTCCTTGAAAAGCGGTCGTCATCGTTGCCGGAGTTTGCTGCCAGGAGCCCGCGCAGGATCGGCAGGGCAATACCGGCTCGCTCTGCCGCGGCGCGGCCGGAGGCCGTCGCCCTACCAAAGATGACCTGTCCCGGCTTTTTCGATCCGTGACCGGAAGGTACTTTACCTCCTGTTATCCTCTTGCCATCGGTTTTCGTCATCTTGATTTCCTTGCGGTATCAATTGCATTGAGCATGAAGGCGGCGTTTTCCGCCGGGGCCTTGCCGTCAAAGACGGCGCTGCCGGTGACGATGATATCGGCGCCCATGCGCGCGATTTCATCAATGTTGTTGCGGGTGACCCCGCCGTCGATCCCGACCAGGATATCCTTCTTGCGCTGCCGGATTATTTCCAGGAGCGCGGCCATCCGCCGGCGGGTGGCGGGAATAAACGATTGGCCGCCCCACCCCGGATTGACGGCAAGCAGGAAAACCATGTCGGTTTCGTCAAGCAACGGATCAACCGCATCGAGGGGCATGCCGGGATTAAGCGCTATCCCCCTCAATATGCCCCGCCCAGGGTCACTGGCGTTGTTCATTTTCCCCAGCACCTGAAGCGCCCGGTGCGGGTGGAGGCATGAATCAACGTGGATGGTTATCATGTCCGCCCCGGCCGCCACAAATGACTCCAACTGCGAGAGCGGGTCCTCGATCATCAGGTGCACGTCCTTGAGCATGTTCGTCTTGATTGCCTTGACCAAGGGGGGGCCGAGGGTCAGCATCGGGCAGTAGCGTCCGTCCATGACGTCGAAATGCAGCAGCCTGACACCGGCCTCCTCTACCTGGCGCAATTCGGATTCAAGCTTCATCCAGTCGGCCGTAAGGGCGCCGACGCTGATGGTCGGGCAGATTTCCCGCAGGCACCGGTTGAGATGTTCGGGGCTATTGCTCATAACTCATTTGGATGCTTTGAGTTTCTGGTAGAGCTTGAGGGCGTCGGCGGGGTTCATGTTGTCGTGCACCACCGCCCTTACGGCCTTCATCATGGCGGTGGGGGCGTCGCTCTGGAAAATATTGCGGCCCATGTCAACTCCAGCGGCGCCTTCCCGGACAGCGTTGTGGGCCATGGTGAGGGCATCCAGCTCGGGCAGCTTCTTGCCGCCCGCCATGACGATCGGCACCGGGCAGGAGGCGGTGATCGTGTCGAATCCCTGGGGGACGTAATAAGTCTTGACGATATGCGCCCCCAGCTCGGCGCACATGCGGCAGGCCAGGCGGAAATACTTGGCGTCGCGCACCATGTCCTTCCCGACGGCCGTGACGGCCATGACGGGGATGCCGTAGCGGTTGCCGAGATCAACAAGCTTTGTCATGTTATGCACCGAGCGGGTCTCATGCTCGCCGCCGATGAATACCTGGATGGCCAGGGCCGAGACGTTCATGCGGATGGCGTCCTCGATGTCGAGGGCGATCTCCTCGTTCGAAAGCTCCTTCAGAATGCTTGGCCCGCCGCTGGCGCGCATGACGATGGGCTTGTTGGTTGCCGGCGGGAATGTGGTCAGCAGGATGCCGCGTGTAAGCATGAGGGCGTCGGCATCGGGCGCTAGCGGGAGGATGTTCAGATCAATCCGCTCGAGGCCGGTGGTGGGGCCCTGGAAATAGCCGTGGTCAATGGCCAGCATGAGGGTGCGGCCGGAGGCGGGATTAAAAATACGCGCGAGCCGGTTTTTCATGCCCCACCCCAGCGCGCCTGATCCCTTCAGGAAAAAGCCCGGGGTCTGCATGGGGACATCTTCGTAAAACTTCTTGCCTTCCTTGGCGGCTTCGGGGTCCGGCATATTTCATTTCCTTTCCATCATTTTTGTGCGGTGTTTGACGGCGTCGAGTGAAAGGATTTCATTCACCTGCTTCCGGCTGAAAAAACTGGGCTTGCCGACAACGGAGGCTGCAAAGAGCGACTTGGCCGCATCCTCCACCACCGCGCAGCGGAAATAGGCCTGCTTGAGGTTGACCCCCAGGGCAAGTATTCCATGGTTGACCAAGAAAATTGTGTCAAACTTGCCGGACGCCGCGCCGATTTTTGCAGAGAGCGCCGCCGAGGCGGGCGGGAAATACGGCACCGTGCCCGCGCGCCCGAGGTCGTTGACGAATTCGGCAAACATTGGCTTGAAAACCTTGCCGGCGCTGACTGCCCCGACCACCCAGGGCGAATGCGTGTGGTAAACGGCAACAACGTCCGGCCGCGCCCGGTAAACCGCCAGGTGCATCTTGAATTCGTAAGAGGGCCGTTTTTTTCCGCCGATCAGCCGGCCGGATTTGAGGTCAAGCGCGCAAAGATCCGCGGGGTGGAGTTCGTCCATTTCCAGGCCTTCGGGCTGGATCCAGACCGTGTTCCCCTCGCGGGCGCTGATGTTGCCCCCCGCGACGGCCCCCAGTGATTTTGACACCCTGGCGCCATATTGGACAAGATCATCGCGGATTGATTTCATGCGGGCTCCCTGAAAGATTTTACAAGCCGAAAATTCAGGCCATGTTATATACCAAACGCACCCGCCCTGCAAGGGTGTTTTCATGGTTGGCATTGACACTCCGCATGCTCTTTGCAATCATGCTGGAACAAATAGCATCCGGGCAACGCAACAGGAGGAAACACCATGCAGAGAAAACTCAGGATGGGCATGATCGGCGGCGGGATCGGGGCGTTTATCGGGGCGGTCCACAGGATGGCGGCCGGCCTGGACAATGAAATCGAACTGGTGTGCGGCGCCTTCAGCGCCGACCCGGAAAAATCAAGGGCCTCCGGCGACCAGATCAAGGTCGCCCCGGACCGCACCTACGGCAGCTACGCCGAAATGATCGCGCGCGAAAAAGCCCTGCCCGCCGAAAAAAGGATGGATTTCGTTTCAATCGTAACGCCCAACCACGTCCACTTCGGCCCGGCGGCCCTGGCGCTGGGAAACGGCTTCCACGTGATCTGCGACAAGCCCATGACCTTCAACCTGGCGGAGGCCCGGAAGCTTGAGCAGCTGGTAAAGAAGACCGGCCTGGTTTTCGCCCTCACCCATATTTACACCGGCTATCCCCTGGTCAAGGAGGCGCGCGAAATGGTCAAGGCAGGCAAGCTCGGTAAAATCCGCAAGATCGTCGTTGAATATCCCCAGGGCTGGC
>JBAYWJ010000357.1:0-3875 GCA_041674125.1 Kiritimatiellia bacterium
CAAAATCTTCAATGAATTTGTCCAGCATCCTCCATGTATGCGCCGCAAGAATGGGCTTGCAATCCCAATCGCCGGCCGGTAGCTTGTATCCGACACGCAATGCGCCGCAGGCAGGATGCCGGCGGCGGCCCGACTCGCCAGCGCCATGAACACCTTGCCGCCCGCCGACAATTTCTCCGCCCGGTTCAGCGATCAGGAGCGCCGGCGCAACCGTTTGTACGCCTACGCCTCGACCTGGTTCGGCTGTTTCTCGGAAGTGATGCTGGATTCCAGCGCGATCATCATCCTTTTCATCACCATGCTGCGCGGCAGCGCCACGCTGGCGATGCTTTCCACTTCGCTGACGGCGCTGACCGCCATCTTTCTGAACATTCCCGGCGCGGTCATCGCCGACCGCATCGGGCTGCGCCGGGCCTATACTATCGCCTGCTATCTCGGCTGCGGCGGTTTTCTGGCCATGGCGGCGGCGCCGGCGCTGGCCGCGCCGCTGGACCGCTACCTCGTCCTGGCCGGCTGCCTGGTCTATTGCGTGTCACGTTCGCTCTACGTCGTGACCTGGTATCCGATGCTGGACAACATCCTGCTGCCCGCCGAACGCAGCGGTTTTTTCGGCAAAATGCGCTTTACCTACCTTTCCCTGACTGCCGGCGGATTTTTCCTGCTGAGCCTGGCGCTGGGCGAGGAGCCGCCGCTCTGGGCGATGCAAACCGCCATTGCCGCGGCGGGCTTGATGTTGGTCGGGCGGAAAATCTGCCTCGACCGCATGCCGGTCAATGAGCGGGAACGCGGCGCGCTGGACTGGAAAAAATCGCTCGGCATCTCCATCCGCAATTTACCGCTGACGGGCTGGGCCGTTTACATCTGCTGCCTGGGGCTGGCGTCCAGTTCGATGCTGCCGCTGGCGTTGATTTATCTCAAAAGCGAAATTCAGGCGCCCGCCGACGTGGTGCAGTGGGTTTCCGTCGCCTACATGGCCGGCTTGATTTTTGGCTATGGGATGTCGGTCCGCCTGCTGCGCCGGTACGGGGTGCGCGTGATCCAGCCGGCCGGCCACCTGTTTTATGCCGCCACCGGCCTTGGCCTGTTCCTGATCGGGCCGGCGGCGCCGGGATTCTTCTGCATGATCGGCGGCCTGCTGTTCCTGCTGGGATTCTGGGCGGCCAACTGCCTGTGCTGCTACTCGGTGGAGCTGCTGGCGCTGTCGCGGCCGGGCAACAAGACCATGGCGACGGCTTACCTTTCCACTTACAACGCCATTGGTGCGGCGGGCGGGCGTTTCACGACGTCCATGATCCTCGGTTCCGGCATGCTGGCGCCGTCCTGGATCAAGTGGGGGATGCGTTTCAGCAGTTATCAGACGCTTTTCCTGCTGTTCGGCGCGCTGCAGATATTTTTCCTGCTGATGCTGGTCCTGGTGCCGTCCATTGTGCCGCAGCATGATGATTATTATGCCCCCGCGTAAACGCCGACGAGGACGAAACGATGCTGGCGGCATTCGTTGTGTCTTCTGTATTCCATTCAGTGGGCCGGATGATCCTTCGGAGGTTGTTCCTGGGCCGGATGTTCATTCGCCGGCTGGTCTCCGGCGGGATGTCCGTACTTAGGCGTTTCCTTGCAACCCGCCGCCAACAAGAACACAAGTGCGCCGAATATGACGAGTTCGAGTTTTTTCATTTGCTCCTTTCATCTTTATATGGGAACGCCTGCCTTATCGGCAGCCTCAGCGGTTCCTTCAAACCACTGCCAATTCCTTTGCCGACTGCCAAAGGCCGTGGATGTTGCAATAGGCCAAGGCTATCAGCGTTCCGGAAGCCCCGGTTTTCATTGAAATGGATGCCTCATGATTAGTGAAAACCGGCCCTTTGTTGGGTCCGTCAACCGATTCGCCGTGGGCCGTAAATTCCGCGTTGGCCACTTGAAACGGGATCTTTGCTCCCCCAGGCAGGAAGTAAAGCTGAATCCAGCGTATGTGATGCTCGGTGGTGTTGGGATGCGCGATTTCCTTACCGAGCGTCACCTTGACCGTGAAGAGCTCGTCCGCCTTCACCTTTCCGGAACATTCGATAACGGGTACGTGCTTTTCCGTTTTCCAATCTGCGGTCTTGATCGTTTCTGACAGGTTTGTCATGGCACTGCCTCCTTTTTGGTTTTGCTGCATGGTCGTCTATCTGTCCGAAGCCTGCAACCGGGCCATCCCTGATTTGACTGTTTGAAAAACCCCATGAGCCAGTCGCCGGCTTCTTGCGCTTTCAGGCGTATTCCGGTTTGTTTCCCGCTTTCCATTTGATGTTGCAGCCGATGCTCGGCTTCTGAGCCGGTGAAACGGGTTGGTCCCGCAAAACGGCGTCGATTGCCGCCCGCAGGTCCTTGCCCGTAACCGAAACGGCATTGCCGGGACGGCTGTCGTCAAGCTGGCCGCGGTAGACCAATTTGCGTTCCCTGTCGAATAGGAAGAAATCGGGAGTGCATGCGGCCGTGTATGCCCTGGCTGTTTCCTGTGACTCATCGTGACAGAACGGAAAGGTGAACCCGAGGGAAACAGACATCTCTTTCAGGCTGTCCGGGCGGTCATCCGGATAGCTCGCGGCATCATTGGCGCTGATAGCCACGATGCCTATGTCCTTCCCGGCGTAATCTCTGCCGAGTGCCGCGAGTTCCTTCTGAATGTGCTGAACGTACGGGCAATGCCGGCAAATGAACATCACCAGTAATGCCTTCCGCTTCGCGAAGTCGTTCAGAGTCACGGTTTTCCCTGTCACAACCTCCGGCAGAGAGAAATCGGGAGCCTGTGTGCCGAGGGTCAACATGGTTGATTCTTTTAGTGCCATAATAATCTCCTTTCTATAGTTACGCTAATCATGCAGGAAAAGTCCGCGATGCACAATCGGGCGAACCCCGAAAAGAAGCTTCGTAAAACCCGATCAATGTGCGCGCGCGTCAGGATTTTCGAACCGCCATATCGGGGAAAACCGGATTCCGCGCCGGTGCAATTTATGTAATGTTCTCAAAATTGTCGCGACTATTTAAATGGTTTTGGTAGGGCGGTCAGGCCCTGACCGCCTTGGCGCCCAGGGCCTGGGCGCCCTACCGATGAGAGATTGCCCACAATCAATGGCTTTATTATTTTGAGCCCCTTAATATGTAACGCTGTTTCAGTTATTTATGATAGCGAGAACATCATGGATATGCAATCAAGACTTGTCGTGCCCAACAGTCTGGGAATTCATGCTCGGCCAGCGGCATTGCTAGTCAAGGCCGCAAGCGTATTCAACGCCGAAATTCAGGTCAAGAACGGCGGCGGATTTGTCGACGGCAAGAGCCTGATGGGTTGGTTGTCGCTCGGCGCGGACAAAGGCACAGTCCTTACGATCCGGGCCTCCGGGCAGGATGCCGATAGAGCTGTCGAAGCCTTGGCAGCGCTTTTTGAAAATTCTTTCAACGAATCATGAAATGAGCACGCCCTGGACTTGTCCGGCAATCCGGATAATCGGCGATTCCCCGTTCGAAGATCAATCTTTTTTGTTTCGTGACATTGCGGTGTAGAGCGCATCAAGATAAATACAAGAATCCTTGACGGACCCTTTCCTGCGCGGCTCTGATCCTGCGCCGTGGACAATCTGCCATTGGTCAAATCTAAATCTAGTCGCCCGCCGTCGCTTTTTTTGGTTGGTGCGGCGGCGTGATATTGAGGATTTCTCTCCAGTGATCACATTGTGGACGACGGTATTTGATTCTCATTCTCAGGCGATTTTTGACGCTTTCAATGCGTTCCGGGTCATTCGAATCCAGCGCCTCCAGGATTTTTTCCTCGCCTACAAACATGGTCAATTCGTAGCTGGCCGTGAGAAAGAGCTGCAATCGGCGGTTGACTTCGG
>JBAYWJ010000358.1:0-3861 GCA_041674125.1 Kiritimatiellia bacterium
CCCAGTCCTTTGTGCCGAAAACCACCAACCCCGCAGCCATTACCCTGGTTTTAAACATTTTTGCCGCGATGATCAGCCTGTCCGTACTTTTGTTGACGAGCAGCAATCTCAAAGGGGTGGCCGCAAATTTCAACCTGCGTTCGATCGCGATCGCGCTGATCATTGGACTGGGGGCGTTTTTAACGGATTATTCCGGTGTGCGCGCCTTAACCAACATATCCATCGCCAAGGGAGCGCCTCTTATATTTGCCTTTCTTTTTTTAACCTGCGCGATGTTCATTGTATGGGAGCAATTGCAGGACCAGAAGGGATTGCCATGGGATTTATGCCTAGGCATTGGATTGATCATATGCGGTTCGTTGCTGACCAGCCGTCATTTATAGATCGAACGCGCGCGCTGGAATTCATGCCGCATTTCAATTAAAAAACCATGACCACAATTAAAGTCTACCGCAATCTGATGGGCGCCAATGATCTGTGGGCGCAGCGCACCCGCGCCCTGCTGAAAAAGCACCACGTGATTATGCTCAACATGATCGGTTCCCCCGGATCCGGAAAAACCGCCCTCCTGGAGCAGACCGTAAGACATATTTCCGGAAGACATATGGTAGGGCGGGACAGCCTGTCCCGCCGCGGCCGCACAGGACTGTGCGGCCCTACCTTGTTAAAAATCGCCGTACTGGAAGGAGATATTGAAACCAAAAACGACGCGGAGCGCCTCGCGCGCCTCAAATGCCGCGTCAGCCAGCTCCTGACCGGCGGCGGCTGCCACCTGGAGGCAAAGATGGTCCACCGCGCCGCGCGCGACCTGCCCTTGGGACAGCTGGACATGGTGGTTGTGGAAAACGTCGGCAACCTTGTCTGCCCGGCCGAGTTCGACATCGGCGAACACGCCAAGGCGGTTGTCTTAAGCGTTACCGAGGGCGAGGATAAGCCCCTGAAATACCCGGTTATCTTCCGCGAGGCAAAGGTTATCGTGATATCCAAGATAGACCTCCTGCCCCATGTGCCGTTCAAGATGAAGAAATGCCTCGCCTACATCCGCAAGCTGAACGTGCATGCGCCGGTGCTGCAGCTTTCGGCCAGGACCGGCAAGGGAGTAAAGGCCTGGATTGACTGGCTGGAGGCTTTTGCCGGCGTCATGCCATGATGGCTGCAGTCAGCCGAACCGCGTCAGTTGACGGATTGGATTGGTTAAGGCTATATTCCGACTTAGTTAAGACGGCTATTTCGCCAGGACCTTTTTGAATTCGGCGGTCAGGAGCGGCAGGATCTTGAAGAGGTCGCCCACGATGCCGTAAGTGGCATATTTGAAGATGGGCGCTTCCGGGTCCTTGTTGATCGCAACGATGATGTCCGAGGATGACATGCCGGCCAGGTGCTGGATCTGGCCGCTGATGCCGCAAGCCATGTAAATCTTCGGGCAGACCGTCTTGCCGGTCTGGCCGACCTGGTGCGAATAGGGAATCCAGCCCGCATCCACCGCCGCGCGCGACGATCCCACCCCCGCTCCCAAAACCGCGGCCAGGTCGCGGACCAGCGAAAAGTTTTCCGGGGCCTGCAGGCCGCGGCCGCCGGAAACGATCATATTGGCCTCGGCAATGTTCATCGTCGTTTCAACTTCCGGCATGAACTTCAGGCGCTGCGTGCGGGATTTAAGGATTTCGGCTGCGATTTCCTCGATGACGGACCTTCCCGTACGCCCGGGCTCAAACATGGCTTCCTTCATGACCTTGTGCCGCACCGTGGCCATCTGGGGGCGGTGGTTGGGGGTGATGATAGTCGCCATAATGTTGCCGCCGAAAGCCGGGCGGGTCTGGAGCAAATTCTTTGTTTCAGGGTCAATCGCCAGGCCGGTGCAATCGGCCGTGAGGCCGGCCTTGACGGTCACCGCGACGCGCGAGACCAGGCTGCGGCCGATGGTCGTGGCGCCGCAGAGCATAATGCAGGGCTTGTGCCGCGTAATGAGCTCGATCAACGCCGCCGCGTAAGATTCATCTTGGAAATGCGCCAGCTCCGGGCGGTCCACCACATAGACCATATCGGCACCGCGCGAAGTCAGCTCGGACACTTTTGCGCGCACTTCATGCCCGAGCAGCACGGCCGCCAGCTGCATTTTGAGCTGGTCAGCCAGCTTGCGCCCCTCCCCCAGGAGTTCGTAGGTTATGGACTGTATCTTGCCTTCACGCTGCTCGGCAAAAATCCACACGTTCCGGTACGCGCTTAAATCCCGGGATGGCACCGCCTTCTTATCAAGCTCTATTGCCCCAAATTTGCAGGCTTCCACGCATGCCCCGCAGAGCGTGCATCTGGCAAGGTCGATCACGGCCAGCTTGTCCTTGACCTCTATGGCGCCGAACGGGCAGGCCTTGATGCACAGCTTGCAGCCGACGCATTTTTCGGCAATGACAGTGATGGGTTCTTTTGTCACCTGCTATTTCTCCGATATTATTTAACCACTGATATTTTAGATAACAACGGCATCTTCATCAGTGCCATTCGTGTAATCCGTGGTATGTTTTTAGAATACCTATGTTATGATAAAATTTATACCGATGACGCAGCGACCACGGCATCCTTCAGCTTGGCCACCAGCTGCCTGACGACCTCGTCAGGCTCCCCCTTCAGCATCTCGCCCCCGGCGCGCGGCGGCGGATTAAATATTTTCACCACCTTGGTCGGCGAGCCATCCAGCCCGAGCCCGGCCGGATCGCAGCCGAGGTCGGCGCTTTTCCACACGGTAATCTGCGCCTTTTTCGCGGCCAGCTTGCCCTTGAGGGAGGGTATTCGCGGCTCGTTGATTTCCTTGACGACGGTCAGAAGGCACGGCAGCGGAGAGCGTATCACCTCTGTGCCGTCCTCCAAAAGGCGCTCGGCCACGATGTGGTCATCGGCAATTTCCTCAATCTTACGCACGTAGGTGATCTGGGGCAGGTCCAGGTGGGCGGCCATGCCCGGGCCGACCTGGGCGGTGTCGCCGTCGGAAGCCTGCTTGCCGCAGATGACCAGCTGGAACGGGAAAAGCTTCCTGAGGGCCATGGAGAGCGTGTAGCTGGTGGCCCAGGTGTCGCTGCCGGCAAAGGCCCGGTCGGAGAGAAGCACGGCGCTGTCGGCGCCCATGGAGATTGCCTCGCGCAGGGCGCTCTCGGCCTGCGGCGGGCCCATGGAAAGCACCGTGACCTTGCCGCCTTTTTTTTCCTTGATGCGGATGGCTTCCTCGATGGCGTACATGTCAAAGGGATTTATGACCGAAGCCACTCCTTCCCTGATCAGCGTATTGGTTTTGGGATCGATCTTGACATCCGCCGTGTCCGGCACCTGCTTGATACACACGACTATATGCATTCTTGGCTCCAGGTGAGTCAGTTTTGTGTCCTTGAAACGCCGCAATCGCAACATTTATATTACCTTATCCCGCTGCATGCAAGCCGTTTTCATTTGAAAATTACGGACTTATCTAGTATTTTGCAAACCATGGCGGAAGCATTATCCAATCTCAACGCTGCTACCCGCCCTCGGCGGCACTGGCCGCTGTCGCTGGTGGCCTCGATCCTGATTGTACTTGTTGCTTCCGGCGCCATCTTCTGCCTCAGGGCGCTCGCGGCCCTTCATGAAAAGGCTTCGCGCGCGGCGGCGGCACAGTCGGTCGTGGACCAGGGCGCCTATATTGCGCAGTGGCTGTCCGGGCTTCCTTATTTCCATGATTCGCCGGGATCGAAGCATGAGGCCGATAACTTCAACCGCGCCGTTGAATGGCTCAAAAAATCCGAAAGCGGCCTCCAATACGTTACCATCAGCGAGGACGGCGTGGTGCTCTACCGCAAGCAGGTCCCCGGGGGAAACGGCGCCGGACCTGACAAC
>JBAYWJ010000359.1:0-3855 GCA_041674125.1 Kiritimatiellia bacterium
CGGTTACATTCGCCACGAAAAGGCGGATGAGTGGGCCATGGTCCCCGGGCTGCATGCCGGCGGCGCGCGGATTGAATATCGCCTGGTCCTGCCGCCCGGCATGACGCACCTTGGGCTTTACCCGGAATTCAACCTGGGCGATTTGAACGCCCTAGTGCGCCGCAGCCGCAGGCGCGGATGCAAGGTTGACGCGCTCGGAAGGAGCAGGGAAGGGCGGGAATTGTGGCTTCTGACTGTTCCCGCCGTGTGCGTCGGGGCGCAGCCTTTTTTCATAGAGGCCCGCGACCACGCTTACGAGACAGCCGGATCCTATTGCGCGGCCGGCATTGTGGATTTCCTGACGGGCAACTCCCCCCTGGCCGCTTACCTCCGCACCAAGTTCACGGTAATGGTGGTCCCTATGAGCAACCCGGATGGCGTGTTCAACGGCCTGAGCCGTCTGACCTGGGAAAAAGGGGCCGATATGTGCCGCGTCCACACCGCGCCGGATCCCGGCCACGCGGCCCTGCGCGCGGCCCTTGACCGGGTCAGGCCCGCGGTCTACATGAACATCCACAACTGGACATACAAGTTCACCGACGGCCTCATGCCGCTCGAAAGCTCCCTGGCTGAGCGCATCCTGGTCCACATGCCCGCCGACAGCCTCCATTTCAAGCGCTGGAAAGTAAGGACCCTTGCGGATGATTACAAGCGCATGGGTCTTGACAGTCTCTCCCCGGCTGAGGCCCGCAAAAGGCACCGGAAAAACTGGCTTTGGAAACATTACCTGAATTATAAGTACGGCACGGTCTGCGCGGCCTTCGAATTCCCGTGGTTCGGCCTGAACACCTCCGAAATGCGGGCCAAGGGCGCGCGCGCCTTCATCGCCACCGCCCTGGCCGCCATCGAGGAGAAAAACTGGTGAACAGAAAGCACGACCTGAAAATAGTCAACGCAATCCTGGTGGACGGCAGCGGCTCGCCGGGCAGACCGGGGGAGCTGGCCGTGCGCGGAGGGCGGATAGCAGCCCTCGCGCACTGTGTTTCCGGCGCGGCAGATAAGGTCATCGATGCCGCGGGGCGGATGGTATCGCCGGGCTTTATTGACCTGCACACGCACTGCATGCCGGGGCCGTGCGAGAATTTCCTGCAGTGCGGGGTAACGTTGGTAGTGGGCGGAAATTGCGGATTTTCCCCGCTGGACATGAAGGAATTTACCGCCAGGTGCCCGGGCGCCTGCGGGCCGAACATCGCCATGCTCATTGGGCACAACAGCGTCCGGATCAAGGCCATGGGCAATGTAAACCGCAAGCCCTCCGCCCGGGAAATGGGACAGATGCGGAAGCTGGTGGAAACGGCCTGCTTGAACGGCGCCTGCGGATTTTCTTCCGGCCTGACATACGTGCCCGGCAACTACGCGGAAACAGCCGAGGTGATTGAGCTGGCGCGCGCGGCCGCGCCATACGGCGCCTATTATACAAGCCACATGCGCGACGAGGGCGCCGGGCTCCTGGATTCAATCAGGGAAACACTGGAGATCGCGCAGGCGGCTTCCATGCCGGCGCATATTTCCCACATCAAGGCGATCGGCGTCAAAAACCATGGGAAAAGCACGGGCGCCTTGCGGCTGCTTGACGGGTATTCCGCGCAGGGCCTTGATGTAACCCAGGATCAATACCCTTACACGGCATTCTGCGGCCGCATTCTCCTGATGTTCCCGGCCTGGGCCCAGGAGGGCGGCGAGGCCGAAATGCGCGCGCGCCTCGCTGACCGGGCTCAGCGGGCCAGGCTTAAGGAGGAAATCATCGCAAAACTGGTCGATGCTTATGATTCTGACGGCAGGCGGATCGTTATTTCATCAGCGCCGGATGCCGCCCTGGGCGGCCGGTCGCTGGCTGCGGTAGCCGCGGCGCAGGGCCGCTCTGATTCCGCCTCCGGCCTGGCCGAAACGCTCCTCGAAATCGTGGCACGCTTTCCGTCCCAGACCGCAATATACTGTATATTTCACGGTATCGCAGAAAATGATCTCCAGGCTTTCATGCGGCACCCGAATACGGCGGTTGGTTCGGATGCCTGGACGCCCGCCGCCGGCGACGCCCTGCCGCATCCGCGGGCTTTTGGCAGTTTTCCGCGCGTGCTCGGGCACTACGCGCGGGGCCTCGGCATTTTTTCGATGGAAGAAGCAGTGCGGCGCATGACCGGACTGCCGGCCGCCCGGTTGAAGCTGAATGACCGCGGCACATTGCGCGAGGGCGCATGGGCCGACATAGTTATTTTCGACCCGAAAACAGTCATAGACCGGGCCACTTTTGATAACCCGCGCCAATACCCGTCGGGAATCGGCCTGGTGCTGGTGAACGGCGTTGCCGTGATAGAGAATGGCGCATATACCGGGGCGTTGCCGGGCGTGTTTGTTTCCTCCGGGCGCGCAACCGCTTGACAAAGCGAAAGCCTTCCTTCATCATTGCCGCCAGTTTTCGCTTGTTTTTAACAAAAGCAGCCGCGGCTGCCGCGCAGGAACTGACAAAATGGAAAAACTGAAAAAATCGAAATTCAACGGTCCGGCCGGGCCGGTCGTGCTGGCCATCATGGACGGGGTGGGGATCGGAAAGTACCCGGAGGGCGACGCCGTCCGCTCGGCGCTGAAGCCCACTCTCGACTGGCTTGGTAAAAATTCGCTCTGCACGCAGCTCAGGGCCCACGGCACGGCCGTGGGGCTTCCCAGCGACGCCGACATGGGCAACAGCGAGGTCGGGCACAACGCGATCGGGTGCGGCCGCGTGTTTGACCAGGGCGCAATGCTGGTCAACAGGGCCATCGGCGACGGCTCGATGTTCAAGGACTCCGCCTGGCGGAAGCTCGCCGGCAACTGCCTGAAGCAAAAAAGCACGCTGCATTTTATAGGCCTTTTTTCCGACGGCAACGTCCACAGCCACCTTGACCACCTCAGGGCCATGCTGCTCCAGTCTGCCGGAGAGGGCATCCGCCGCGCGCGCGTGCACGTTCTGCTGGACGGGCGCGACGTAGGCGAGACCTCGGCCCTGGAATACGTAGATCCCTTCGAGAAATTCCTGTCCGGGCTCAACGCGAAGGCCGGGGTGGATTACCGCATAGCCTCCGGCGGCGGCAGGATGCGCATCACCATGGACCGCTACGGCGCGAACTGGAATATGGTCAAGCTCGGGTGGGACACGCACGTGCTTGGAAAAGGGCGCCAGTTTGCCTCCGCGCGCGAGGCCATTGAGGCCTATCGCCGCGAAAGCCCGGGCGTCATTGACCAGGACCTGCCGGCTTTCGTCGTGGCTGAAAACTGCCGTCCGCTCGGCCCGATCGAGGATGGCGACAGCGTCATCTTCTTTAATTTCCGCGGCGACCGCGCGATAGAGATCAGCCGCGCCTTCGAGGACGAAGTTTTCGATGCCTTCGACCGCTCCCCGCGCCCGCGCGTCTGCTATGCCGGCATGATGCAGTATGACGGCGACCTTAAAATACCAAAAAGCTACCTGGTAAGCCCCCCTGCCATCAGCCGGACGATGGGGGAGCTGCTCTGCGCCTCCGGCGTCAGCCAGCTGGCCATCAGCGAAACCCAGAAGTTCGGCCACGTGACCTATTTTTTCAACGGGAACCGCTCGGGCAAGTTCAACGACAAGCTTGAGGAATACGTGGAAATCCCCTCAGACATTGTGCCCTTCGAGCAGCGGCCGTGGATGAAATGCGCCGAAATCACCGACCGGGTTGCGGCGGAAATAACGCAAAACAGGTTCCACTTCATACGCCTCAATTTTCCCAACGGCGACATGGTCGGGCACACGGGTATTTTCCAGGCGACCCAGGTCGCGGTGGAGTCGGTGGACCTGTGCCTGGGCCGCATCGTCGC
>JBAYWJ010000360.1:0-3831 GCA_041674125.1 Kiritimatiellia bacterium
CCGGGGTCCATATAATAGCCGGTTTCAGCGTAGTAAGTCGTGCAGCCGCAGCCGGCATAGTGGCGGATATCCGGCCCGAGGCACTGCGCCATGGTCCAGGGCAGGGGTAACTCTCTGTAATAGCTCAGGGTGGTCCAGTAATCGTCGCCGATGCCAAGCAGCGGGGCAACCTGTCCCCAGGCCTTTATTTCCTCATAATGATTCTTGTTCCAGGGGTGGTTCAGGGGGCGCATTCCATCGCAGGCGCTATACACATCGCACCAGCCGATCAGGACGTTCTTGCGAGGCCGGATCGTTTTCGGCGGGGGCTCGGTCAGGTTGTAGGCAGAGGTTTTGAGGATTACGTCCGGGTATTCCTTTTCAATTTCTTCGCCGAGATAATTAAGAAAATCCACCAGCGGCCCGCTCTCGCTGCCCTCGCGTTTGGCGATGGCCTGGCAGTTCGTGCACTTGCAGTGAGCGTCGTATTTGTCGTTCTGCCCGATCGTGTAAACCCGCGGGGGCGGCACGGCGTTGGTTAGGGACTGATACTTGGAAATAAAGCCCTTTGCCGCCAGCGCGCGGTCCTTGGCAATATATTCGCGCAGTTTTTCCAGGGTGATGCGGCGCACGTCCGGATGGGTCAGGCAGAGCTGGCCCGGGCCGGCTTCGTCATAGGCCGGCAGGCGTTTGCCGGAGGCATCCAGCGAGAAATATTCCGGGTGGGTTTCGAACCAGTCCTTGGCGTTTACAAAATATGAAAAAGAATGCCCGACGTGCGGGGAACCATGCAGCGGATAGAATGCGCCGGCCGGGAAGAAATTTGTGCGCCCCCCGAGGTCATACCGGTAACTTTTGTTGCGGATAAAATAGAGCCACCGGTCATCATGTGTGCCCAGGCCGCAGCCTAAGTTGCGTTCCCAGAACCAGGGCTTGGCGCGGATATCCAGCTTGTCAATTTTCAGGGTTGGACGGGAAGGGACGACTTCGGTCTGGCGATCCAGCCAGTGGCAGCCGGCCTGTTTTTCGAGGAACTCATAGACCGCGTACATGGTGCCGCGCGGCCTGCCGCCGGCCAGGATCAGATCTTTCCCCACGCTTCGGATCACCCATTCTTCCTCGCCCAATTTTGCCGTCTCGATTCCTTCCCCAACTGCCTTCTCCGTCCAGCCAACATAAATGCCGCTTTCTTTGCCGGAAAGCGCCGATTCCGCCACGACCGGGAATGAGGCGCCGGTGACGCGGGTGAGGAAATTGGTCAGCTCCTGAACGGCGAACTTTTCCGGCTCGGTTGCGTTTTCGGCCTGGATGACCGTGTATTGGGTTTTCCCGTTGCGGGCCAGCTCCAGTTTGCTTGAAAACGGCCAGAGCGAAAGTCCGACAATAAAACCGCTGAACATCAAATTGTGGAGACTGCCAAGCCGGCTTTTATGGATATACATCTGTTTCCTCATTTATTCAGGAGCGCAACAACAATACCCTGTTGGCGCCCAGTCTAGTATTATTTCCGGTTCCACGGGAAGCCTATTTTCCGGAATGGATATGCTATTTTCCGGAAACTGCCCGGCGGTATTCGCCCGGCGCATAGCCGGCGTGTATTTTGAAGGCCCGGTTGAAGAGGGCCAGGTTGTCGTATCCAACCTTTTCGGCAATGGCGGCCACGGTCAGCATCGGCTGGCGTTCCAGATGGCGCTTGGCCTCGAGGATGCGCCGCGAAAGAATATACTGCTTGACGCTGAGCCCGGTCAGTTTCTTGCACAGCATGGAAAGGTAGTCCGCGGAATAGCCGAATTTGGCGACCAGCTGGGAAAGGTTTATTTTCCGGGCGAAGTTTTCCTCGATATAGTCAATGAGCTGTTCGGCGGCTGGGTTGGCAACGGCAGGTTGGTTTTTGTTTGCAACGGCATAACGTCCGACCAGGCATAAATATTCCTTCAGTTTCCAGGCCAGCATGGAAGGCTTGTTTGGGAAATGGTGGACGAGTTCTTCGTCAATCTGCCGGATGAGCATTTCAAGGCGCGTGGCCTGGCGGTCTTCCAGCCGGAAGGAGCGCGGGTATTCCGGCGTGAAGGCCAGAATGCCCTGGTCCCGGCCCAGAAAATCAGGCAGGTACTGGAGCGAGATCCTTTCAACCTGGATGCCCGGGACAGGGACAAAGTTGTGGATTTCGCCGGGCCGGATGATGATTACGGAATAACGCTTGAAGGCGTAATTGCGGCCCTCGATGAAATAGCCGCCCGAACCGCGCCGGAAAAAATGAACTTCACCCTCGCGGTGATAGGTCAGGATATTGGGCTGTGTGTATTTTCCGGAGTGAAAGTGGATGGCTATGGGAACAGGATCGTTTTTAACGAAAAATTTTTCAAGGACAGGCCGGGTTTTTGTCATGAAAGCATTATATATTTTCTGCCCGATTTAGCAACCAGGCAGAATTAACGCACCTTATAAAGAATGCCTTTGGGAATATATTCGTAGCAGCCCATGTCTACCCGGCCGGAAAACCTGTCTATCCGCGGGCGATTTGCGATGTCAAGCGCCCTGCCGTCGGTCCACGGCTGGTTGAGGCCGCTGTTCATGCAGGGCGACGCTATCGTCAGGTGGAAATCCTGGCCGGCAAAGTTGGCGAAGGCGGGGGAACTGGTGATGTTGCCGGAGCCGAGCAGGCCGTTGGTGGCGTTGCCAGAGCCATCTATCAGGTTGTTTGTGAATCCAACGCATGAATTCGTGACAAAAGTGTTCGTGTACTTATCGCAAAAAATATCATCAATGGTGTTGGAATATACGATGGAATTACACATCCTCAGGCTTGATCCCTGGACAACGCCGCGCATCCCGATTCCCGACCCGGCATAGACCGCCTTGTTGCTGGTGATGGTCAGGTTGTATAATTCGGCCTGGCCGCCCCAAGTCAGGAGCCCTCCGCCGCGCCCGGCGCTGGTGTTGTTGTAAGACAGGCAGTTTTTCACAACATGTATGCCCGGGGGAACCCCGCCGGCGATTTGCCCGGAGCCCAGATACCAGCCGCCGCCCTGAACCGTATTCTGATCGTTCCCGTTGCCGGATGAAAGGGCTTTGTTGCCCCTGATCACGCATTTTTCAATCAGGGTGTTCCCGTGTTCAAAGTAACCACCTCCTCCCATGGTGGCCGAATTGCTCTCAATGATATTGTTAACGATATATTTTTGTCCGGCATCGCGGACGTAAATGCCCCCGCCGTAACTTGAGCAGTAGCTGGATTCATATGACAGACCTGACAAGGCCCGGTTGTTGCGGATGATGCAGTTAGAAACAATGAAGGCGAAAGGGCTGGGGCCGGTGTAAAGGAAACTGCAGATGCCGCCGCCGTATGCGCCGGGGGAGAGGTTATAGCTGGTTGACAAGGTGTTGGTGCCGTAGGCCACGGTGTTGTCGCTGACGATGCAGTTCAGCACCGTGCCGGTCCATACGGCCCGGCTGTGATAAAACAGTATTCCGCCCCCGAAATTGGTGGCATGGCAGTTGGAAACGGTGAAACCTTCTATGATAAATTGATTGGAGGTGCCGGCGTTCGTATTCCAGACCGCGATGCCGCGGTTTTTGCCCTCGCCGTCAATGATGGTGCTTTCCGGGATGCCGTTGGAACTGCGCAGGGTGATCGGTTTTTCAATGTAGACCACATTTGTGCCCACCCACCACACTGCATTGGTCGGCACGCGATAACGCCCGGCGCCGACCCAGACCGTGTCATTGGTGCTGGCGGCATTAACCGCGTCCTGGATGTTGCTGGCGGCGGTTTCCCAGCTCGTGAATGGGCCAGACGGCGTCTGGCCGTTCTGCGCGGCGTAATAATCGGCAATGGCACAGGGCAGGGAA
>JBAYWJ010000361.1:0-3795 GCA_041674125.1 Kiritimatiellia bacterium
CCCCTGAAGGGGAGCTTTATAATGCCAAGCGCGACCTCGATATCATCCAGCGCCTGGGCCTGGCCCCGGGCGCTGTTCATCCCGCCCGCGACCTGTTCGTGAGGCTTTTGAAAAAAATTCCTTCCGCCGCCGGCATCTGCGGCTACGGGGAGGGGATGCCGGAAGCCTGGAAGGGATGCCGGTTCGCCGTTTCCGGCCATTACGAAAAGGGCGTCGCGGCAGGTGTGGCCGCCATTATCCCGCCGCGCGACTCCAGGCAAAAGGAGCGTGCCAAGAAAAAATCGGTCCGGGAAATGTATGCCTCTGGCATGCTTGATATCCGGCCGCACCACTTTATGTGCATGACCTGCTTCCACGGCGGGCAGGAAAAAATCGCGCCGATTGCCGTGGACAATCTCTTCGAGGCGATCGATATCATTTGCAAAAATCCCGATATCCCCGTCCGGCTGGTGAGGGCCTCTGAATGCATGATCTGCCCGCCATGCCACTCGTGGAACCCGAAAAAATCCAAGTGCATCTCGACTTGTTCCCTTCGGGACCAGAAGAAAGATTTGGACGTCCTCCAGAAAACGGGCCTGAAGTTCGGCGATGTTCTCCCGGCCCACGAGTTTCTGAACAGGCTTTACGGCGCGGTCCGGTCCACGCGGGAGGTTTGCGGCTGCGGCGACGGGATCGTGACTTCATTCGAATGGGACGGCTGCGGCATGCAGGGCAACGAGGGCTACCTCAAGGGCCGCGCCGCCGGCCTGGGCGTGCCGGGAGTGAAGGCGGAATGATGGTGAATAAATTCGAAGCTCGAAATCCGAAATGCTAAACAATAACAAAATTCAAATAATTAAATACCAAGCATGAGCAGAAACGTGATTCTATTTAACGCCAACGGCTCAATCGGCCTGAACGTGGCCGAGACGCCCGATTACCCGCGCCTGGAGGATTTCCTGCGCGAGATGGATCGCCTCGGAATTGCCCAGGCCCTGGTCTGGAACAAGTCTTCCGTGCCCCACGCGCCCGGCGGCAACCGGCGGCTGCTGGAATCCATCAGCGCTTGCCCCGCGGCGCGCAACCGCATATTCCCCGCGCTGGTTATAGCGCCGGCGATGCTTTACGAGAAGGGCGCCCTGGACGACCTGGTGGAAGCCATGCGCAGGGAAAAGATCCGCGCGCTGCGCGCCCTGCCGAAGGATCTTTATTACGACCTGCGTCAGCTCGAATTCCTGCTGAAGCATCTGGCGCGTTTCAAGCCGGTCCTCATGGTCCACTCAAGAGATATCGGCGACGGGCAGCCTTTGCTTTTTCTGGCGGAGCGCTTCCCCGCGATGAAGTTCATCATCACCGAGGCCATGTGGGGCGACATGGGCAGGGTTTTTGATTGCATGCGCCGGCAGCGGAACATACTGGCCGAGACTTCTTGGATGCACACCCAGGGCACACTGGACCTGCTTGCGAGGGAGTTCGGGCCCGAGCGCATCGTCTTCGGGATGGGCCCGCGTTCGCACGCCGGCGCCGCCATCGCCGGGCTGCTCAACGGCGGGCTTGACCGGAAAACAGTTTGCATGGCCGCGCGCGGCAACATGGCCGGAATTCTCGGCCTTAAGGCGCCGCCGCCTGCTGTTAAGCCGGCGGGCAAGTCGGATAATTCTTTCTGGAAGAAGCTCTTGAGGGGCGAGAGGCTCGGTGTGCCGGTCATTGACGCCCATTCGCACCTGGGGCCATCCTCGCGCTGGTACATGGAGGAGGGTGATTCCGATGCCATGGTGCGCCAGATGCTCGCGCGCATGGACCGCATCGGCGTGGATTTGACCGTTACATTCCCCGGCTCGAACCCGCTGGCCGATGACGTTGTTGCCGGGAACGAGTTCCTCGAAAAGCTCACGCTCCCGCACCATGGCCGCCTGAAAGGCATGGTATCATTCCATCCGGCTTATGCCGGCACCCTGGCCGGAAAGCTGGACGAATATTTCGCACGCGATTTTTTCGTAGGGTTCAAGATTCTCTGCAGCTACTGGAAGGTGCCGGTCACCGACCCGGTTTTCACGCCGGCGTGGGAATATGCCGGCCGCCATCGCCTGCCGATCCTGATCCATTCCTGGGGCAGCGGCGGATTGGATTCGCCGGGGCGGCTGGAGGCCGTCGTGAAGCGCCACCCGCGTGCGATTTTTATTCTCGGCCATTCCGGAGGGAACGATGCCGGCCGTCCCGAGGCCGAGGCCCTCGCTCTGGCGCACCGGAATGTCTACCTCGAATGGTGCGGCAGTTTCTGCTCCACGCACCTGTGGGAAAAGACGATAGAAAAGGTCGGCAACCGGAAAATCGTTTTCGGAACAGATGCCGTTTATCACAGCATCGACTGGGAGCTGGGAAGGCTTCTTTCCCTGGATGTGCCGGACAAAATTATTTCCCCGATCCTGGGGGCAAACATGCGCGGGATTCTTTCCCGGCGCCTGCGGCGCGACTGAAGTTGGTATTGGTATGCCGAAAAGTGATCCCATCCGAAAAACCGCCGTGGCGTGCCCGCTCTGTTCTTCCGCCGCGCGCGCGCCCTGGGCCCATGGCGCCGATTATGAATACGACACCTCCGCGGAGAGTTTTTCTTTCGTGAAGTGCCTGAGCTGCGGCGTGCTGTATTTGCAGGACCGGCCGGACATTTCCGAGATAGACCGGATTTACCCGCGCTGTTACCTCAGTTATTTTTTTCACAGGAGTAATAACCCCGTTCTCTTTTTCCGCAACATGGTCCTTGAAAAAATCAGGCTACGCTCTTTCCTCAGGCTCCTGCCCGAAACCGGCAGCGTGCTCGATGCCGGCTGCGGCGACCCGCTTTTCCTCGAGCGCCTGCGGAAATATGGGCCCAAAAATATCCATTTTTACGGTAACGACGTCAATGCGCAGGTGCTGGTTGACTTGAAATCGCGCGGCTTCAAGACCATCGGCGGGCTGATCGAGAGCATCGACATGCCCGGGGGAAGCTTTGACGTCATTTTCATGCGGAACCTGATCGAGCACCTGGCCCGGCCGGGCGAGGTGCTGGCTATGGCCGCCCGGCTCCTGAAAAGCGGGGGCAGCCTGCTGATCCAGACCCCCAACACCGACTGCCTCAGCGCCAGGGCCTTCAAGGGCCATTACTGGTTTGAATATCATTTCCCGCGCCACTGGGTACTGTTCGATGCAAAAAATTTCAGCCGCCTCGCGGGCGAATGCGGGCTGGAAGTGCGGGAGATCATTTATCGCCATTCCCCTTATTCCTGGGTGCTCTCCATGCACCATTTGCTCAAAGACCGCGGGTTCCCGCCGCTTGTCTACAACAGGTTTCACCTGTATAGCCCGCTCCTCATGGCGGCCGGTTCGATAATTGACGCGGCCCAGCAGCTCTTCACCGCCAAAACGTCCAATATGCAAATCCTGCTGCGCAAGCCCTGATGCGCTCGTTGGCGCGGCGGCCAAGGATTTGTTTTGCGCGCGGCCCGCCCCGGTGGTACATTCAAAGCCGGAGCTGTATTTGGCCCATGAAAAACACCATCATCCTTCCTTGGCTGGCATCGGTTTTCCTCGCCATTCTCGGATCAAAGCTGGCCCTGATTCATCTCTACGGCTCGCCCCTGCCGTGGTGGGACCAGTGGGCGGCCGAGGGCTGGCAGCTCTATATCCCGTACCTGGATGGCTCGCTCAGGCCGGGCGATTTCTTCGTCATTCACTGCGAGCACCGCGCCGTCGTCAACCGCGCCCTGTCGCTTTTAACTCTCATCCTCAACGGGCAGTGGGATGCCCGGCTCGGGATGGTGCTGAACGCCGCGGTCA
>JBAYWJ010000362.1:0-3769 GCA_041674125.1 Kiritimatiellia bacterium
CTCTGCCATGGGCCTGACGCGCCAGAACGGACCGGCGGCGGATTTCTGCGGGCGGGTCATTCTCATGGTCGCTAAAAAATGTTTCCTGGTGGTTGACCGGGTTGTCATGCCGCACGCCGGCCGGGTTGAAAGCCGCATCCACACTTTCGCGCGGGTTGCTTTCCGCGTCAACCGGGTTTTAATAAGGGGCAGGAAGGCGCAACTGCAGGTGGTCTGCGCGGCGGATGTGCCGGCGGTGCTCTGCAGCGCCTCGACCGCACCCACCATGCCGACCGCGCCGCAAGCGACCCTCATCCGCTGGTGCACGGAAGTGCAGCAGCGGGAATCCGTCCTGGCCATGCTCCTGGCGCCGGGCGTTGCCGGGGCCAACCTTGCGCTGGAAGTGCAACCGGGGCATGTGGTCGCGCGCATAGCAACGCGCGGATTCAAGGCCAGGCTCGACCTGGCCCGTTTTCTAAAGCCGGCCGTGTGATTTATAGCCCTGGCGTATCATGATCTGCGTTAATATGGATCGAGGCTGTGATCCCGGCGCGCGGCCCAGTCCGCAATCTTTTTGCCCGCTTCGGGAACGGCGTCAAAGCGCACCTCGCATTTGTTGCCCTTGATGCTCACCGACAGGTCTCGATCGGCAACCCGTAACCCGCTGAGGCCCTTGTGCGGCCCCTCAATTATAATAGATCCCTTGTCCTGGGCAATCTTGTAAGCGCCGGCGGCTGACCTGGTTGCCGCAAAGAGCGTGCCGAGGCAGCATTTATTTCCAAGCTCGGGCGAAGGCATGTGGAAAATCAATTTTGCCAGAGGGAACGATGCGTAGGGGTAGGCGTTCGATTCCAAAATGCCTTTCCAGCAGGCCGACTGGTCCGCTACCCCCTGTTCCGCGCGCCAGCCCGAGGCGCTGAGGACATCCATGAAAACACCTTTCTGCTCCAGTCGGAATCCATTTTCCACTGGGCTCGCCTCTCCCAGGCAGTTCCATTCAACATGGGCCGTTTCCAGGCCAGGCTTGATCACTTCTATCCTGTCAATAACCAGCGTGTATTCGTTCGCCGCAATGATCAGGGTCCGGAACCAGTTCACCCCGCTGTAATCAAGCTGGGCTGAAGTGGCGTAAAGAAGCTTGCCTTTCTGCCCGCGTTGGAGCAAGGCGCTCAATGTAAGGTCGGTAGCTATCTTTCCGCTGCGCTTTAAAAGTAGCATGTTATGATCCGCCGGCCCCAGCTCGCGCGTGCCGAATGATTTGGTCACGTTCGTAACGCCGACCCGGCGGCCGTAGCCGTTTGACACGACCCAGTGGCGCCCGAGATGGTTCAGGCGGACAATGCCGTTCGTTTCGCGGTGGGAGTGGGAAACCTTGCCGCCGACACCTTCCAGGAGTAGATAATGGTCGTCGTTGCCCCACCCGGTGCGGAAGGCGAGCTTGTCAAAGGCAAGCTCCCTCGGGAATCCCGGCGCAACTTCATTTATGAACACCGGCTCGAGCGGCATGCACTCCCATGCGCCTGCCGCAGGCGGAGCCTTCGCGCGGGCGGAGCGCAGGCCCGGGTAATCGAGGAAGGAACTGCCGATGTAATTCGGCATCCGGGCAAAGCCCTCGCCGGCGAACCAGCGGACCGGGCCATTCGCGTATATCGCCAGCATCCGCGCCGAAACCGAGTCCACCGGCTCCAGGTGAATGCCAGTGTCGCCGTAGTCTACCATCCTGAAGAAATTGTCGGTGGCGCCCATCTGGCGCTCAACCATTTTTTTGAAGCAGTCGCCTTTGAAGAGCGAAAGGCCGCGCCCGGTGAAGGCCCCGTAGGCGGCGGCGTGTTCGAATACGAAAGGCTCGTATGAGCGCGAGTTTTCGCACTGCTTGCTGCGGCGCCAGAGCGCGCCGCTGAAGATTTCATCAGTGTAGGCGCGCCAGTCGCGGATATAAGGCAGGTTGAACCGGCTGAAGTAGTCTGAGGCGAACAGGAGCGAAAGCGCCGGGAAGGTCTGGTGGTTGTGGCGCGCGTCGGATACGCGCTTCGCGGGCCATATTTTCACGGCATATTCATAGACCGAGCGGGTGCAGGCCAGGAGCAGGTTGGCCAGGATCAGGCGCTCCTCGTCTTCAAAGAGCGGCTGGTGCTCGAGCCTGGCGAAATTCAGAACCAGCAGTCCCAGCCGGAAATCCAGGTCGGCGGGATAGCAGGCGCCGCCGGGCTTCTTTAAATAATAATCGCATAGCCGGAAAAGGAGCTCGCGGAAGAGCTGCAGGGCGCGCGGGTCGGCTGAAAGCTGGTAGTAGCGCGCGCAGTCATTGGCGATGTCAACCGGCGCAACGTTGTAGGTGCTTTTCTCGATCCCGCCGCTGTCCAGCCCCTGGGCCAGGAGTTCGGAAAGTGCGCGGATATCCTTTGGGACCTCGCCGGCCTTGCCCTGGAGCTGGATAACGCGCTTGGGCAGGCTGGCGGCGAAAGCGTCCCAGGACGGGAAGCTTTTTGCCATTTCCTTGCCGTGCCCGATGCAGTGAATGTGCCGCATGAGCAGGCTGTCGCCTTCGGAGGCGAGGGCGCTGACCATCACCTGCAGGACCTTTTTCCGGTGCTCCGCGCCGGCGGCAACCTGGAGCGCGTTATTGCCCGCGGCGTTCAGGCCCGCATGCGTCGTAACGGCCCAGCCGCCTTCGCCCGGAACGCCCGCATCCACGAAAAAAGTCCTGTGCCTCAAGGCCAGCTTCATCGCCAGCGCGTTCTCGTGCGAGCCGCCGAAAATGATCAGGGGCTGTTTTTCGAGCAACCCCGCATCGCCGCCGTCGTCGGCCACGGGCAGCTTAACCCGGCACTGGCTCCATACGGCCTTGGCCAGGTCGCCGGCCATTGACCATAAAGCCTTGTTGAGCCGCGGCGCGATGATCATGGCGGCGGCCTTGCCGCCGCGGGCCAAAAGCAGGTCTGGACGGCGGGGGAGGGGGGCTTCTATGTCGAATGCCGGGAAGGTCCAGAGCCCCCAGGGTGGGCGGTAAAGCTGGCTGTCGAGGTATTCTTTAAGGCCCTTTACGCCGCCGTGTTTCAGGCAGTCGCGCTGCATGTAGTCCATGTCAACCACGTTGGGAGCGAACCATCCCCAGCCCTGTTCCTCCTGGTGCTGGCGGAAATTATAGCCGCGCTTTTTCAGTGCCTCGTGCAGTGTGATGCTCATGTTTAAACTCCCCGTTTTTTTTATGCCAATGAATTAATAAGCTAAATATCACCTGTCCCGGCCCGCGCCGGGGTCCGATCAGGAATCGTTGCGGCATACGATGCACCCGTCGGTTACGGTCATCAGCACCTTCAGCTTTTCCACCTCGCCGGGCGCCAGACCGCAAGGATCGCGGTCAAGCACCGTGAAGTCGGCCGCCATGCCGGTTTCTATTGCGCCGGAGACCTTTTCCTTGCCGGCAAGCGCGGCCGCGCCGCGGGTGTAGATTTGAAGCGCCTCGTCCGCCCCAAGGCATTCGCTTTGATCAAGCAGTTTTCCGCCGGCGGTCCGGCGCGACATGGCGGCCGCCATGTCGGCGATGGGAGCCATGCCCACAATCGGTGCATCCGATCCGCCGCCCAGGCTCAGGCCTTCGGCCAGCATTGTCTTCAAGGGCAGGAACCGGGCGGCCCGGCCGGCCCCGATGAACTCCGGCAGAGTGTCGCCCCAGTCACGGATGAAGGCCGGCTGGACCGCGAAGCCGATTCGCAGCGAGCGGCAGATTTCCATGGCCCCCGGGGAAGGAAAGTAGGCGTGAATGACATGGCTGGGCGGAAGTCCGGCC
>JBAYWJ010000363.1:0-3747 GCA_041674125.1 Kiritimatiellia bacterium
AAGCGCGGCCTAACATCCTCTTCATCATGGCCGACGATCACGCGGCGCACGCGATGAGCTGCTACGGCAGCCGCATTAACACAACCCCGAATCTCGATCGCATTGCCACCGGCGGGATGCGGTTGGACAACTGTTTCTGCACGAACTCCATCTGCACGCCCAGCCGGGCCGCGATCCTCGCCGGAACCTACAATCACGTGAACGGCGTCACCACCCTTTCGACCTGGATGGATAACCGCCTGCCGACGTTCCCCAAGCTTTTGCAGGCGAGCGGATACCAGACCGCCGTTTTCGGCAAGTGGCACCTGGGCACCGGCCCGGAGCATTGCCCCACCGGTTTCGATGACTGGGCCGTCCTGCCGGGCCAGGGTTTTTATCATAACCCGGAGTTCATTTTCAAGGGACCGGATGGCGGCGCCAAGCGCACGGTCCCGGGCTATGTTACGGATATCATTACCGACCTGACGCTCAACTGGCTGAAGGGCCGCAAACGCGACCAGCCCTTCTGCATGCTCTACCACCACAAGGCGCCCCACCGTCCCTGGTTTCCGGATGAGAAGCATGCGCACCTCTACCTCAACCGGGATGTTCCCGAACCCGAAACGCTCTACGACGATTATGCCCACCGCGCCGCGGCGGCACGGGCGGCCGAAATGCGCCTGGGCGTACACATGAGCGTGACCGACATGAAATCGGAGATGCCCGTGGGGCTGCCGGAGAACGAACTGCGCCGCTGGGCTTACCAGCGTTATATCAAGGACTACCTGCGGGTGGTGGCCAGCATCGACGACAACGTCGGGCGGGTCCTGGATTACCTTGACGCCGAAGGCCTGGCCGAGAACACCGTGGTGATCTACACATCGGACCAGGGCTTTTTCCTCGGCGACCACGGCTGGTACGACAAGCGTTTCATGTATGAAGAATCCCTGCGCATGCCCTTCATCCTGCGTTATCCTCGGGAAGTCAAGCCGGGCACGCGCAACGAAGACATCGTGCTTAACGTGGACTTTGCGCCGCTCTTTCTTGACCTGGCCGGGATCCCCATCCCCCGGGAGTTCCAGGGCCGCAGCTTCCGCCCCCTGCTGCACGGCGAAACCCCCGCCGACTGGCGCCGGGAAATGTATTACCGCTACTGGATGCACAAGGCCCACCACAACGTGTATGCCCATTACGGGATCAGGACCAAGCGGCACAAGCTGATCTATTACTACGCCGACGCGCTCGGCCAAACCGGCGCCATCGGCGAGCCCGCCGAGCCGGAGTGGGAATTGTTTGACCTGCTGAAGGATCCCCGCGAGCTCCGCAGCGTATATGCGGAACCGGAATACGCCGGGATCGCCCGGGACCTTAAGCTGCAGCTCCACAAGCTGCAGGCGGAGCTGGGGGATGCACGCTACGCGAAAGATACCGACTGAACAGCGACGACACTTAACCGGACATGAGCACACCGAGCCCAAATATCTTGTTCATTACCAGTGACCAGCATCACTGGAAAGCCATGGGGTATCTCAATCCGGAGGTGAAAACCCCCAACCTGGACAGGCTGGTGCAGCAGGGGACGACGTTCCATCGGGCTTACACCGTCAATCCGACCTGTACGCCCACACGGGCAAGCTGGATTACCGGATTATATCCCAGCCAGCACGGGGCATATTCACTGGGCACAAAACTGATGGAAGATGTCCCCACCGTGGGGGACATCTTCCGGAAACATGGATACCGTACCGCGCTGGTCGGCAAAGCGCATTTTCAACCGCTGGCATCAACGGACGAATATCCGTCGCTTGAGGCCTATCCTACGTTGCATGATCTCGACTTCTGGCGCCGCTTTCACGGTCCGTTTTATGGGTTTGAACACGTTGAGCTGGCGCGCAACCATACTGATGAGCCGCTAGTCGGCCAGCATTACGCCTTATGGCTGCAGGCGAAGGGCTGCCGAAACTGGCGTGATTATTTTCTGCCCACGCCGGACAGCGCGCGGGGGTTGGAAAAGGATTTTCCGCAGTCCGCGCGCAAGCGCTTGCAAGCCGGCGAGGGTTGCTGGGATATTCCCGAGGACTTTCACTACGACGCGTGGATTGCCGAACGCGCCAATGCGCTGATGGAGGAATATAGCCGGAACGGGCTGCCCTTTTTCCTCTGGGCCAGCTTCTTTGATCCGCATCCTCAATATATGGTGCCGGAACCTTATGCCAGCATGTATGATCCCGGCGCCGTTACGGTTCCCGACTATGTGCCCGGCGAGTTTGACGACAAACCGCCCTATTTCAGGCTGTCCCGGCAGGAACAACCGGATTTCACCGCGTTCCATGAACCGGAAGGACACTATATCCACGGCGCGGGTTCGCACCTTAGCTCCAGGGGTGAGAAAGCCCGAAATATCGCCACCATGTACGGCATGGTGACGATGCTCGACAAATATATCGGCAAGATCCTGGACAAACTGGACGCGCTGGGCCTGAGGGAAAATACGCTCGTCTGCTTTACCACCGACCATGGCGATTTCTGGGGGCAGCACGGCCTGACAGCCAAGGCCATCCATCACTACGAGGATTTGCTGCGGGTGCCCCTGGTGGTGCGTATGCCCGGAAAAATACCCGCGGGAAAAGTATCCCATTCACTGCAGTCAACGCTCGACCTGCCGCAGACATTCCTGGGCATGGCGGAACTCCCCGTGCCCCGGACCATGACGGGCGTGGACGAGAGCGCGGTGTGGCTTGGAAACCGGGAGACCATCCGCGACCACGTCATCATCGAAAATCAACACCAGCCTACGACGATAAACATGCGCACGTTTATCAATGCGCGCTACAAGATTACGGTTCATTATAACCGCGACTACGGCGAACTCTACGATCTGCAAGCAGACCCCCTTGAATATAAAAATCTATGGAACCGGCCGGAGCACCAGGATCTCAAGCGGGACCTGCTTCTAAAATTCCTGTACGGGGAAATGGCCAAGGCGCCACGGCCGATGCCCAGGATCATACAGGCATAGCCGGCGGGCTGGCGAGACGCGGGAAACAGCACGGATAAGGACGGCCATTGAAAAAGAAACCCAACATCCTCATAATCTATGCTGACGAGCACCGGTATGACTGCCTGGGCGCCTATGGCAATACGGACATCAGGACGCCCCATATCGACGCCCTGGCCGCGGACGGGGTTCTTTTTGAAAACAGCTTCTGCCCCTACCCGGTCTGCACGCCTTCGCGCTATTCGCTCCTGACCGGGTCCTATGCGCACCAGCACCTGGGGATTTTGAACCGCAGCACGCTGCCGGCCGGCTTGCCCGTGCTGCCCCGCCTGCTGCGGGATGCCGGTTATGCGACCGCGGCCATCGGGAAAATGCACTTTACGCCCACCTACCTGGACGTGGGCTTCGATAAAATGCTGCTGGCCGAGCAGTGCGGCGCCGGACGCTATGACGACGATTACCATCGCTGGCTGAAGGCCGAAGGGCTTTGCGACCGGCTCGACCTTATTGACCAGATCCCTGAATTCCGCGAGCAGGCCCCGGCCGAATACTGGAGCGCGTATGGCGCGCTGCGTTCCGACCTGGATGAAGCGCATCATTCCACGACCTGGATCGGCGACCGGGCGCTGGAAGCGCTGGAACAGTGGACCGGGAAGGCGCAACTGCTCATGGTCGGCTTCATCAAGCCGCATCATCCCTTCGATCCCCCCGCGCCCTGGGACGCCATGTACGATCCCGCGGCGCTCGCCCTGCTGCCCGGCTGGACGGAG
>JBAYWJ010000364.1:0-3731 GCA_041674125.1 Kiritimatiellia bacterium
CAGGTCGGCAACCTGCCCGGCGCTCATTTGCGTGGTCTGGATCACCCGCGCTCCTTCCGCCACCTTCAGGGGATCCCGGGCGCGGGTGGAGTCGGTCCTGTCGCGCTTTGTTATTGAGCGCAAAACAGCGTCAAAGGCCGGCATCCCGCCGGATTCAAGAGCCCGGCGCCGGGCGCGCTCGGCCGGCGAGGCATCCAGATAAAACTTGAAAGCCGCCTCCGGGAAAACAGCCGTGCCGATGTCCCTGCCCTCCATCACCAGGCTCCCGTATGCGACCAGCCGCCTGAGCCGGTCAACCACCCATTCGCGCACTGCCGGCAAAGCCGCCACCGGGCTCACGATCTCGTTCACAGCCTCCGAGCGCAGTTCGGACTCCAGCTCGGAGCCGTTTATTGAAAATAAAATCGCGTTGTTCCTGGCCATGAAATCCATGCGGATCTTGCCCAGGGCCGCGGCCACGGCCCGTGAGTCATCGAGCCTGGTTTTCCGTTCCAGCAGGAACCAGGCCACGCCGCGGTACAGCGAGCCCGAATCCACGTGGTTAAAATTCAAACGGCGCGCCACGAGCCGGCTGACGGTCGATTTGCCCGAAGCCGAAGGGCCGTCAATCGCAATGACCAATGCTGACTTCTGCACCGATGCTCCTCAGGTGATTCCAGAATTGCGGATATGATGTCGCCACGCAGGCGGTGTTGCGGATAGTGACCGGCTCCCCGGCAAAAAGCGCCAGGACAGCCGCCGACATGGCGATGCGGTGGTCGCCATAACTTTCAACGCGCGCCCCGCCGCGGATCCCGCGCCCGCCCCTGATGGCCAGGCCTTCATCCTTTTCATCCAGCTCCACCCCCATGAGGCGCAGGTTGGCAGCCATGCAGGCGATCCGGTCCGATTCCTTCACGCGCAGCTCGCGCGCGCCGCTGATAACGGTCGTGCCCCCGGCCATGGCCCCCAGCACCGCCACCAGCGGCAGCTCGTCAATAATGTTCGCAATTGTATCCCCGCCCACCTCAATCCCGCGCAGGACCGCGCCTTCCGCCTCAATCCTTCCCGCCGGCTCGAACGCCCCGGCGCCGCTTTCGGGGGTCACGCGGACCTCCGCGCCCATGCGCCGTAAAACGTCCAGGAAAGCGGTCCGCCTGGGATTTAACCCCACCCCTTCGATCTCAACCCGGCCGCCGGCCCGGGCGCCCGCCGCGGCCAGCCAGAAGGCGGCTGAAGAAAAATCGCCGGGTACCCGCAGGTTCAGCGGACCTATCGCCGGCCCCTCCGCCCCGTAGCCACAGAGGCTTACGCGGTTGCCATCCACCCTGACCGGTATTCCCGCCTGCAGGAACATCTTTTCGGTATGGTCGCGCGTCGGGGCTTTTTCAATCACGCTCGTTTCGCCCTCGGCGAAAAGGGCCGCAAGCAGCACGCAGGATTTAACCTGGGCCGAGGCCACGGGCATGGCGTATTCTATCGCCCGCAGCCGGCCGCCGGTGACCTTGATCGGCGCGCACCCCTTCGGGCCCGTCAGTTCCAGGCGGGCGCCCATCTGCTCGAGCGGCGCCTTGATCCTGCCCATCGGCCGCGACCGGAGCGATTCATCGCCGGTAAGCTCGGTGGTCCACGGCCGCCCCACCAGCAACCCCGTCAGGAGGCGCATGCCGGTTCCGGAATTGCCCATGTCGAGCGCGCCGGACGGGGCGCGCCAACGCCCGCCGGTCACCGTGACCAGATCGCCCTCAATCGCAACCTCCGCCCCGAGCGCCTGAAGGGCCTTGAGGGTGTTCAGGCAGTCTTCCGCCATCAGGTATCCGCTCAGGCGCGAAGCTCCCCCTCCCAGCGCGCCCAGCATGGCCGCGCGGTGCGATACGCTCTTGTCACCCGGCACGGAAAGAGTGCCTTTCACACGCCGGCATGGATTTACCGTTACCTGTTCCATATATTTATGCGCCCCTGGCCGTTGATTCGACGGCCGTTTTGCCCGAAAGCAGCTGCCGGCGCCCGGCGGCGCCGCGCGCGAGAAATCCTGCAATAACACGGCTGTCGCGCTTCTTGAAGCCTGCCAGCAGCCTGTCGAGTTCCTTGCGGAAAAATTCAAGCTCCGGCTTCAAAAACCGGCCGTTTTCAGCAAGGATGTCCAGCCAGAGGCCGGGCTCGCCCTCGGCGATCCGGGTCGTATCCCTGAATCCGCCCCCGCAAAACTTTCCGTATAAGCCGGGATTATTCCGGGAGACACACTCCGCCAGCAGCGCTGCCACCGCGTGCGGCAGATGGCTGGTGCGGGCAATGATGCGGTCATGCTCGCGCGGCCGCGCCATGACGGTCTCGGCCCCCAGCGCTTCCCAGAATAACCGCGCTGTTTTCACGGCCCGGCCGGAGGTTTTGGCCGTGGGCGTTAGGATGACCGCCGCCCCGCGGTAAAGGTCGGCGCGCGCGTTCTCCAGCCCGTGCTGCTCCGAGCCGGCAATCGGATGGGAGCCGATAAATCCGGCGCGGCCGCGGCGAAAAATCCTGTCACCCTCGGCGGCTATGCGGCTCTTCACGCTGCCCACGTCCGTCACCACAGCGCCGGGCGCCGGCGCGGATGCCGCCACCGCCTTCATCATCCCCGGGATGATGCCCACCGGCGCGCAAATGACAATGATGTTTGCGCCGTGCGCGGCCGCTTCGATCCGGTCGCAGGCAATATCCACCACGCTTCCGGCCAGAGCCTTTTGCCTGGTTTCCTGACGCCGGGCATAGCCGATTACCATTGCGGCCAAGCCGCCCCGCTTGAGCGCCAGGCCGAGCGAGGCGCCCATCAGGCCCAGCCCGATGATCGCCACCCGCCCGAATAACGGTTTTTTCTTTTTGCCGCCCATGCGCATGCCACCTTGCCCTTGTTGAATAACCGGGACATTGTAGCGAAACTGGTTGGCAATTCAACCCGCATTTTATATCATTGCGGCGCCCTATGAATGAAAAGCTTAACCAAGCAAGCCGGCGGCTACCGCCCTGGATCAAAATCAGGCTTTCCGGGGAGGGCAGCCTGCCGTGCGTCCACGCGGCGCTCAAGCATGGTCGGCTGAATACCGTCTGCGAGAGCGCGCATTGCCCGAACCGGCAGGAATGCTTCCAGCGCGGCACGGCCACCCTCTTGCTGCTGGGCAATATCTGCACGCGCAACTGCAAATTTTGCGCCGTCGCGTCCGGCGCGCCGCTCCCGCCGGATCCCGACGAGCCGCGCCGCGCGGCCGAGCTCGTAAAAAAACTTTCCCTGCGCCACGCGGTCGTCACCAGCGTCACGCGCGACGACCTCCCCGATGGCGGCGCCTCTATTTTCGCCGATACAGTTGCCGCCATTCGCGCTGCCATGGGCGCGCACACCACCATCGAGGTGCTTATCCCGGATTTCAAGGGCTCGCCTGCGTCCATCGACACCGTGCTTGATGCCGGGCCCGACGTTTTCAACCACAACCTGGAAACAGTCGAGCGCCTGCAGAAAGACGTCCGGCCGCAGGCCGGCTACGGAAAATCCCTTGAAGTTTTGAAGCGCGCGGCATCCTCCGGCAAGGCCCCCGTTGTCAAGTCGGGGCTTATGGCCGGCATGGGCGAAAGCGACGCTGAGCTCTTCGCCGCCATGCGCGACCTTGTCGCGGCCGGATGTCGGCACCTGACCATCGGCCAGTATCTCGCGCCCTCCAGGCTCCACTGGCCCGTTGCCCGCTTCGTGCCGCCCGAAACCTTCGCCGCTTACCGCGAAAAGG
>JBAYWJ010000365.1:0-3712 GCA_041674125.1 Kiritimatiellia bacterium
ATTTTCTCAAGTATTGCCCCATGCCGTTCCAATTCCAGTTGCACCGGCGTCTCATTCATCATTTTTGGCTTCATAATTTGCAGGGTTCCCTCCTGTTTTACCCAAAATCCTTGCAAATTATTTACCCCGTGTCAATATCTATTTCTTTGCGCCGCAATTGCTTATCTGATTATTCAGCACCGACTATTCTACCTCCTGGTGTATCTGTTGCCACAAAAATGCACAAGCCTGCCCGGCCACAGGCCAGGGAAACACAATGTTATGTGAATTATGTGCCTCTTCGTGGCTACTTTTGGAATTACATCTATATATTATCTTTTGCTTCCTTTTTGGGCTTTTCTTTCTTTGCTTTCACAACGTGGTCCGGATGCAAACCCGCCATGCGCGGGGTCCCCGGCCGGCACGGTCCCCAGTTGATGGCATAGGGATGCTTTTTGCAGAGCTCCTCCATTTTGGCCCAGTCGGCCAGGACCTGTTTCACAGCTTCGGCATCTTCGCCTTCGCTTTTCTTCACCTTCACCATCAACTCGCGCACCTCGACAATCATCCTGGTCCAATCGAGCCCGGCGCGAACGAATTCAACACGCTTAGCATACTTTTCCTGTTCCTTTCCCGACGCCTTGGCCGCCCGGTCGAGGAAGCCATAGGCCTTGTCGAAAAACGCCTTGTTGTAAACCTCCCAGTAGGGCCGGTCGCCCCGGACGAATTCCTCGCGCGTCTTTTCAAGATAGTCCCAGTAATCCTTGATCTCGCCGGCGGCCTTCCCGAATCCTCGGCGGTAGTAATCTTCCATGAGAGCCCGGGCGTCCAGCGCGGGGTTCCATGCCAGCTGGGCCATGGCGTAATACTGCGGGCCCTGCGTGGCCCAGTGCTCCCACACGCCATCAATGAAAATGCCGATGCACTTGTTGGAAGAGACGAATTTCATGTCCTCGATAGTCTGGCTGATGGAGACGTCCGGCTGGCCCTGCTGCCAGCCAGCCGGGCTGCCCGTGTTCGGCCGCCACATCAGTTTCGGCACCATTTTGGCCCAGTCCGTGTACTGCTGCTTGTAGGTAACGCCTTTTGTGGACCCGCGGTCAACCAGGTCGGACCGGCCGAAGAAGTTGGCCACGCAGGAAATAATTACGTTTTCGTCCGGGCGCGCCTTGACCGGCGCCGGGCGGGAGTGGCCGTAGGACATCATGAGCACGTAGTAGTCCTTGTCCGGGTAGCGCTCCTTCAGCAATTTTGCGCAGCGGTTGGCGAAAGTCACATCCCGGTCGGACATGGCCACGTATTCCTGGCTCAGGCCCTGCCAGTGAAAAACCCGCGGCTCGCCGTCGGGGTGGTCCCACGCCCGGCACTTTTCGCAGATGCAGTGCCCGCTGGCCCAGCCGTCGTTGGGCGAGGCGCTGAAGATGGTCTGGTTGGGATTGTTGGTCAGCTCCGCCTCGACTTCTTTCAGCCACTGTTTGGCAACATCCGGGTTGGCATGGCACATCTTGACGGTGCGCGGGTCAGGGAAGCCGCTGCGGGTGCCGTCCGGCTGCAGGGCGAAGTAATCGGGATGGTCCTTGTGGAACCGCTCCCACCAGTCGGAAAAGGCGTGGCCGCCGCTGAACTCCATGGAGCTCAGCTGGAGGCGCTGCTGGCGGGTCCAGTCGCGCGAGGTGCCATAGCCGCCGCCCGGCAAGCCCGAATAATGAATGATGCCGGAGCGGGCGCGGATTTGCGGGTGATAGCGGTATTCAAAAGGAGAGAAGGCAATCCTGTCCTGCTTGAGGACGTCCTCACCCGTGTCGCCCGGCCAGAGCCAGCGCACGTCCAGGTAATCCTGGAGAAAGGTGTAGACGGCGTTGACCGTGCCGTATTCCTGCTGCTTGCCCTCGATGGGCTTGCCGCGCTTGTCCCGCAGGAGCAGGCCGGCCGGATCCCATATGTCCCGCCCGGCGATGACCAGGTTTTTCCCGTCGCAGGCGATCAGGATTTCCTCCGGATACTTGAAGTCAAAATCAATTTTCGGGAACAGCTCCTTCAGCTTCGGCTGGAAGCCTACCCAGATCGCGTGCTCCGGCAGCGGGTCGGGGGCGTTGGTGATCATTTCCGGCCGGGCACCGCCGGTTTTTTCGATATACCCTGCCAGCTCGTCCGCGGCTTTCCGGGTCAGGGGCGTGGCATCCTTGCAGACAATAATCGGCGCGAGGCTCTTGCCCTTTTCCGCCAGGACGAGTTCCGGCCCGCCCGTTTGTCCCTTGGCCGCCGGCTTTTCCACATTACCGGCGAGGCAGCCTGAAACAAACACAGCGGTCGCGCATGCGGCAACAAATTTCATTGCTGTCATTTTTTTGTTTTTCCTTTCTTCTTTTTCATGTCAACGCCTACATCTTTCAACAGGCCCGATTCCGTGGCCCGGCCGATCATGAAATTGTAGTTGAATGCCAGGGGGTGAGCCTCGCAGATTTTTTTAATCTGCTCCCAGTTTGCGCGCGCCTGTTCGCGCGCTTCCTTATCAGCGCCCTGGCTTTGCTGCGCCTTTTCCGCCAAGTCTATGTTCCGGACCATGAGCCGGGTAAAATCAAACCCGGCGCGAACGAAATCAACCCTTTTGCGGTAAACGCTATCCGTATCCCCTGCCCTTGTTGACGCCTTTTTCAGAAGTTCATCAGCCTTTTTCAGAAGTTCTTCGTTGTAGACCTCCTTTAAGGCCGGAGCGCGCGAGTCTTTCCTGCCCAGGATGCTGCTGCGCTCGGAGAAATCGGCGTGCGCCTTTTCCATCAGTTCCCAGTACTCTCTGATTTCTCCCGCGGCCGGGCCGAACCCGCGCCGGTAGTAATCCTCCATCATGTCTTTGCTATCCTGCCAGGGATCCCAGGCCATCTGGGCCATGGCGTAATAGAGCGGGCCGTGGGTGGCCCAGTGTTCCCAGATTGTGTCGAAATACAGGCCCGTGCAATGGTTGTCGGCCAGGAAGCGGAAATCCTCGATCGTGTTGTTGACGGCATTGACAGGCAGCCCCAGCTCGTTATAGCCCCCGATGTTAGGCCGGCACATGATGTTTTTGGTCTTGTCGGCCCAGCCTTTGAAGTAGGCCTTGTGCTGGGCGCGCGCTTCCTGGTTCACCAGGAACATGTTAGCCACGCTGGATATGAAGACGTTGTCATCCGGGACGGCCTTGACCGGCGGCGCGCGGTAGTGGCCGTAGGCGTGCATGCCAACGTATAATTCCTTGCCGGGGAACCTTTCTTTCATGAGCTTGCCAAGAGTGTTGGCAAAATTAACCTGCCGGTCGGAAAGCGCAACGTACTCCTGGCTAAGCCCCTGCCAGGTGTAGACCAGCATTTCGCCGTCGGGATTGTCCCAGGCGCGGCATTGTTCGCAGATGCAGTGGCCGCGGTTGTAGCTGTCGTTTGGCGAGGCGCTGAACATGGTCTGGTAGACGTTGCTCTGCAAGGTCTCGGCCACGTTGTCGAGCCACTGGGTCCAGACCGCCGGGTTGGCCTGGCATATTTTCGCCTTGCCCGGCTCTTGCGGGGCGGGGAAACCGCTGCGGGTTCCATCGGGCTGGAGCGCGAAATAGTCGGGGTGGTTCGTGTAATATTTCTGCCACCAGTCCGTGTAAGCGTGGCTGCAGTCCACGAAGAGCGAATCGAGCTGGAGGCGCTGGAGGCGAACCCAGTCGAACGAATGGCCGCGGTTGTCGCCGAGGGCCGAGAGGCGGAAAATCCCTCCG
>JBAYWJ010000366.1:0-3710 GCA_041674125.1 Kiritimatiellia bacterium
CATTCATCCCTGTGGCAACCTACTTCGCCCAAGGGGCTACGACCTTCCTTCGCCCACCGAAGCGGGCTACGCGAAGGCGGGAGGTCAAGAGCCACAGGGTATTCTGCCTGATGTTTTGATAAATAAATTGTTTACGAGAAGATTTTTACAAAAGTTAACGAAGTGAAAATATTCAGGTTTCTAAAACCACGGCAGCAAGGAAATCACTTCCATGGACCGGAGAACTGGCCCTTCAATGCAAATCTAGACCGAATAGAACCGCGCTATGGTTTCCACGACATGCCCGGCCTGGTCGGAGCTGAGCTCGGGGTAAATCGGGATCGCGATAGTCTCGCGGGCGGCTTTCTCGCTCTCAGGAAAATCGCCGGCCTTATGCCCGAGGTAAGCGAAGCACTCCTGCAGGTGCATTGGAACCGGGTAATAAACCTCCGCCCCCACTTCCTGCGCCTTGAGGTAATTCAGGAGCTCGTCGCGCCTTTCGACGCGGATAACGTACTGGTTGAATATGTGCCGGCTGGTCTTAACCTCCGGCAGCCGCACCTTGCCGCCAGCCGCCAGGCCGGATTCGGCAAAGAGGCGGTTGTAGCGCCGGGCATTCTCCTGGCGGCCGGCGGTCCAGCCATCCAGGTGGCGCAGCTTGGCCTTCACCACCGCCGCCTGCAGGGTATCGAGCCGGAAATTGCCGCCGACCACCTTGTGGTAGTATTTCGGCTTGGAGCCGTGGTTGCGCAGGACCGCCAGCTTTTCGGCCCGGGCGGCGTCGTTGGTGACCACCATGCCGCCGTCGCCGAAGCAGCCGAGGTTCTTGGAGGGGAAAAACGAGAAGCAGCCGTAGTGGCCGATCGAGCCGGCGCGGCGTCCTTCCAGCTCGGAGCCGATGGCCTGGGCGGCATCCTCGATCACGGCCAGCTTGTGCCTGGCGGCGATTTTCATAACGGTGTCCATATCCGCCATCTGCCCGAAAAGGTGGACCGGGATGATGGCCTTCGTGCGCGCGGTTATTTTCGCCTCTATCCGGCTGGCATTGATATTGAAGGTGACCGGATCAATATCCACAAAGACCGGCTTTGCGCCGAGCCGGGCGATGCAGCCGGCGGTGGCGAAGAACGAGTAGGCGGTTGTGATGATTTCATCGCCCGCCTTCACGCCCTCGGCCATGAGGGCGATGAGCAGGGCGTCGGTGCCGGAGGATACCCCCACCCCGTGGGCGCACTTGCTGTAGGCGGCGATGGCCTGCTCGCATTCCTTCACCTGGGGGCCCATGATGAAATACTGCGATTCGATGATTTCCTTCAGGATGGGCTCTATCTCGCCGCGGATGGTTGCATACTGCGCCTTGAGGTCAAGCAGGGGAACTTTCATGTAACTCCTATTATAATAACCGGCTTTCCGTTCGTAAATTATGTTCAATAACGCCGAATTCAGCCGGCAAATCAACGCAAAAAATATCCGATCTGCGCCGGGCAAACAAGCATTTTATGAATCCAAATCCTGTTGACAGGCGGCCCGGCCTGTTGTTTAATGCAGAAATGTTGAGCCGTATTCAGTTCAAACGTTTATCGTCACACTCTGCGAGGCGCCATATGAAAATCATCCGGTTATGCTTGCAGTCAATCACGGCATTCTGCCTGCTTGCCGCGGCTTATGCGGACAGCACCCAGCTCATGAGCGTGCAGGTCAAAACCACTAACCTGCGCGAGGCCCCTTCCTTTGTCGGCAAGGCCGGAGCGGCGCTGTCATACGGCGACCGCGTGGAGGTGATAGGCACCCAGGGCCCCTGGTCGAAAGTGATCGCCCCCGGCAACCGCGCCGGCTGGGTGCACACCTCGGCCCTTTCGGCGAAGAAAATAGTCCTGAAATCGGGCCAGGAAACCGCCCGCACCAAGGCCTCGAACGACGAGCTCGCCCTGGCCGGCAAGGGATTCAACTCGGACGTGGAGGGCGAATTCAAGAAGCAGCACCGCGACATTGATTTCACCTGTATTGACCGGATGGAGAAAATGCGTGTTGCGTCCGCCGACATGCAAGCGTTTCTCAAGGAAGGCAGCGTGGTTCCGAAGGAAGGAGGCGCGCAATGAACATTAGAACAACATTCAACGTTCAACGTTCAATGTTCAATGTTCAATTATGGATTTCAGGAATATTTTTTATTTTTGCCCTGGGCACGGCCAGGCCGCAGCTGCTGGACGCGCTCTCGGATATCGGCGCGGAAATCGGCAAGCAGACCGGCGCCATCACGCCGGAGCAGGCCGAATCCATCAAGCGGGCTGGGAAGGCTGTCGACAAAACGTTCGAGGAAATCACTCCTGAGCAGGAATATTACATCGGCCGGACGGTCGGCGCGGTCATCATCAACAAGTACCGCCCTTACGACAACGACACGGCCAACCGTTATTTGAACCAGCTCGGTCAGACCCTGGCCCAGTTTTCGGACCAGCCGGAAACATTCGGCGGCTACCATTTCCTGCTAATGGATTCGGGCGAGATCAACGCCTTCTCCGCGCCGGGGGGCCTGGTATTCATTTCGCGCGGCATGCTAAGCTGCTGCAGGAACGAGGACGCCCTGGCCGCTGTGCTCGCCCATGAAATCGGGCACGTCCAGCACAAGCACGGCCTGCAGGCGATTAAAAAGAGCCGCCTTAATTCGGCCTTCACGATCCTCGCCACCGAAAGCGCCAAGCAGTTCGGCGGCCAGGACCTGAAGGACCTTACGACCGCCTTCGAGGGCACCATCGGCGACATCACCTCCACCATGATGAACTCGGGCTACGCCCGCAGCTGCGAGCGGGAGGCGGACAAGTCGGCGGTGGAAATTCTGAAGCGCGCCGGATATGACCCGAACGGCCTGGTGGCGATGCTCAGGGAAATGCAGAAGCAGCTCAAGCCCGGCGGACTCGATTTTGCCAAGACCCATCCCTCGCCCGACTCAAGGATCGAGGACATCAGCAAAGCAATCGGGCCTTACGAGCAGGTCAAGATGCCTGTGAAAAGGCAGATGCGCTTCCTGCAAAGCACGGGCGGCATGCCGCAGTGAGAAATCCGGGTTAGCGGCGGGGGTTGTGCCCCGGAAATTATCTCTATTAATCCCGAAGATGTCATTCCCGTGAATACGCGAATCCAGCTTCATGCTTACCGGATTACATGGAAGGCACGAGTCCGGCGGGATCGCGCGGATTTTACGCTTTTTTCTTTGCCCAGAGCTTCCTGGTCACAAGCGGCCGGACGAGCATCTGCCGCATCTGCTTGGCATTCAGCTTGTGAATGACATTTTCCGGCACGCCGAGCGCGGCAAGGCGCTTGGCGTGGGTCTTGATGCGGCGTTTCTTTTCCCTGAGCTTCTTTCCCGAATGTGTAAGTTCCGTGTTGGCGCGTCCTGAACCCATGGTATCTTCCCTTTCAAAATTTAAATATCCGATTGGCGCGTGACATGGTAGCGGAATACTTGTTCATGGCAATCATTTTTTACCCCTATTTTGAGCGCAGGCCGGGGCGGCAATCAGCCCGCAAATTTCTCCAGGAACTCCGGCAGGATCAGCCTTGACTGCCACTGCCGGATGCGCCCGGCAACGTACGGCGGAAATTCCTTTCCGGGATTGCGCGCGCTCCACTCCAGCACAGCGGCGTCAACAACCAGGTGCTGTTCCATGTTGAGCGCGAGCGATTTTTCGAGCCGCCACTTGCGCATTTCCTTCAGGCGCTTGTCCCAGCCC
>JBAYWJ010000367.1:0-3700 GCA_041674125.1 Kiritimatiellia bacterium
ACTTTGCCGGGGACGGGAGCGGGGCCTCGGACCTGGTGGTGTACAAGGAGAGCACGGGGGCGTGGGATATCCGGAACCTCCTGAGCGGGTTTGTTACCAGCATAGTGTTCGGGGGCAGCGGCTACATGCCGACTCCCGGGGACTACGACGGGGACGGGATGACCGACCTTGGGGTATACCGGTATGCGAGCGGGTACTGGTACACGAGGGCGCTTCTCAGCCAGGACCTGGAGATCTTCGGGGGGAGCTACTGGGCGGGACCTAAGCTGGCGTCTTCCGGGGGCTTCGTGCCGGTGGAAGGGGATTACGACGGAGACGGGATGACTGACCCGGCGATGTACCGCGAGCTGAGTGGGCTCTGGGCGGGATTATTTTCAGGCAGCGGATACGCTTATGTCTCCGGCACCTTCGGCGGTCCGGGATTCATAGCTATCCCGGCAGACTTTGACGGCGACGGGCTGACTGACCCTGCAGTTTATAACGAAAACACCGCGCAGTGGTACGTATTGTATTCAAGCGACAGCTACCGGATCAACTCTGGGATCTTCGGCGGGCCCGGGTTCATTGGGATCCCGGCGGACTACGACGGCGACGGCAAGGCGGACGGGGCGGTCTACAACGAATCCACGGGGCTCTGGATCGTGCTGCCCTCGGGCACGCTTACGCCCTCGGGCTACGCGCCGGTGAGCGGGGTATTCGGGGGCCCGGGGTTCGTGCCGGTGCCGGGGGATTACACCGGGGACGGCATGGCGGATGCCTGCGTTTACGACGAGCTGACCGGCAACTGGTACATCGTGGCCATAGACGGCTCGCGCGTGGCCTGGCCGGTCCGGCACGGGGGATACGGGTGTGAGCCGGTGAAGCCCTAGAAGAAAGGCAGAAGGTAGAAGGCAGAAGGAAGAGGACGGACGGCGAAGGACTGAGGACAGACGACTGAGGACGGACGACGGATGACCGAAAAAGAAGTTGAAGTAACAAGTTGAAGTTTAAGTTAAATCCGTCCGCTTATGGACCGTTCTCCCACCTTCGGCCGGGCTTGCGGGAAGGCATCCGCATGAAGATGAAAGGAAGATGGGAACTTGGACAATGGCAACCAATACTCAAAAATCAACCGGAAATCATGGACTCAGCTGCTGACTGAAAATGATTTTAAATGGCGCCCGCCCTACACCATCCACCTGCCGGTCCAGCCTTATCACGCGCCGATATTCGTGTTCATTGACGGCGCTTTCAACGCGTTCTGCCTTCCGGTAGTGCCGCGCCTTTCGGTGCGCGACGCCAAGGGGCGCGAAGCCGCGCGCACGATGAAAATCGGGCTGGTGCAGTTCGCCTTCGGAGATCCGCCTTTTGTGCCGGATTTCCGCCATACAAAAATGTCTCTCAAGGACGGGCACTATCCGGTTGCCACCCTGGAATATTTCGCCCAGGATTTTCATTATTGCTTTGAATACTTCTGCCGGCCGCTTGGATCAACGGCTCAAAGCATACTCTGGATCAGGGGGACTGTTACCAACGAAGCCGCCCGCCCCGCGACCGCGCACGTGAGGGCCAGGCTGAACATCCAGAGGGAATGCGACGTGATGGATTATCATTATCGCCCTTTCTGCTGGGATGCCTCCCGCTGGCTGCCTTGCAGGCGCGTCGGGCTGGAAGGTAATTTGCTGGTGCTGGACGGCACGGTTGCAGGCAAAATCGAGCCTTCCGGGTTTGATGCCCGCTGGGAGAAAAGGGCTGACTTCAGGGATGCCGGCTATAACCTCGGCTTCGGATGCGAAAGCCCTTACGTCGTCGCGCCGGCCATGCGCCTGAAGCGCCCCGGTAATTCTGTTCATTTGAGCTCCAGTCTCCTGCCGGGGCAGGCGCGCTCGTTCAGCCTGGCGGTGCTGACCGATATCTTCCATGCCCGTTCCTCGCACCGGGCTCTGCTGAAACGCGCCCGCCATGAGCCGGACCGCAAGGCAGCAATCCGCAGCCTTGAGGCGCCATTCCGTTCCGGAAAGGCCAGAATGATCTGCGCGGCCGGGAACTGGGACAGGATATTTACCGCGCTGCAGACCTCCACCCTCCAACTCCTGGTTCAATTCCCGGGCGAAAAAGGCCTGACGCCCCTGCAGGGCGGGTCTTCGGAGAGGCATTTCGTCTGGGTCTGGGAAGCCGTCTGCATGCTGCAGCCGATGCTGCCGCTCGGCCATTTCGAGGCCGTCCGCAAAGCGCTGGATTTCATTTTCAGCCTCCAGGATGGCGGCTGCCCGCCCGAAGGGCGCCTGACCAGCACCAGGGGCGCCATCGGCACCACCGGCCCGCGCTGGCTGAACACCACCGGCGCCGCCCTGTTCCTGGCCGCCGATTACTACCGCTATTCGGCCGACGGAAAATACCTTGATATTTTCCTGCCTAAAATGTTCCGGGCCGCGGAGTGGATTCTCGGCGAAATCAGGGCCACCAGGCGGTTCAATCCCGACGGCAGCCGCTCTGTAACCTATGGCCTGATGCCGTTCGGGCACGCCACCGACGGCGACATCGGCCACGTGGTGACTTTCACCGACTCCTACACCTTCCGCGGCCTGGGGCGTTTTACGCAACTGCTCGAGGCGCTGCGCCATCCCCGCGCCGCTGAATGCCGGAGGGAACTGGAGCAGTATCGCGCCGACATCCTGAGGGCCGTCAGCCGCATGACGCTGCCTGACGGCTTCATCGACCGCAGGCTCAGGACGGGCGAAGCCGGGAAAGTGTTCTCCAAATCCGAGCATATAGCCGGCGGCATCACGCTGGCCTATACCGGCGTCCTCGACGTTAACGGCAAAATATTCCAGCGTTACATGGACTGTTTCGAACGCAAGCACGCCGACGGCTATTTCCTGGGAAAAATGGACCGGGACATAGTTTACATCGGCCTGGGAGAACTGGAGTGGCAGGACGCCTACCTCAAGCTCGGGGAATGGAAAAAGGCATGGGCCGCGTTCCAGGCGTACCTCAAATACGGCCTGAGCCAGGATGCCTGCCAGGTCCAGGAAAGGTTTTCAAAATCCACGCCGGAGTTCGCCCCGTGGCAACCGAACGGCAGCGGCAACGGCCGGGCACTGGAAATGATGGTAAAGTCATTTTATTTCGAGCACGGCGGCGCCGCCGCGATTTTCGGCGGGATCCCGTTTGAATGGCTTGCCATGAACGGGATCACGGCCCTGGAAAACCTGCACACACCAAGGGGCGCCCTCAGCCTCCGGGCAAAAATGACCGGACCGGACAGATGCCGCGTGACATTGACCGGCAGCAAGCCGGGGACATTGCCGGCGAGGCTGCTCATTCCCGGACACATCATGGCTTTACCAGGCCCGGCCCGGAAATACCTGGACGTGCCCGGCGGCCGGCGGAAAGCGACCATAACCCTCGCCAGGGGCATTTCTTGAAGGGCGCGCCGCTTGAATCCCCGTTTTCTGTAAATTATTCCCGGAATATTTAAAGCACACTGTTTGCAGAAAACGGCCATGTGCGCATAATAATAAGGCATGCAAAAGCCTCTTTTTTCCAAGGCGGCCCGGCTCAACATCCTCCAGGCGTTTATTGTGGCCGGCGCTTTCCTGCTGAACACTCTGCCCTCCCGGGCCTCCTGGCACGTGGCCACGAACGGGGCCGATACGGGCAACGACGGCCTGAGCTGGGACCAGCCCCTTCTCACCATCAGCAATGCCGTGGCCAAGGC
>JBAYWJ010000368.1:0-3686 GCA_041674125.1 Kiritimatiellia bacterium
GCCCGCCGCAAGGCATGGGGATAGAGGGTAATGCCGACCCGGTTGCCGAACGCGCGCTCCGGTTTACGGCCATAGGTCGGATCCGGGCTGAGACTTGAAGAATGAAGATAGAGCATAATCAAACCCTGGAAAATTCAGATGATACGCAATGAAATCGGGAATATCAAGCCTGGAGCTGAATTTGAAAACGCGCTTGAAACAATCAGCGCAACCGGAATTCTGTCCCCTCGTAAACCAGCTCGTAGGCGCCCATGTCAACCGTGCCGTAGCGCAGGCGCTGATTTCCATCCAGGTCGACGGCGTTGGTTATCCAGTCCTGGTTGAACCCCATGTTCACGCAGGGGGAGCCGGGAGAAAGGCGGAAATCCTGAGCCGCGTAAGATACAAACCGGGGGTTGTTGGTGATGTTGCCGGAGCTGTACCCCTTGAAGTAGAGTAAGTTGGTGGGACCATACATTATTGACGCGCTATTCGTGGAGCCGAGACAGGAATTGCTGGCATAACTCGAGTAATTGTCAGGAGGGCCGCCGCTTGAGGCCCCGAGCGATATATCGGTGGAATTGGAATAGACAACAGAGCTGACCAGATGCAGTGACGGGGAATAACCCTGCGCTTGGCCTATGGGTCGTATGTACACGGCGGCTCCGTTGTTGCTCACCACCGTGCAATTGAACAATTCAAGTACCCCGTTGCTGCCATACAATTCCATATTGAGCGCTGAACCGCGTCCCGCATAGGTGTTATTGCCATACATCAGGCAATTCCGTAATGTCGTGGAAGCCAAGATGAAGAAGCCCCCTCCGAACGACTGGCTTCCATATCCCACCCTGTTGCCGCTGATAACCGAGTTGTCAACAGTCAAACGCCCCCCGGTTAAATACGCGCCCCCTCCCCGGTATGCCCTGTTGTTCTGGAATTGGCACAAAGAAACAATTTTCTGCCCCTTTGAAGCCAGGTAAACTGCCCCGCCCAGGCCGCCGGAGGTTTCAGGTGCGAGTGCGTTTGTCGCCAGGTTGTCACGAAACACACAATTGGAGAGAATGAGTCCGAAAAATGAGTCGCGATTATGACTGCCGATGGCGCCACCCAGGGCCCCGCTGGCTATATATCCGCCGCTGGCAGGAATGGGCGGGTTGGTTGTCCCCGGCCCGTAGACCACGGTATTGCCTTGAATGATGCAATTTTGCACCACCCCGGTCCACGCGTTTCCCGAACTGATTGGGCAATCAAAAAATATTCCACCGCCGATGGTAATAGCCAGACAATTGGAAATGGTAAATCCATCAACCACAAATTTATTGGTGCTGTTAAACGGGTACGAGGCCGCGAGGCCGCGATTGGAGCCGCCGCCGTCAATGATCGTGCTCTCCGGCACGCCGTTGGAGCTGCGCAGCGTCAAGGGCTTGTTGATGAATACCACGTTGGTGCCGGCGTAATTCGTGAAGTTGGGCGGCACGGTGTAGCGCCCCGCCCCGACCCAGACGGTGTCGTTGGTGGTGGCGGCGTTGACCGCATCCTGGATATTGCTGGCGGCCGTTTCCCAGCTGGCATAATTCCCGCCGGGCGTCTGGCCGTTCTGGGCCGCGTAGTGATCGTCAGCCAGGGAGGCAAATTGCGCCCCCACGGTCAACACCAAAGAGACTATTTTGATCCGTTGCATAATCCAGATCATCCGTTAGCCGATCGGCATGTCAACTGAAAATACATACCGACGATTTCATAAGGACGGCAAGAAGGTTTTAAAGCAATCGAAGTAAGGCCTAAGTCTTGGGCGCAAATTACTGTAGCGCGCAACGCCTTATCTGCGCAGCCGCGGTAACGAAGCAGAGTGGCGTTGCGCGGCTCCAGATCGGATCGCCGCACAGACGAGCGGCGCTACAACAAATTTACCACCACAAGACTAAGGCATTACCAATCGAACAACAATCGAGCGCTAGTGAAACCGGTAAATTGTGCCGCCGTATATCAATTCATAGGCGCCCATGTCAACCGTGCCGTAGCGGATGCGCTGCCTCCCATCCAGATCTACGGCATTGGTCATCCAGTCCTGCTTGAACCCACTGTTCACACAGGGGGAATCCGGAGCCAGGCGGAAATTCTGCCCGGCAAATGTGGCGAACCGCGGGTTGTTGGTGATATTACCCGTGTTGCCGGCAGATAAAAGGTAGTTGGTGGAATAAACACATATGTTCGTGCACCAAATGTTGGTCATGTTAGTCTGGCTGCCCTCGCTGTATATATCAGAATTGTTGTAGTTGGAATAAATGATGGAATTACAAATCCGTATGCCGGCGCCCTGATTATAAAAACGCTGGATGACTCCCGCCCCGACGCTTCCCCTGTTGCTGACGATAGTACAGTTTTCAATATCCTGGACCGGAGCATAAAACGAACAAATGCCGCCGCCGCTCCCGGCCGTATTGTTATATATCAGGCAATTTCTGACCTTGCTGGCCGTGCTGCCGAGATACAAACCGCCGCCCCTGGTGGTGGCGTAATTGTTTCTTATCTGGCACCTTTCAAACATGGTGGGCGGCATATTTATGGAACAAGCGCCCCCGTTCACGGCCGAATTGCTCTCCATCAGGCAATCCACAATAACTACTTTTCCATATCCTTCGCGATGAATGCCCCCGCCGGAGCCCCCGGTGTCATCGGCGCGGTTGCCCCTGAATACGCAGTTGGAAAGCATAAGACCGTATCCATCCACGTTCCAGTTATACGATCCGAATCCCCCTCCCCTTGCCCCTGTGGTGCCCCGGAAAGAGCCGGCGTTTGTTCCCCAGCCGACGGCATTATAGCAAATAACGCAATTCTGCACCACGCCGGTCCAACTTGCCAGGTTGTCGGCGTTGTAGAGAATACCCCCTCCCATGTTCGTGGCCCAGCAATTCGATATTGTGAACCCGTCCAGCACAAAAAGGCTGGTAGAGCTGAACGTGTAATAAACGGCCAGGCCCCGATTGGTGCCTGAGCCGTCAATGATCGTGCTCTCCGGCACGCCGTTGGAACTGCGCAGGGTCATGGGCTTATTGACGAACACCACGTTGGTGCCGATGTAATTCGTGGCGTTGGGCGGCACGGTGTAGCGCCCCGCCCCGACCCAGACCGTGTCGTTGGTGGTGGCGGCGTTCACCGCATCCTGGATATGAAATGCCGCGGATTCCCAGCTCGTGTACGGGGCGGAAGGGGTCTGCCCGTTCCGGGCCGCGTAATAGTTGGCGGCCATGGCATTGGGAAAAACACCCACTGCCAGGACAGCCGCCACAGCCAAGAACTGTTGCCCATGCCATGTTTTCATGAGAATGCCACGTATATGGCCGCATTATAGAACGTTCACGTTCAAACATCAAATATTTCGTTTATTTGATATAAAATGATATCAGCTTGGAGAGATCGCTGAAGCCCTTTCCGCCCGGCGAGAGCGCGAACCACTCCGGCTTGCCGCTCAACGTGCGGGTCCGGCAAATGTTGATTCCCCACGGATAAGGCATCTTGGGGCCGAGCTTGCCGAAATCGGCGGTGGGAATCGCCACTTCCATGCTCCAGCGGTCATCGTATTTTTTGACGGCAGCCCTGATGCCCGGATTCCACATTGCCGGCATCGTGTCGCGCGCCATGATGGCCGCATCCTGGCTTTCGTCATAAACCGCGCCGTTGGCATTGACCGCAATTTTGAAATAGGA
>JBAYWJ010000369.1:0-3682 GCA_041674125.1 Kiritimatiellia bacterium
GCTTCGGTGGGCGAAGGAAGGTCGTAGCCCCTTGGGCGAAGTAGGTTGCCACAGGCCTTGGCTTCCGCCGTCGCCCTTTGGGCTATGGCGGACAAGTCGCAGGGTTCCGCAAAGATCCAGCCTCCCGCCGTCGCGAAGCCCGCTATGGCGGGCGCAGGACGGTCGCAGCCCGGCCTTCGCAGCCAGAAGATTTGCTTCGGCGGAGTAGGCCCAGAGGCTTTGCTACGGCGGAGTAGGCTGCCCCGTCCCGACCTCTTCGAGTCGGGACCGCTGGGAGCTTCACTTTTATTCATATATGTTTTCATGCTTTCATTTTCCTGGCCACGAATCGGTCCGGAAGGGCGAGGCCGGCAGGCCGGCGCGGTTGTATAAATTACAGCCTTGCGGGTTCATCGAATAGGCATAACGGACCGCGACCGGACTGGGCACGGCCGGGCTGGAAACCACTACCGTGTCGCCGTCAATGGCCGCATCGGCCCAAACCCACTGCCGGTCCTCGCCGGCAATGGCAAAGCGCTGAAGTTTTCCATCCTTCACTTCCCTGGTCGGTTCGCGGCCGGTCTTTTCGCCCGCCATCAGGCCGCCGCCGATATGGTCGAAGAACAGGCGCACGCGGCTGCCTTCTATCTTCATCTCGCGATAAAGCGGGCCCGACACGACGATGTTGGTTTGACCGTAATCCCGCGCCAGGGCCCAGCGGACCAGCCGGTCGCCGACGTCATATTTGTTCTTGGGGTGAATATCCTGCGTCTCGCCAATGTCAATGGCCACGGCCATGCCGGTGTTGGTGATGGACAGCGCCCTGAGCTGGCAATTCCTCAGGTCTGTCCACATGTCGCCGCCAGCCGGGTTCTTGGTGTCGGCCCTGTAATTAGCCAGCTGGACGTAGTAGAATGGAAAATCGCCCTGGCCCCAGGCCCTGCGCCAGCCGCCGATCAGGGCGCGCATCATGTGGTAATAAAGTTCGCCCGGGCCGCCGTTATGCTCGCCCTGGTACCAGATAACGCCGCGAATGGCATATGGAATCAACGGGTGCACCATGGCGTGGTACATGGCTGCCGGCTGCTCGACATCCATCGCGCCGGGATAAACCGGCCAGGCCGGCTCCGCCGGGAGATCGCTGTCGTTCGCAATTGATTTACGGGCGTCGTTTATCCACGTTTCCAACGCATTCATTGTGTCCGGCAGCGCCTGGCGGTACGCCTGCTCCTTTTTGCGGAATGCGTCGATATATTCAGCCAGCTCGGGGATGGCGTCGAATTCCTCCAGCGGCGTCCACGGCTCGATGCCCGACCCGCCCCAGGTGGCTTGGATCAATCCAACCGGCAGGCCCAGTTCGGAATTAAGGCGGCGGCCGAAATAAAATCCGACGGCAGTCCATCCGGCGGGAGTTTTCGCAGAACAGGCCCAGGGCGATGCCTTGACGTCTTGCTTGGGTGAGGAAGCGATAACAGGTTTCACGCTGATAAACCGCACTCCCGGAAGATCGGCATTGGCGATATCACCCGTTGCCCCGGTATCCTTCAAGGGCATTTGCATGTTGGACTGGCCGGAACAGACCCACACTTCGCCCACGACGACATCCTTGAATTCTGTTATATTCGTGCCAGAACCTGCAACCCGCAAAACCCCGCCCTGGCTGCGCGCCGTCATGGGCTCGAGGCTGATTTTCCACCGTCCATCCGGGCCGGCGGTTGCTTCCTTGCGCTGGCTGGCAAACTCGACGACCACTTTTTCGCCGGGGCTGGCCCAGCCCCAGACCGGGACCGGCTGTTCCCTCTGGAGCACCATGTGGTCGCTGAAAACCCCGGGTAGCGTCACGGCTGCGAAAGCCGCGCCGTCCAAGGCCAATAGTTCGCCGATAGCCAGGCAGATGATAATCGGTATCCGATACATAATACGCTTCATTTTATTTTGTCATGCATTTCCATTGCCGGAGCGCCTGATTACAACCTTGTCAATCCCGGCCGGTCTTGGCAGGCGCAGGGCCAGGTGCCCGCATTCTTCGGAAACATAAATCCCATGCCGCTTTCCATTGAGATCTACGGCGTAGCTCACGCGCGGGCGGCCCATGTTCACCAGCAGGTCATGGTGCGGCGCTTCGAGGAACCGGGCGCCGAGCCCCAGCTCGAGCGTATCGCGGGCGGGATCAGCTGCCAGGCGTAAAATGGCAACGTCGTAAAGCGCGGTAACGTGATAGGGAACGAAATAAGCCGCATGCATCGGCAGCAGGGTGGCGCTCAGGCCGCCGAAGTTCGGCGCGCCGTTCATAAGGGCCTTATCAATGACAAAATGCTCGCCCAGGTAGTGTTCTGTTTCCAGGGACTTCTGCCAGGTACCCAGAATACTTTCCGCCACCGTCCGCGCCAGGGCGGGCTCTCCTGCCTCAAGGAGCCCGCGCCACAGATACCATTGCATGACCGGCCAGATGGCGCCGTTCCAGTAGCCGCGCGGGTTATAGGAGGGAGCGCTCATATCCACCGATGAAATGCCATGCGGGGTTTTAAAACGGGCGGGATCCGTCATCTGCCCAATGAGGCGCTCCTTGCGGGCAGTTTGCCCGGCGAAAAGCGGCAGGAAGGCGCAGGCCGAACGGTCGCCGGCGCAGCCATCCATCCTGACCGGTTCAACGCCTTGTGCTGTCCGACAGAGCCAGCCATAGAATCCGCTCTCCTCATCCCACATGCGCCGGTCGATGATATCCGCCAGCAGGCTGACGTCTTGCCCATACTGCCCGGCATCAGCTTCAAGCCCGAGCAGCCAGGCCGCATTGCGCATGATGCGCGCCGCGCGCAGGATCTGCGGCATCAGTATGATGGAATAAAGCCCCTTGCGCGTGAGGTGCTGTTCTTCGGCCCAGCGCTGGATGGGGTGATCGTCAATGCCCAGGTTGTAGTTGTATGGATACGTGCTGAGCATGCCGTCGCCGTGCTCGTTGACTATGCTGCCCGGGGTGCGGCCGAGGTAGAAATCATACATGCGCCTGGCGCCGGAATAAATACGGTCAAGAAATTCCTTGTCCTGGGTCGCCTGGTAGGTATCCCACAGGGCATACAGCTGGGTCGGCACGGGCGAACCGCAATAAATGAACGGTGATTCCGTATTTTCATCCGCCAGGAAATAGGCCGCCTGCCGCCGCGCCAGCCCGGGCACAAAGGTCGCCATCCCAACCGCGATAAACCCGCCGTCCCACGAATAGGGCAGCGGAAAATACTTGGATGGGACAAAATAGTGCGACGGGCCGCCGGAGATATTGAACGGGTAATTGATATTGAAAAGCAGCGCATCCCGCAAACGCGCGGCCAAATCGGCATATGGCCCGCGCGGCGGCTCCGGCATGCCCGGCGCAGCAATCTTTGGACGATTGCCGGCAACGCTGCTCCCGAATGTAATTTCCAAACTGACCATGCGATTCGAACGCGCCGGCACCGTGATATGGTCGCTGTCCAGGCCGACCCAGGGCAACACGCTCGCATCCCGTTCGGCGGCAAGCGGCGGCAGACCGAACCGGCTGCGCAGGTCGGACAGGAATGAGCCCTTGCCGGCCCGGGCTTTCAGCGGCACATCGCGGACCTTCACCGTAACGCATTCATCCGGCGCGCCGGGTACAATGAACTTCATTCCAGCGGTATTTTCCGCGATGGACTCCAGATCCACGCGCGCAACATCGGCGGAATATTCA
>JBAYWJ010000370.1:0-3675 GCA_041674125.1 Kiritimatiellia bacterium
GAGGCGGGCGATATCCTCCGGGAACATGTCCCAGTAATGGATGAAGGCGTTCTTTTTCATGCCGATGTCTATGAAGGCCGCCTGCAGGCCGTCCTCCAGGTTCTGGACCTTGCCCTTGTAGATGCCGCCGACGATTCTTTCCTCGTTCGGGTGCTCAATCTTGAAATCCTCGAGCACCCCGTTTTCCAGGGTTGCAACCCTGACCTCGAGCTCCTCGACGCTTATGATGATTTCCTTGCGATTCTGATTTTTCTTTCTCCTGAAACCGAACATATGACCCAGCCTTTCTATTGATGATATCATGGCGTTCCTGCTGTTGTTTCGGCTCACCGCCCGGGACCGGATGCGTCCGGCGCCCAGGGCCGTGAACCATTGATTGTGCAACCTGTTGTTTTTTCTACTTCCAGTCTCCTCTTATGTGCACGCTCTGCACTATTCCCAAAGCGGACATGGTGCATACCATGAAGGTGCCGCCGTAGCTGATGAGCGGCAGGGGGATGCCGGTCACCGGCACCAGCCCGACCGTCATGGCAATGTTGATGAATATGTGGCAGAGAAGCGCGGTCATCAGCCCGACACAGAGCAGCCGCCCCATCTTGTCGCCCGACCTTGCCGCCGCCATCAAGCCGCCGTAAAGCAGCACGCCGAACAGCGCAACCGTCCAGAGTGCGCCGGCAAAGCCCGTTTCCTCGGCAATGACCGAAAATACAAAATCGGTCGGTGCTACGGTCCGGGGCAGGAAGCCGAGGATGTTCTGCGTGCCGCGCATGTACCCTTTGCCAGCCAGGCCGCCCGACCCGACCGCGATCTGCGACTGCGCCTTGTTCCAGCCCGAGCCCAGCGGATCGCGGCGGCTGTCGAAGAAAACCAAAATGCGCTCGCGCTGGTAAGGGCTGATGCCCGCCCGGGCCATGAGCTGCTTGTGGTCCTGCTCGGGCATGCCAAGGCGCGGCGGCAGAACGAGCGCGGCTAGAAATATCACCGCGATCAGGGCGGCGGCAACCAGAAAGGACGCCACGATCCTGCCCGGGACGTTGGCGGCAAACATCACCGCCAGCAGGACCGGGAAGAATATCAGGGCCGTGCCCAGGTCGGGCTGCTTGACGATCAATGCCGCCGGCATGAGGGCCAAGGCGGTCCCGGCCAGCGCGTAGCGCCAGCGGCGCACGTCCCTGCCAGGGTAACCGAAGAGGCGCGCGAGCAGGATCACGAAGGCGATCTTCATCATCTCCGACGGCTGGAAAATGCGCAGGCCGGCCAACTGGATCCAGCGCTTGGCGCCGTACATTTTAAGTCCGACGTGCGGCACAAAGACCAGCGCCAGCAGAACGAAGCCGACGGCATAGAGCAGCCAGGCGTTACGCGTCCAGTGGTGGTAATCCGTGAGGGCGAAAAACAGGAAAAATGCCAGGCCGAGGGCGGCCCATCCGACCTGCTTTTCATAGAGGCCGACCCCGGATGGCCCCGGCAGGCCGCTGGCCGCGCTGTAAATAAACACGATGCCCGTGGCCAGCAGCATGAACATGGAAACCGCTATCGGCATGTTCAGGCGCCGCAACTGTTGAATAATTTCATTCATAATCAGCATCAGGCTCTGGATTCCCGCCTCCGCGGGAATGACCATGCTTCTCTTTTAGCTTCGCAGGGCAAGCACCTTGTGCCTATGTGCCTTTCCGTAATCATCCTTCCGCGCCCGACATGGAAAATATCTCGGACATCATCAGGCGCAGGCGCGGCCCGACCGTCAGGCCGCCGCTGACGCTCTCATCAACGACCATCGCCACCGCAAAGCGCGGGCGGTCGAACGGGGCAAAAAGAATCATCCAGCCGTGCTGCCGTCCGGCGCCCTTGCGCCCGAATTCGGCGGTGCCGGTTTTTCCGGCCATGACCACGTCCGGCAGGGCCGCGAGGCGGCCCGTGCCTTCCGGCGCGCCGATGACCCTGCGCATGCCTTCCCTCACCACCGCCAGGTGAGCAGTTGGCCAATGCAGGTCGTTCTCCACCACCGGCGGCACGGGCTCAAAGCCTTCGCTTCCGTGCGGCCTGAGGCCGGTCACGAGGCGCGGGCGGAGCAGCCGGCCGCCGTTGGCTAGCGCGGCGGTAAACACCGCCATCTGCAGCGGCGTGACCAGCATGGCGCCCTGCCCGAGCGAGACGTTGCAGGTGTCGCCGTCGCGCCAGGACTCGCCCCGGGCGTGGCGCTTCCAGGATTTTGAAGGCAGCAGCCCCGGCGCTTCGCCATCCAGGTCCAGGCCGGTTTCGCGGCCGAAGCCTGCTGCCAGCGCCATGTGATAAATCAGGTCGTAGCCGCACAGCAGTCCCAGGTTGCAGAAATAGACGTTGCATGAAGCTTCAAGGGCGCGGGGAATGTCCACCGGGCCGTGGGCATCGCCCATGTGGCATGAAAAAACCTGGCCGCCCAGCTCAAAGCGGCCGTTGCACACAAAAACGGTGCCTGCCGAAGCCTTGCCCTGCGTCAGGGCCGCCAGCGCCACCAGCGGCTTGAAGGTGCTGCCGGGAGGATACATTCCCTGGGCGGCGCGGTTGAAAAAAGGCTTGCGTTCATCGGCAACCAGCCCGCGCCATGTTTCGGCCGTAAGCCCGGACGCAAACAAATTCAGGTTGAAGCCGGGCGAGCTGGCCATGGCGAGGACGTCGCCGGTGTCCGGATCGAGCACCACCACGGCGCCGCTGGTGTCGGCGATGGCCCGCTCGGCGATCTGCTGCATGCGCAGGTCCAGGCCGAGGCGCAGGTCTCCCCCGGGCACGGGCTCGCGCAGGCAGGTTTCGTCGTGCTTGAAACCGGTCACGTCAACCCGCACGAGGCGGCCGCCGGCATCGCCCGAAAGCCACTTGTCATATTTCTTTTCAAGCCCGGTTTTCCCCTCCATGTCCGGAAGGTAATAATGGTACTGCCCGTCGTCTTCCTCATCCGCCCCGGCCGTGCCCACGTAGCCGAGCACGTGCGCGGCGCAAGCGCCGCGCGGATACACGCGCCTGGAATCGTAGATCAGGTCGGCGTAAGGAAATCGCATCCCGATTTCCGCGAAGCGCGCCATGGTTTTATGGTCTATGCTGCGCCAGGCCGTGAGCGGCAGGGGCTTGCGGTTGTAGAGGTGGGCGCTTATCTGCTTCAAGCCGGTCTGCGGCTCTATTTCAAGCGCCTGCGCCATTTGCCGGACCAGCTCCCAGGTCTTGGCGGCCGTGGGGCGCTTCTTGTCGTAGCGGCGCAGCTCGTCCAGGTAGATGCAGATGCCGTAGTTGGGCTGGTTGTCCGCCAGGCAAACGCCGTGCCGGTCCACGATCTTGCCGCGCACCGCCGGCAGGCGCACGCGCCGCGCGGTCTGCTGTTCCTGGCTGATGCGGTAGACCTTGCCCTGCCCTATCTGGATGAACCATATGGCCAGCAGAAGCAGGCCGAGGCAGGCGAACATGATCAGGGCCAGCAACAGCAGCCTGTGTTTTTCGATTTCAGTTATCTGGATTAACGTCATTTTGAATGGCAATTACGCCGGTAAGAACTTCAAACTTTTTCATAAGCGCATAAACGGCCGGGAAAAAAACTGCGCCGTAGCAGACGGAAGCGGCGAATTTGAGCAGCAACACCGGCAGCTGGACGCTGTAAAAGGTCCGGCCGCTCAGGAGCAAAAGCGCAAAAGTGATCACGGTAACACC
>JBAYWJ010000371.1:0-3672 GCA_041674125.1 Kiritimatiellia bacterium
GCAAAGCATTAAGATCCTGCGCCAGCTGGCCGTGACCGTGACGCAGGACAACCGCCGGCTGCCATGCTGCGCCATGGTCACGCGCCTGCAATCCGCCCGCAGCCAGATTGCCGCCGCGGAAGCAGCGGGGGGCAATTTGCGCAAGGCTTTAAAAGATTTGTTGGAGCCGGTCTGGTTGGAGCGCTACCTTTCCGAGAGGATCGAGCCCCTGCGTGAGGAATTTGCCGCGCTCGAGGCACGCATCCGTCAGCTAACCCCAACGGCTTTTAATGCGGTCAAGCCCGGCAAATGACTGATCTGACAGCGCCCAGAATATATCGATTGCCCCGGTTTTCCTGTGGAGCGGATCAGGAGAGGAAGGCATTTTTTACGTCGCGGAAGCGGGCCGGGCTCTGGCCTGTAATCGCGGTGAAGACCTTGGTGAAGTGATAGCGGTCGTAGAACCCCGTTTCCTCCGCGATTTGCTTGATGCTTTTTTCCCGGTCGTAAAGCAAGGCGCAGGCGTTTTCAATGCGTTTCTGCCGCTGGTATGCGAGGGGAGACATGCCGAGTTCGTTTTCAAAACGCCTTGCCATGGCCCTGGCGCTCAACCCCATGATGCGCGCGATATCGGAATATGAAATCGCATGGCGCGCCTCGGATTCGATGAAGGCCATGCACTTGGCCAGTTGAGGCGAGACAAGCAGCGTCCGCAGGTCTTCGGGCGGGACCTTGGAGAGCAGCCTGTGAATCAAGCCGCGAATTGCCAGCACCAGGTCAATCCGGCCGGTCAGATGATCCTCATCGCTTGTTTTAAGCCCTTTGAGCATTTCGAGCATGTTTCTTTCGGCCTTGAAAGAATAGATTTTGCCCTTCAACCGGTTATAGGGCGAATTGACCAGGAAATGAGCATAGAAGTGTATTACCGGAGAATGAACCAAACGCATGCTGATCGTCGTGTTTGGGGAAAGCAGGAAGATGCGGTCGGGCGTCAGTTCGACAGACCGTGCTCCATGGCGGATGACGGCGCCGGGCGCGCTGTTCCAATATAACCGCCAGAAGGGAGCATTGAGATTGTCAAAGTTCCATTTCCACAGCCGGCGCCGCATCATGAAGAGGAGGCGTACTCCCGGATCGTAATACAGGTCGCGTGGTCCCAGTTCGTTAGCCATGCCCGAAGCATACACAAAGACGTCGTTTCTGTCCATTGCCTTGCGCGTCACGGAACAGGTATATTCACTGTCATGAATGCGGGGCCTGTGCAACCATCAGAAAAAACGTGGCGTTTTATCCGGGAGCTTAAGGCGCCTTATCACGCCTCTGTCCGGCTGGGAAAAAAAACTCCGCCGGCAGGGGCGGCGCGCCTGGACCGGGGATACCGCCTGGATCCCGGTTTTCCGGATGCCGGAGGATTGTTAAAGACGGCATATGACGACTTCCGTTATTTTCTCCTGAAGGCTCAGTTAAGGACTTCGGATTCATTCCGCATAACTACCGGTCTTGTCAAAACCGGTCTTCCGGAAACGCACCGGATCGAAGTGAACGGCCGCGAATGCCGGGTCCTGGCCGGGGATACGGAAGGTATCCGGCGCGGACTGGTCTTCGTCGAGGACCGGCTTTTGCGCAACGGGGGCCCATTTCTGGCCGCGGGCGTAACGGAGCGCCGGCCTGTCATTCGCACGAGGATATCCCGCTGCTTTTTCGGCCCGATCCACCGCCCGCCGAAAAATCGAGACGAATTGACCGACAACGTCAATTACTATCCCGATGAATACCTGAACCGGCTGGCGCACGAGGGCGTCAACGGGCTGTGGCTGACCGTCCATTTCAGCGAAATATGCCCGCAATCTGTGATTCCGGAATATGGCCGCCATGCGGGGCGCCGGCTTGCCAAGCTCCGGCTGACCGTGGAACGCTGCGCGCGTTACGGGATCAAAATCTATCTCTTTGCCAACGAGCCCGTGCCGCTGGATGCGGATAGCACTGTGGCCAGGGCGCACCCCGAATTGATGGGGCATCCCTGCGGTGTTCGCCGGCGCTATTTCTGCACAAGCAACACAACGGCCCGTGCCTATCTGGAAGAAGCCATGCGTAATCTCTTTTCCAGCGTGCCAGGCCTGGGGGGACTCATCAATATCAGCATCGGGGAGGGCGGGTCCCATTGCTACTCGGGAAGCTTGGGAAAAAACCATTGCCCGCGCTGCTCGAACCGCAAGCCCTACGAGGTGTTAAACGACACTCTCGCCGCGATGGAGCGGGGAATGCGCGCCGCTAATCCATCCGCCGAGCTCATTTCCTGGCCGTATACCCAGTATGCCAACTGGGGCGAAAAGCTTACCATAGATTCCGCCGGCCGATTGCCGGAAGGCGTGATACTCCAGCATAATTTCGAATCTTCGGCTGAAGCCGCGCAGTGCGGGAGAAAGCACAAACTCTTCGATTACTGGCTTTCATATGTCGGTCCGAGCAGGCTTTTTAAGGACTGTGCCCGGGCCGCGGTTAAGAACCGGAACCGGATGTTCGCCAAGCTGCAGGTCGGATGCAGCCATGAAGTGGCGACGGCGCCGTTTATCCCCGTTCCGGGACATTTATACCGGAAATACAAGGCCATGCATGCGCTGGGCGTAAGCGGGGTCATGCAGTGCTGGTATTTCGGCAATTATCCGGGACTCATGACCAGGGCCGCGGGCGAGCTGGCTTTTGCGCCGCTGGCGGAGAGTGAAGATGAGTTTCTCCTGGATCTGGCAAAACGCGACTGGGGCGAGGATGCACAGCGCGTGGTGAAAGCCTGGAAATGGTTCCAGCGCGGTTACAGTCATTTCCCGATGAACCACATGTTCGGCTGGTATGGGCCCATGCACGATGCCCCGGTCTGGCCGCTGCATCTGGAACCGGTTGATAAAAGGATTGCCCCTTCCTGGCTGATCGCCTCCCAGGCGACGGGAAAACCGATTCCGCCCAGCGGCGACCGGATCGGGGAATGCTTCGGCTATTCGCACACGCTCTCCGAAATCCTGAAACTATGCGGGGAAATTACACGCAATTGGAGCAGGGGAGTTGCAGAGCTCAAAAATATTCTGCCGTGCCATGCCGCCAGCAGGGAACGGCGGCTGGATATCGGGGTTGCAACCGCGCTGGGCATCCAATTCGAGAGCGGTTTCAACATGCTCCAATTTTATGCCTTGCGCGAGGAATTGCCGTATAAGTCCCTTCGCAAACAGTTAAGGCTGCTGGAGCGAATGAAGGCAATCGTCATGAGGGAACTTGCGCTTGACGCGGAATTGCTCGGGCTGTGCCGTGCGGATTCCAGGCTGGGATTCCATTCCGAAGCCGAAGGCTACAAGTATTTTCCGGCCAAAATCAAATGGCGGATGAAGCAGTTGAACGCTTTGCTTAACGGAGATTTTCCACGCATCCGGGCCCGCATAGAAAAGGGCTTGCCGCTGTGGCCGGCGTATACCGGCCGGGCGCCCGCGGGTGAAATATATCGCTGCCGGCGGGCAGCCGCGCCGCCGCCCTTTGATGGCCGGCCGGCAGGCTCTATATGGGATGTGCTGCCCGAAGTGGAATTGCCTGTTGCGCGGATTCAATGGAGCGGCACGGAAAACGAGGAACCTCGCGCCGGGGAAACTCTCGGGATGCGGACGACATGGAAAGCCTGTCATGACAGGAAGGCGCTTTATCTTGCGATCC
>JBAYWJ010000372.1:0-3604 GCA_041674125.1 Kiritimatiellia bacterium
CGCGGCAAAACATCCGCCGCGCCATCCACTTCCCCGTGCCTTGCGGCGGGCGGTCATCCCGCGGGTGCGCGCCCAGTTGGCCTGGTTGCAGCCGGAGCACGGCGGATATCTGGACGCCGCGCCGTTGACCGCCTTCGTGGCCATGAGCCTGCTGGCGTGTTGCGGCGCCGGCGATCCGGTGGCGCAACGCTGCCTGGACTTTCTGCGCGTGGGCCGGCGTGCGGATGGCAGTTGGCCCATCGATACCGACCTGGCAATATGGCTGACCACCAGCGCCGTCACCGCATTGGCGCAGGCGGACGCGCTCGGTACCGTCGATGCGCCGGCACTGTGCGCGTGGATTGCTGCCCGGCAGTATACGACGACTCACCGATTTACCGGCGCCGCGCCGGGCGGGTGGGGGTGGACCTTCCGCGCCGGGAGCGTGCCTGATGTTGACGATACCAGCGGAGCGCTGCTGGCATTGCATACGCTGGGGGAAAGCCATGCAGCCCCGGCTGGGCTGCGTTGGTTGACGGCCATGCAGAATCGCGATGGCGGCTGGCCGACTTTCTGCCGTGGCTGGGGCCGGCTGCCTTTCGACCGCAGTTGCCCGGACATAACCGCCCACGCCTTGCTCGCGTTCGATAGGTGGCATGACAGGATGGCGCCCGGGTTACGGCGCCGGATGGACAGGGCTCTGGAATCCGGGTTGAACTATCTTGCCTCCGCCCAGGGGGTTGATGGATCGTGGCGGCCGCTCTGGTTTGGCAACCAGCTGGCGCCGGAACAGGCGAATCCCGTTTACGGCACGGCGCACGTGGTCCGGGCCTTGGCCCGCCTGGGGCCGGGTCGGATCAAGGGGCGCGGCGCCATGGCAAGGCGCGGCGCGGACTGGCTCCTAAGCGCGCAGAACGCCGACGGCGGCTGGGGCGGGGCCGCCGGGGTGGAATCATCCATAGAGGAGACCGCCCTCGCGCTTTCGGCACTTGACCCGGCGATTCAGAGCGCGCCATTCCGGCGGGGTATAAAATGGCTCCTTGAGCGCACCGCGGGCGGGACGCGCTTTGACCCGGCGCCCATCGGGCTTTATTTTTCGCGCCTCTGGTATTCGGAGCGGCTTTACCCGGTCATTTTTTCTATCCGGGCCCTGGCGGCCGCGCAGGTTTGTCATGGAGAAAGAAATAAGTAGGTTCACCACCGGCAGATTTCCTGGGTTTCGCCGGAGGTAGCTGCGCCGAGAAGAATGGCAGACAATTTGCCAGTACCTGTTCTCCAGCTCAACCAAGGCGGTCTTCAAGAAAAACTGGAACGTGTTGCCGTCAAAAAAGGATGGACAAATGAAGCGGAGTGGGGCAATATGTACGTAAATAAGTACATATTGGAGGAGCTATGACAACGCTGACTGCAACCGATGCGCGTCGGGAGTTTTTCGATGTGGTCAAGGGGGCTACCGACAGGCATCAGATCTACCGGATCCACCACCGGCGCGGAGCTGTGGTCCTTATGGCCGAAGATGACTACGAGAGCATGATCGAGACAATGGAACTGCTCTCCACACCCGGATTCCGAAAAAGCCTGCAAAAATCGATTGAGCAGATGCGCAGCGGTGAGACTGTCTCGTTTGAGGAGGTTTTCGGAGATTTTACGTGACGCCTTATGCCATCCGCTTTACGAAAGAAGCAGTTAAAGACGTTGCGAAACTAACGCCTCGTTTGAAGGAAAAGCTGAAGATTGTTCTTCAGAAACAGGTGGCGCCAAACCCGCGCTGTGGAAAACGTCTGGTCGGCGACCTTGCCGGCTTCTTCTCGCTGAGGCTCTCCTACAAGGATCGGGTTGTCTACTCGGTAGACGACAAAAGTCGGACCGTTTTCGTCCACCGTGCGCGAACCCATTACGGCGATTAGATGTCTCGCGCTCAATCTGTCCGTTACCCCTTAGCCCGACTTTCGCTGCTGGCGGCCAAAGAGAGAAAATATTGCAGGGCTTTTACGAATCAGGCAAAATCAGCTTTCCCGCAATATTATTTGACAAGCCATTGTTTCCGTGTAGCATACATAATCAAGTCCATGTATATTCATGGAAGAGATATGATTTGGCTGTAAGGCATTTTTTCCTGTAATTCATGGTTTTACGAGCGTTCTGCTATTATATGTTCCCGGCGCGCGCTGATTCGCGCTCCGCGAACCAGTCGTTGGACCGTTCGCCGTCACTCGATGCTTGTGCCGCGCAGACGCGGCTCTGCATCTCGTGCCGGTGCCGGTCAACTCGCCGTTCTGCAAAGAGATGAAGAGATTACTTATACTTGTCGGGGCTTATGTCGCGGGCACAGTCATGGGCGGCATCCTCGGTGCAGCCGTTTGGCCGGAACCGTCTCGCCTGTCCGATCTTCCTAGATTCCTGATGATGGCACCACTGTTCCAGTTTGTGGCTGCGGCATGCAGCCTGACCGGACGCGCCCCCGGCGCTGTTCACACGGGCGCACAACCGATCACCTTCCTTCTGTTGTCAGTGTGCCTCGTTCTGGCGGTTGTTTCGGCCGTGTGGTACTGGAAGAGTCGAAGGGCATTGGCACTTCTGGTGTTCGTACTGTCGGTGGCTGCGCTGAGCCTTCCCGGCACAAACATGCTCTACGCAGCGATAGCAACGTGAAATGATCAGGATTGCAGAACAACGGCGTCATGCCTGCTCGCCGTTCGATGCAAAGATGAAGAGATGGAACAAGAAGACGGGACGATATGAGCGCTTCTCGCCTGGGGAGCGCGACTACCCGGCACTGCCATCGCGCCTGGCACAGCAGGCAGTGGCAATACCGACGACGCATTTCGCCGGTCTGACCTATTGTCCATGTGCTGCAGAACTGACCGACCGCTCGGAATTGCCGTGCGTTTACCTTGTGGAAGCGAGCGCGTACATCAAGGTCTGGGGAATCTGGCCGGATCAGGATGAGGGCAAGCGGGAGGTAGGCATCGCCGATGTTGTGGCCGTGCGGGAAAGTCCCTTTCGGCTTCCGGCCCGATTTGCCCAAGAGCTTTACGATGCTGGGGAGTCCGGCATGGGATATGTCGGATACGAGATTGAATTCACGGACGGAACCCGACAGGCGTATTTGACCGGCAACGGTCTTGATTTTGTGGAACTCCCGCAAGGCAAGGGAGTCGGGGACATTGTCAAGGCGTGGCCTCACGAAGGGTTGAGGAACGCACCACGGCAGACGCCAGACTTTGTATGGTGCCTATACGGCAAGAAATGAAGAGCATCGAACCAGCGCCTGCATTTTAAGTCGCTTCGCGCCGAAAATGAGGCGGGACGTTCGGAGCAATCAGAAAGGAAATGCATGAAAGTGACATTATAGTCGCCTCCTTTCTCATCGCTTCCCTTTTGCCATATATTATCGGACCGTGAACAAAACCATCCCGGTTCACGCCGTGCTAGATTGCCGGCAAAATCCCGGACGAATTAAAGGCCGGCTAAAATAGTCGGTTCTGAATAATCAGATAAGCAATTGCGGCGCAAAGAAATAGATGTTGACACATGGCAAATAATTTGCAAGAAATTAGGGCAAAAGGAGGAGGAACCCTGCAAATTATGAAGCCAAAAATGATGAATGAGACGCCGGTGCAAC
>JBAYWJ010000373.1:0-3588 GCA_041674125.1 Kiritimatiellia bacterium
CCCCTCGCCCTCCAATCCCGCGGTCGTGGAGGCGGTAACGCTAACCGTCCTGCAGGACGTAACCATCCTGGCCACGGGGCAGACCATGGCCGACAAGGCCGGCCGCGCCGGGCGCCTCGAAAAGGCGCCGCGCGGCTACAACACGGTCACCTTCGAGGTCACTCCGCAGGAGGCGGAAATGCTCGTATTCTCCCAGTCCGTTAAGGGCAAGCTGAGCCTGGCGCTGCGCAACCCCTCCGATGTGACCTTCATAACCAACATGCCCGCGGTGAACTTTGACCAGCTCCAGAAGGAGCTCCCCTCCCTCAACCTCATCCGCCAGCGCGACATCCGCCACAAAAAGGACCTCTGAGCGAGGAAAGCCATGGCAAGCGAATCCGCCCAAAACGACATCATCAAGCTGGAAATCCGGAGGCCGGACCACGCGCCGGACATCTATGAAATCGGGTTCGGAGTCTACCCGGTCGGGTCCGAAAAAGGCAACAAGATCATCATCCCCGACAAGGCCATTGACGGGCGCCACGCCATCCTGATCTTCCACCGGGACGGGTTCTGGGTCGAGGACCTCAACAGCAAGAGCGGCACTTTCATCAACGGCGCCAAGGTGGACGGCCGCGCGGCCTATTCGCCCGGCCAGGCAGTCCGCATCGGCTCCTGCCTCATCATCGTCCAGCCTTCCGCGGCCGTCACCCAGATGATTTCATCCAAGCAGAAAGCGGCCGAATCGCAGCCGATCCACGGCAAGGCGCCGGCGGGCGGCGAGGCGGAGCGAAACCAGAGGCTGCAGAAGTGCGAGATAAAGAAGCAGATCCACTCTGTCCTCCTCGAAAGGCTGGATATCAAGCGCCTGACGGCGACCCACGTCAAGGAGGAAGAGCTGCACAAGCGCACCCGGGAAACACTCGAAGATATTGTCCGCGAAATCCGCGACCGCCTTCCGAACTGGATCGACTCCAAGGCACTCATCAAGGAAATCTTCGATGAGGCCGTCGGCCTCGGCCCCCTGGAAGACCTGCTTGCGGACCCGGAAATCACCGAGATCATGGTCAACCGCAACGACCAGGTTTACGTTGAAAAGAAGGGCAAGCTTGTCCAGAGCGACATGATGTTCATGGACGACAGCTCCGTCCTGGCCATCATCGAAAGGATCGTGGCGCCCATCGGCCGGCGCATTGACGAGAGCCAGCCCTACGTAGACGCCCGGCTCAAGGACGGCTCGCGCGTCAATGCTATCATCCCGCCCCTGGCGCTCAACGGCCCGTGCATCACCATCCGCAAGTTCTCGAAGGAGCCCCTCACCATGGCCGACCTTATCCGCTTCGGGTCGCTCCTGCCGGCCATGGCGGAATTCCTGCACGTGTGCGTGCTGCTGCGCAAGAACATCATCGTGGCCGGCGGGACCGGTTCGGGCAAGACCACCTTCCTGAACGTGCTCGGATCCTTCCTGCCGGAAACCGACCGGATCGTCACCATCGAGGACGCCGCCGAGCTGCGCCTGACACAGCCGCACGTGGTCCGCCTGGAGTCGCGCCCGCCGAACATCGAGGGGCGCGGGGCGATCATGATCCGCGACCTGCTGCGGAACGCCCTGCGCATGCGCCCCGACCGGATAATCATCGGCGAGTGCCGCGGCGGAGAGACGCTCGACATGCTCCAGGCCATGAACACCGGCCACGACGGGTCCATCACCACCGTTCACGCCAACTCGCCGCGGGACACGATCGCGCGCATGGAAACCATGACCCTCATGTCGGGCATCGAGCTGCCATCGCGCGCCATCCGCGAGCAGATAGCCGCCGCCATTCACCTGATCATCCAGACCGCGCGCATGAGCGACGGCTCGCGCAAGGTCACCCACATAACCGAGGTGGCCGGCCAGGAAGGCGACCGCATCACCATGCAGGACCTTTTCGTTTTCAACCAGACCGGAATCGACCACAACGGGAAGGTGAAGGGGGAATTCAAGTCCACCGGGGCGGTTCCGACCTTTATGGAGGAAATCGGCGTGCGCGGGCTTTCGATCGACCGCAGCATGTTCATGCCGCTTTGAGCCGCGGCCGCAGGGCCCGGCCCCCGGCGGGGAAAAACAAAATGGCGCTTATCTACATAATACCGCTGCTGTACATGGCCTGCTTCGCGGGGCTGACCTTCTACATCATGCAGATCATCCAGGCCGGCTCCGAAACCTACAACAAGATTCACACCGAGGAAACCTCCAGGCAATTTGCCGATATTTTCCTCTTCATACCGCCGCGGCGCATTTCGGAGCTGGCGTGGTCGGTTTCGGTCATAACCTTCCTTTTCCTGTTCCTGGCTGCGAGCGACTTCAGCTCCCCGGCCGGGGCCGTGCGCGGCCTGTTCATCGGCGGCCTGGCGGCCGCCGCCACCCTCAACCTGCCGCGCTGGTACCTGGCGCTCATCAAGCGCCGCCGCCGCGAGCTGTTCAACGAGCAGCTGGTGGACGCGCTCATGACCATGAGCAACGCCCTGCGCTCGGGATCGAGCATCATCCAGGCGTTCGAGCACATAGCTCGCCAGAACATGCCGCCCATTTCCCAGGAATTCAACCTCTTCCTCCATGAAACGCGGCTGGGGGTGAAGTTCGACGACGCCCTCGCCAACCTGAACAACCGCGTCAACAGCGAGGACCTGACCATCATGATCCGCGCCATTGAAATCGCGCGCCAGACCGGCGGCAACCTGACCGAGGTTTTTGACAAGATTTCCGCCATCATCCGGGAAAGGATGCGCATCCAGAAAAGGATCCAGACCCTTACTTCGCAGGGGCGCCTGCAGGGGATCGTGGTGGGGATAATGCCGGTGTTCCTGGTGATCGCGATGTTCTTCCTCGACCCCAAGATGATGGCATCGTTTTTCACCGCGCCCGTCGGCATGGCCGTTGCCGGCATGGCGCTGGTCATGGAGATCATAGGGGCGCTTTTTATCAGGAAAATCATCAACATAGACATTTGAAGGTGCGCGGGCGGCGTTAAAAACGCCGGGTAAAAAGTCCGCGTTGCAGGCATATGGAAGGATTCTTCACAACCGCCATCGAAAGCGTCATCGCCCTGCTCGCCGCGGTTTTCTGCGGCGGGCTGGCCTGGCACGTCGCCCAGGCCGCCACGGCCATAACCTATGTGACCCTGGCCGACGGCCGCAGGCAGGAGCGCCGCCTGCCGTTTTTGCTGAGGATACTCCTGCCCCTTACGCCAGTGCTCTCCAGGTACTTCACCGCCCCGCGTTTCAAGCGCATGCGCGAGCGCACAGAAATACGGCTTGTTTCAGCCGGTTTTGACGACATCCTCGCGCCGGAAATGTTCCTGGCCCTGCGCGTCCTCATGCCGCTGACGGTCGGCCCCCTGCTGGCGGTGATGGTGGCCCTGCTTTTCGCGGCGCTCCAGCACAGATTCGCCGGCCACCTCGGGACCCAGGCGCTTCTTTTCGCGGGCGCGGTTATCCTGTGGTCCGCGATTTATCCCGGCCAGTGGCTGAAAACGACCATAGCTGAGCGGCACCGGCAGATATTGAAAGCCATGCCTTTCGTAATAGACCTGCTCACGCTCTCGGTGGAGGCCGGGCTCGACTTCA
>JBAYWJ010000374.1:0-3586 GCA_041674125.1 Kiritimatiellia bacterium
AGCGGTCCCGCCCGCGCAGGCCGGCAAGGCCTGGCGGGTGACCGGGAACGCCTTTACCATTGACCCGCAAATACCGCCTTATTTTTCGATCAGCGCCGGAAAATGGTTCAACCCTGAAAAGTAACGCATGCCAAAAAGATAAACCGCTGACATGGGGAAATAAAATGACAAAAAGTCTTGTTTGCTGCCTGTGCCTGGGAGTGGCTTGTAGCGGCACAATATGCTCTGCTGAATATTTTGTGGCAAAAAACGGGAATGACGCCAGCGACGGAACGAGCCGGGAAAAAGCATTCCTGACTATCCAGAAGGGCGTCGATGCGCTAAATCCGGGCGACACGCTGACCATCCTGCCGGGCGAATACCTGGAGAGTGTTCAAAAGGACAAGCTCGGAGACGCTGACAAGGATACGCGGATCCGCGCCGAAATTCCAGGCACGGTTGTTCTGCGCGGCGATATTCCCGTAACGGGATTCAGGCAAGTCGAAGGCCGCCGGTTCACATACGTGGCCGATCTTGCCGTTACCGGCAAGGTGGTGGTTGTGAACGAGCTTGATACTCTCAAAATCTTTGGAAAGATGCCGAACGTCTCCGAGCTCGAATTCATGCCGGGCGTGTTTTTTCACGACCAGGCCGCCGGTAAAATTTATCTTTCCAGCTCGGACATGCAGGAAGCCGGCGTTCATCGCTATTCCGCCACGATCATCGGCACGCATGGGCTTTATCTTGCCAATCCGCGGCGGGTGGTCATCGAGGGCTTGGCGGTTACCGGGTTCAACGCCGAAAATGAGCTGCACTATAGCTCTGGCACGCTTGGCGGGGTGTGGGGAATTTTTATTAAAAACGGCAAGTCCTGCGTCATACGCGACTGCCGCGCCTGGCTGAACGGGTGGGGCATAGGCATGAATTCAAGCTTGAAAACCAGCGGGGATAACGTGATCGAGCGCTGCGTTGCCTGGGCCAACACTTCCCAGTACTCGTCCGGCGACATGGGCGGCTTGACGGTATTCAGCGCCCGGCGCGACACGATCCGCGATTCAATCGCATTTCTGAACGGCATATACGGGATCAATATTTACGGCACCGGCACCGACGGGGGCGAGTATGGCGAAAAGGATGTGCCCGGCAACGACGAGGCGAACAAGAGCCGCCTGGTGAACAACCTGGCTTGGGGCAATGCTGCCGGCGATTTCAAGGTCAAGACCGGTGTTGAATATTTCCACACCGCGGAAAAGTGCGTGGGCCTCGGGTCGTTTTTCGGCGTCCGGAACATTTATGACTGCCTGATCGCCGGGCCTGATTATGCAAACCGCTATCGCAACGGCATGACCACATCAGTTGATAATATCATTTCTGCCAATGAAAATGACCTTGATCCGGACCGTGAATTTGCCGATCCGGCCAATCATGATTATCGGCTCCAGGAAACATCCCGGTTCAGGAAAGCCGGGCCGGATGGCAAGGACCGCGGGCCGTTCCAATACGAAAAAATCATATATTATGTCAAAACCGATGGCGATGACAAGGCCGGCGGTCTTTCCGTGGGTAATGCCTGGAAGACGGTTGCGCGGGCGGCGAAGGGACTCAAGTCCGGCGACACGCTCTACATCCTGCCGGGCGTTTATGAGGGAGATTTTGAGCTAAGCTTGAAAGGTGCCGCAGGTAAGCCGGTCTGCATCAGGGGACGCGGGCATGGGCCGGTAATAATCCGCGGCACTGGCGCGGTCAAGGAAAGCGGCGGCCTGGAAATGCAGCGCCTGATTTTTAATGGAGATGTTAAAATAACAGGTGGGAAAGAAATAGCCTTTGATAACTGCCAGTTTGGCGGCATGGATGCGGCGGTGGCGGCCGAAAAACTATCCGGGCTTAAGTTGACCCACTGCATGTTCACCGGTTTTAAAAAGGCCGGTTTGGACATCAAGGATTGCACGGGCGTCTGCATGAGCGGCAACATCTTTGACAACACCGGCTGCCCGGCTCTCAGGGTTGAAGGCAAGGATGGGATCAAATACTCGGATTATAACGTTTACCGCGAAATCGGGAAAATCGCAGAGAAACATACCAGGGAAATTATCCCTGAATTCGCTGATGAAAATGGCGTCCGGGTGCTTAAGAATAGCCGATTGTTTACGGCGCTGGGCCCTCTTGGCAAGCCGGCCGGCCTTTACCGCGATGAAGTTAAGACCGGTCTGCTCGGCCTGGTTGAAAAGCCCAAGGTGCATTCGGCCGGCGCTACCACGGTTAACATCGAGTGGATGGCCTCGCTCCCGGCAAACTGCGAATTGGCCTGGGGCGACACGCCGGAATGTGTGAATACGGATGCTTTCGACGCCAACTGGTTCGGATCTTACAGCCTGGCCGGGCTCAAGCCGGGCAGGACTTATTATTTCCGGATTAAATCGCTCCGGCCCCTGAAAAAAGATGATTGGCTGGGCCCGCTGGCGGCCAGGCAGGACGATGCGGGCGACAAAATGATTGCGCTGGATGAAGAGCCCATCTCATTTGCGACGCTGAAGGAGGATCGGGCTCCCACGGCTTATTACGTGGCGCCGGATGGGAAGGACACGAACAGCGGCCTTGACCGGCAGAACGCCTGGAAGACAATCCAGTATGCGGCCGACAAGGCGGCGGCTGGCGACACAGTGCTGATCGCGGGAGGATTCTATCCCGAACAGGTCCGGGTGCGCGCCGCGGGGGAGAGCAACGCCCCCGTTACCTTCAAGTGTCTGCCGGGCGAGAAGGTTTTCATGGACGGGGCCGGAAAGGCTTTGAACAGCGCCTTTATTGTGGCCGGCAAAAGCCACGTGCGATTCGACGGCTTTTATCTGCGCGGGTTCAACCTGAACGGGCCGGGCGAGTTCAACTTGTACAAATGCCGGGATATCCGGATCGAGCGGTGTTTTTCCGACGGGCGCTCGGGCTACACGGCCTCGACCGTTTATGCCAAGTATGTTGACGGCCTCCTGGTCAAAAACTGCGTTTCCATAAACAAAATGGGGGGCGCGGTCGACATAATTCGCTCTCCGAACCTCCGCCTCGAGAACAACGTTTTTGTCCGCCCGATGATCGGCACCTTCACCCTGAACAACCTGGCCGGCCAAAAAGTATCCATGAGCGGCAACATATTCACCGACATGCTTGAAAAAAAGGCCAAGCAGAATTTTGTTTTCGCGGAGCTGGAGGAACCGGCCGCACTGCAGCTATCCAATAATTGTTTTGTCGTGCGCTGCTTTGCCCCGGAGAAGAGAAATATCTTTGCCGACGTGGACCATGCCCTCCACAAGCACACGCGCCTTTTCACTGTCAATGACTTTGACAGGGATGTGTCGCCAACCCGCTCGATGTTTGCTGATCCAATGTTTGCCGGCGATCCGGCCCTGACGTCCGGTCCGGAAAATAAAAAAGGCTTTGCGCCCGAGCGGGTCCTTGGTAAACCCGACCTGGACTTCAATTCCTTCTTTGCTACGAACCCGGAGCTGCGCAAACGCGGCATCGGGCTCCAGCCGGATGTGTTCAGAGATTTCAAATTCAATGAAACCGTTCCCGCGGAAAAGTGATTCGGGCATAATATGAAAATTAAGATCAGCAA
>JBAYWJ010000375.1:0-3578 GCA_041674125.1 Kiritimatiellia bacterium
CGCCGAATAATGCTTGGATATTCTGATATTGTTTTGGTATAAAGCAATTAATGAAAAATTCGCGCCACGACCGCGACATAGCGCTCTTTCTGGACGACGTTCACCGCCATACCGGCCACGGGATTCTTTTTTATGACCGCGAAGAAAGAAATTTCAGGATTAAGGGCACCTTGCCGCCTTTTTGCCGCTGCTGTCTGGAAGATGCCGGGCTTGCGGAACGGTGCCGCTCCGTTTACGAGGAAGCGAGCCGGAACGCCCTTCTCACCGGCGAGCCGTTTCATTATACCTGCTGGGCCGGCCTTATGCTCGCCGCCGTGGCCGTGGCGCCCTTCACCCGATGCATCGGCTGCGCGGTCATCGGGGGTTTCCGGGCCGCATCCGAAGCCGGCTCTCAGGCAAACTTCGCCGATGCAACGGGCGGATTAATCCCGCCCAAAAAGGCGCGGATCGCCGGGCTTCTCGCGGAGGCTCCCCCGATATCATCCACCCAGCTGCGCGGCCTGGGCGCCTATCTCCAGGATGCCGGCTTTGCTTCCGGCCTGAATTCAGCCGGGTATTTCCGGCGGCGGCACGAAATTTACCTGCAGCAGCGCGCTATCGCCGATGTTTCGCACAAGCTTGGCGCAGTCGCCATTTCGCCATCGGCCCTGGTCCGGCGCGCGGACGGCCTGATAGCCGGACTTGCCAGGGCCGACGGCGAGCGAAGGCGGCGTTTGTGCGCGCATTACCTGGCAATGGTCCTGCACGCCTCCAAATGGGACATGGTCCGTCTGAAAGCGCACCTGCGCATACCACTGGCGCTGCTCGCCCGCGACGCCATTCTGCGCGGAGGGGCATGGACGGATGCCGCCCGCTTGGAAAGGCGTTTCATGGAACGCCTTGACCAGGCCGGCACGATTGAAGATGTCTGCTATTTGTTCCATGAAATTCTGGTTGACTGCGCCCTGCACGCCACCCAGCCCGCGGGCCTCAGGCCACCCGTATCGGAAAGAGTCGTGCGGTGGCTGGAAAGCAATTATCACAAATCGGCCACGCTGGAAGGGGCCTCGCTGGCGGTCGGTGCCAGCGCGCCGAGTATCATCAAGCACATCAAGCGCGACACCGGCAAGACATTCCACGCGCTCCTTCTGGAAATACGCATCTCGGAGGCCAAGCGGTTCCTGGCTTCCGCCGTGCTTGATCTCAGCAGCATCGCGCAGCAATGCGGCTTTTATGACCAGAGCCATTTTACACGGCACTTTCGCAAGGCCACCAATCTTACACCCGGCCAATTCCACCGGCTGATGACAATCTCAGAAAAAGATATAGCAGAACCGAAAAAAAATAATAATAATTTATTGACATGCAATGACAATTCAGTATAGTACATTATGTCTATAGAGTTAGTAGTGTTTTGAGGCTTAGACTTCTGCATTATATGAAAATTACTTACAAAGGCGATTATGCCCTGAAAGCCGTTCTGGAATTGGCTTTGAATCATGGGAATGGAAGCATAATAACAATCCATGATCTGGCGAAAAGGCTGGATATACCGATTAAATTCCTTGAACAGGTTCTCCTTGATCTTAAACGCGGAGGATATGTGGCAGCGCGGCGCGGAAAACTCGGCGGCTATTTTCTTGCAAAATCTCCGGCAACCATCAAGGTCGGCGAAATAATCAGGCTTATCGAAGGACCTGTCGAGCCGATTGCCTGCACCAACGAGGAATACTCAGGTTGCAAGGATATTTACAAGTGCGTTTTCAGGGGGATATGGCAGGACGTGGCTAAAGCCACGTCGGATATTATCGACAATATTACATTTGAATACTTAGTTAACAGGACAGCACGCCAGTCAATGTCAGTGAATTATCAAATATAACGACAAGGCGGCGCGGCGGGACTCCATTGTCCCGCCTTTCAGGCCGATTTCCGGCGATTTGTCCGGAGCCTGCCGCCCTGCTGCGCGCAAAGGGGAAGAAACATGAGCATTAATGCGGATATAATCGAAACCATCGGGCATACGCCTCTGATAAGGATCAAAAAGCTGATCGATCCAGCCGAGGCCCAGGTATTCCTTAAAATGGAATCGCACAACCCCTACTCCAGCGTGAAAGACCGCATAGGTATTGCGATGATCTCCGACGCCGAGCGCCGCGGGCTGCTCACCACGGATACGGTTATAGTCGAACCGACCAGCGGCAATACCGGCATTGCGCTCGCCTTCGTGTGCCGCATCCGTAAATACCGCCTCATACTGACCATGCCGGAATCCATGAGCATCGAGCGCCGGACCTTGCTGAAGGCCCTCGGGGCGGAACTTGTCCTCACCCCCGCCGGGAAAGGCATGCGGGGCTCGGTCGAAAAAGCCGAGGAACTCGTGGCTTCTTTTCCAAAAAGCTGGATGCCGCAGCAGTTTGAAAATCCTGCCAACCCGGCCGCCCACGAGGCCACTACCGGCCCGGAAATCTGGGAGGCAAGCGGGGGCGGCGTGGATGCAATCGTCACCGGAGTAGGCACCGGCGGCACCATCACCGGCATTACCCGTTATATCCGGCGCATAAATCCTCAATTCGAGGCGTATGCAGTCGAGCCGGCCGATTCTCCCGTGATCAGCGGCGGAAAGCCCGGCCCGCATAAAATCCAGGGTATAGGCGCGGGTTTCATGCCGCAAAACCTGGATGCTTCGCTGCTTTCCGGCGTTGTCCCGGTCGAAAACGACGAAGCCTTTGACTGGGCCCGGCGCCTGGTGCGCGAAGAGGGTGTTTTCGCGGGCATCAGCACCGGCGCCAATATCTGCGCCGTTGCAAAGGCCATTAAAAAATTCAACCTTAAGGGCAAAAGGATCGTGACAGTCGCAGCCAGTTTCGGGGAAAGGTACCTTTCAACCCCGCTTTACAGCGACACAAACTGAAACCTGCGCTTTACGCGCTGATTCAACAAATTAAAAAAAATGCCATGCGCAGCAGCTCCGACACAAAGGCCCTCAAGTTTCCCGGACCGCTTTCAAGGGAGCGGGAGGTATTTTCCTGGCTCCGCTCATCCGGCGAGGCCGCCCTGGCTCTTTACCGCGAGGCCGACCGCGTCCGGAGGCGGCGCGTTGGCGATGCCGTCTACCTGCGCGGGCTGGTTGAATTTTCCAATATCTGCCGGAACGACTGCCTTTACTGCGGGATTAACCGGCGCAACCGCAATATCAGGCGCTACCGCATGGCGCCGGAAGAAATCATTGCCGTTTGCGCGCGCGCACGCAAGCTGGGCTGCACCACGGTTGTCCTTCAGTCCGGCGAAGATCCCTGGTTCACGCGCGGGCGTCTCTGCGGCCTGATCCGGGAAATCAAAAAAGGGCACTCCCCGGCCGTCACCCTTTCCATCGGAGAAAGGCCTTTCGCGGAACTGCTGGCTTTCCGCCGGGCGGGCGCGGACCGCTTCCTGCTGCGCTTTGAAACTTCCGACCCGCGCCTTTTTGCGCGCCTCCATCCCGGGGACGCCCTCAAGGACAGGCTCTCTTGCCTGGAAAACATACGCCGGGCCGGGTTCCAGCCCGGCAGCGGTTTCCTGATAGGCCTTCCCGGCGGCAACCTGAAAACCATAGCGCG
>JBAYWJ010000376.1:0-3570 GCA_041674125.1 Kiritimatiellia bacterium
GACCGCGCGCCTTGCCGCCGAGCCCGCCGCGGCCGGTCATGAGGAAGGAATAATCCGGCCTGAAATCGTCGGTCCTGAAATCGGTGATGATGCCGCGGTGTTTCTCGCGCAGGATGATCTCGACCGCGCCGCTCAGGATCTCGCGCGCCCCGGCCGCGGACTCGAAGTCCTCCATCTGCACCGGGCTCAGGGCCTCGGCCAGGGCGGTTTCGCCCTGCGCGAGCAGCCAGTGCGAAAACTGGTTGCGCTTGACGTGGAAGGCGAGGGATTCTTCCGGGATCTTGCGCAGCGCTTCGCCGAACTCGTGCAGGTTGCGGGCGCGCATAAGCTCCTCGCCCTTCTGGTTGCGGAAAATGAAATCGCCGAACCCGAGGTCCACCATGCAGAATTCCTCGACCGTTTTCACCAGGCGCGGCGAGTTCTTGTCCGCGAACTGGATGCGGAGCTCGCGCGCGACCTTGTGGGCGGATTCGTCGGCCGAGATAAGCAAAACCGGGATGTTGGGCACGGCCCGGCGCAGGCGCATGAGGAATTCGCGCCCGCTGGCGGTCCGCCCGTTGCCGGTGGCCGAGACCTGCAGGTCCGAAAAAACCCCGTGCAGGGAGGACTGATACTTGAGGATGTATTCGTCGGCCTGGGCAATGTTCCTGGCCAGGAGCACTTTCGGCCGCGTGCGCGTGAGAAGCTGGCGCTCGTTTTCATCAACCCCGTAGGGCACGCGCGCGAAAGTCTGGCGCATGAGGGTGGTGTAAAGGTGCGGCAGGAAAAACGAATACTGCTTGATCGAGTCCTCCACCACGAGGATCACGCCCAGGCGGATGATTTTAAGGTCGCGGTCTATGTTCAGGAAATCCTCCACCAGCTTGATGATGGAAAGCAGGACCTTCGCGCTGCCCTGCCAGGAGAAGACAAAGTCAATCGCCGGCTGCAACTCCGTCTGCGGCATCGCCGGCAGGCCCCCGAAGGAAAATATGAGCATCGCCACCGGCAGCTCGGGGTGGGCCGCCTTCACTTTTGCGCCGAACTCGGAAATATCCATGTCGGGCAGGTTAGAGGACACGAGGACGAGGTCGTATTTTTCATGGTCGAGCTCCGCGAGCGCCCCGCGCGCGGAGGTAATGGTGGTGATCTGGGGCACATTCTGCAGGTGGAGCAGGGAGTAGGTGCCGTAAATGTCCTCGGTGACGCTTCCATCCCATGAAAGGCTGAAGGCCTCGTAGTGCGTGGAGACCATCAGGATCGTCTTGACCCTGCGCGCCATGAGCGCGTGAAAACGCCTGGCGTCGGGATGTTCGGAGTGGACCAGCCTGTCTTTAAGCTGTTCAAAGTTGACTTTGCTGCCCATGGTCTCGCGCGCCCGGTTTTATGTTGACAAGGTTGCGTTTTTGGCGATCATTATGCACGGTTTGTTCATACATGAAAGATTAAAAATTCCGTTCCGGCCGGAGGCAAAGAAACCGCGTCCCGGGCGCTGCGGCGACAAGGAGATAACACGCCATGAGTGAAAAGAAAGTGAACGTTTTTGAAAGCGCGATCGGGCTCGTTGAAAAAACCGCCGACATCCTCAATTTTGAAAAGCGGTTTCACGGGATGGAAATCATCGAGCGCCTGCGCATCCCCGACAAAGTCATCATGTTCCGGGCCACGGTGCAGCTGGACAGCGGCCCCATGAAAGTTTTCAACTGCTACCGCATCCAGCACAGCGACGTGCTCGGGCCCTACAAGGGCGGCATCAGGTTCCATCCCGAGGTGGATTTGGACGAAGTCAAAGCCCTGGCGCTCTGGATGAGCCTCAAGACCGCCCTCGTTGATATTCCCTACGGCGGCGCCAAGGGCGGCATCACGGTTGATCCCAAATCGCTCACCGTCACCGAGCTCGAGCGCCTGGTGCGCAAATACACTTCCCGGCTCGTGAACGATATTGGTCCAAATATTGACATACCCGCGCCTGACATGGGCACCTCCGCCCGCGAAATGGCCTGGATCTACGATGAATACCGCAAATACCGCGACGTCGCCCGCGGCGTGGTCACCGGCAAGCCGGTCCCGCTCGGCGGTTCGCTCGGGCGCAAGGAGGCCACGGGGCGCGGCGTGGTCTGCACCATGCTGGAAGCGGTGAAGGAAATGGGGCTGAAAAATTACTCCGCCGCCGTTCAGGGATTCGGCAACGTGGGCTCCCACGCCGCCCTCGACCTGTTCGAGCGCGGGATAAAGGTCGTGGCGGTCGAGGACATCACCGGCTCCGTGCACAATCCCCAGGGCCTGGACATACCGGCCATGATCAAACACCGCGACCAGACCGGCGGCATACAGGGCTTTGCGGGCGCCCAGGCGCTGACGGAGGATATAGTCGGCTATCCCTGCGACGTTTTCCTGCCGTGCGCCAAGGAAAACATGATCACAGCCGCCAACGCGATAAACATTAAGGCCCGCCTGGTTGTGGAGGGCGCCAACGGCCCTACCACGCCCGCCGCGGACAAGGTGCTCGGCGACCGCAAGGTGCTCGTGGTGCCGGATATTCTCGCCAACGCCGGCGGCGTGATCGTGTCCTACTTCGAGTGGGTCCAGAACCGCGAGGGATTCTACTGGGATGAAGAGGAGGTCAACAACCGCCTCTTCGCCCGCCTGCGCAAGGCCTACGCGCGCACCCGGGAATTCGCCGTCCAGAAAAAGGTAAGCATGCGGCAGGCTGCCTATTGCCTCGCGCTTGAAAAAATAGTCCGCACCATGATAGACCGCGGCGTCCAGTGAGGGTGGAGCGTGTCTAGTCAAGCGTATCTCGTGAAGCGCGTCGCGTGAAGCGTATCTCGTGAAGCGTATTTCGTTTTTTTTGCATGCGGGCTTAGATACATATGACCTTAATTTTGCATCGCGTTAGTTTGGCGCAGATGTGCGGCGCGTGGGGTGCCGCTGTATAAGCATACTGCAAGCCACACGCAACAAAACAGATGCGCCAAAATAACGCGACTTCCCTTTCCGGCAAACACCAGCTTTTCCGGTAAACGTGTGCATAACCTATTGGGTTAAAATAAAAATGGTGCAAAAAATCATTTGCACAACGTCATTATTGAATAATACTCAAAACCAAGAACCAAGCTGGTGTTTGTGCAAAATTAAGGTATGAGCCATTTGACCAATGAGCTTCACGATTCAGGACTGTTAAAAAACGCCGACTTCCTGGGCGAAATTGCTTCCGCCTCCCTTCCTCCGCCGCTCAAGCCGAGTGACGTCAAAGCCGCGCTGGTGTCCGCACGGTTTGAAGACGGAATGGTCCGGCCGGTCTTTGACCTTGTCAATCCGGGCGAGTCAGTCTGCATCGTCGTTTCCGACCAGACCCGCCGGACCGCCGCCGACCTTATCCTGCCGGTGTTGTTCGAAGGCTTGCGCGCGCGCGGCTGCAGCCTGCGGGACATGTTCATTCTGGTCGCCTCGGGAATCCATCGCCACCCGGATGCCGCTGAGCTGGAGCACATCGTCGGGCCGGCAATCATGGAGGCGTTTGAAGGCAGGATTTACCGGCACGATCCGGACAATATAAGTGAGCTGGCATCGGCCGGCCGGCTGCGTTCC
>JBAYWJ010000377.1:0-3565 GCA_041674125.1 Kiritimatiellia bacterium
CCGACAACGCCGACTTCGGCTCTTGCGGCTACCTGCCTGTTCCGGGCGACTACGATGGAGACGGCAAAACCGACGGGGTTGTCTATTCCGGCTCCGCGGGCTGCTGGATCGTTTTTTACGTCGGGTCGGGAACGGCCGACATGTTCCGGTTCGGCGGCGAGGAGTGCATTCCCGCTCCCGGGGATTACGACGGCGACAGCAAAACCGACTTCGCCCTCTACAATTTCGCCAGCGGCGCATGGTACATCTTCCGCTCCTCCAGCGCGGACTGGCTGGCTTACGGCGAGGCGCTCGGGGGCGCGGGATACCTGCCGGCCGCGGGCGATTACAACGGCGGCGGCAAGTCGGACGCGGCCGTTTACTCGGAAGAGCTGGCAATGTGGCTGCTCTACTACACGGAAACCGGAACGCTCGGATCGTGCGATTTCAGCAATGTCCTCGGAAGCCGCCGGTGCCATATTCCCGCACCGGGCGACTATGACGGCGACAACTGCACCGACTTTGCCCTCTATGATTATCTCAGCGGATCCTGGTATGTCTGGTCGGCTGCCAAGGGCTGGATCCTCCATGACTTCAAGTTCGCCGATTATAACGCTCCAGACTACCTGCCCGTGCCGGGCGACTACGACGGCGACGGCTCTTCCGACCTGGCCCTTTACTCGCGCGAATACGGCGAGTGGCTCTTCTATTACACGGGCAGCCGCACCGCCGCGCGCCTGCCCTCCTTCGGCGGCTCTGACTTTGTGCCTGTGACCGGATGGGCTTTTCACCTTCACCAATGAACAGGCCGGGCAAGGCAATGGATACGCTCGACAAGCTTAAGATTCTCTCCGAGGATTCGCAATACGACCTGGCATGCGCCTGCGGAACCACTCCCGGGGAACACCGCCGCCGAGGCGCTGACGGGAAATGGCTCTACCCGGTTTCCATGCCGGGCGGCGGCACTTCGATCCTGCTCAAAACCCTGCTCTCTAACGCCTGCGTCAACGACTGTAAATACTGCCCGCTGCGCCGCGACTCCAACGTCCGGCGCTGCTCGCTTTCGCCCGAAGAGACTGCGCGCGCGTTCATGGACTATCTCAACCGGCGGAACATCTACGGCCTTTTTTTGAGCTCGGGAGTGACAGGAACGCCCGACCAGACCATGGAGCGCATGAACGCCGTCGCTTCCATCCTGAGGCGCACCTTCCGCTTCCGGGGTTACATCCACCTCAAGATCATACCCGGCGCCTCCGAGGCGGCCATAGGCCAGGCCATCTCCCTGGCGAGCGCCGTCTCGCTCAACATCGAGACGCCCGGCGAGCAGCACTTCCGCAAGCTGTCCGGCCGCAAGCTGTTTATGGAAGACATCATCCACCCCCTCAAGTTCATGGCGCGCATGACCGAACGCGGCGGGCCGTTCGCGCGGGTCAAGACTACCACGCAATTCGTCGTTGGGGCATCGGACGAGACCGATGACGAGATCATACGTTACATGTTCGGCCTGTACGGCCGCCTGCACATGCGCCGGATTTATTTCTCGGCCTACCAGGCCGGCCTGGGCGCCGCCGGCATTCCCGGGGAGGCCGCAGGCGCGCCCGCGCCGGCCGAACGCCTGATGCGCGAGCACCGGCTTTACCAGGCCGATTTTCTAATCCGCAAATATGGCTTCAAGGCCGGCGATTTCGCGTTCGATACCGGCCGCAACCTCAGCCTCGAAAGGGATCCCAAGCAATGCTGGGCTGACAACCATCCGGATTTTTACCCGGTCAAGGTAAACCGGGCGGACCGCGAAACGCTCCTGCGCGTGCCGGGTTTCGGGCCGCTTACCGTTGCCAGGATCCTGGAGCAGCGCGCCTCCGGGCGGCTGCGCTCGCTGGACGGGTTGAAAATGCGCCGCCAAAGCATGCAAAACGCCCTGGCTTTTGTGCGGTTTGACTGAAAGCTTTTCCGCAGCACATCACTTCGGGCATGACATCGTGGATTTTGACAAATCCGCAGGGCGCTGCCCGCCGGGGCCGGCGAAGCAGTCTCCCCCGGAAGGCGCGGCGGATTTATCCTGGTTTCCCTCCGGCAACGCGCCCCTGGTCAGCACGATCAGCTGCCGGATACGGTTCGGATGAAGCATCAAAATCCCGATGCCGCCCACGATGTTGCCGAGTGTGACCGGGATGATGTTTTTGAAAATTACCGCCTGCCCGGCGAGCGGCACGCCATCTGCCATCAGCCCGGCTGGAAGCAGGTACATGTTCGCCACGCAGTGCTCAAAACCTGAAGCAACAAACGCCATGATGGGAAGAATGCAGCAGGCTATCTTCGAGATGATGTCCTTCGCGAAAATGGCCATGATTATGGCGAGGATGACGAGCATGTTGCAGAGTATGCCCCGGCAAAAAGCCTCGCCGAAAGACAACTGCAGCTTGGCAGCCGCCACCCCGGCGGCATAGGCCCCGACACCGGTCGGAGCGCCGGAGCGGAAAAGCAGGCCCGAATACCAGACCAGCATGACAAGCAGGAAAGAACCGGCCATGTTGCCGGCATAAACCGCCGTCCAGTTGCGCAGCATCTTGGCCAGTGAAAACTGGCTCGTAAGCGTGCCGACAATCATGATGATATTGCCGGTGAAAAGCTCCGCCCCGGCCACGACCACCAGGACAAGGCCGACTCCGAACACCGCGCCGGAAACAATCCTCCCCAGGTTTTCCTGCATCGCGACAAGGTAGAGGTGCGAACCCACCCCGATATATATGCCCGCCAGGAGCCCCAGCAACAAAAGCTGCCAGGTCCTTGTATTGGCCTTCCTGATGCCAAGCGCCGAAATGAACCGCGCCATTTCCCTGCCGGAAAGCACCGGCGCATACATCTGGCCGGCGGCGTCCTTGTTTTCCAGGTTCATTTCCAGATCTCCCCGATGAACGGGAACTGCGTCTTGTAGCCGACCAGCGCCAGGTAGAGGCCGCAGTCCGGATAATTTTTGCGCAGCTCGCGCAAATTGGCCATGGGATCATAGGCTGTGTTCTCGGGAATCGTGTAGCCGACACACTCCGAAAGCAGGTGCAGCTTTTTGGACATCCACGCGTCGATGATCACCGGCAGACCGAACGGCCCGAGCTGGTCTACGAGCTCGTTGCGCCCTATGATCGGCTGGGTGCATATGAACTCGGCCCCGGCCCCGATTTTCCGGCGCATTTTTTCCATTTCATGTTCCTGCGGCTCATAGGGATTGAAGGCCGCGCCGCAGGTGAAAACGCCGGGATATTTCTGCTTGATGTAACGGAGCAGCTCCACCGAGGTGACCGTGTTGACCTCCAGCCCGAGCGACTCCGGGCTGAGCCTTGCCAGGCGCTCGCTACCGTCGCCGGAAACAACCAGCAGGTACTTGCATCCCATCCTGCCCGCGGTTTCGAGGATAAGATCGAGGTCCTTTTTGGCATGAAAGGTGTTGAGATGGATCATGAGCTGCTCCGGATTCACCTTCAGCCCCAGCTCGGGGAGGATGTCGGTGGCCTGGAAGCTGAGGTGCCCCATGGGGTTGTCGGTTATACAGGCCACGTAGCCGGCCTTCATGACCGTTTCGTATTTCTCG
>JBAYWJ010000378.1:0-3558 GCA_041674125.1 Kiritimatiellia bacterium
GTTAAACTTTTGACTCCTGTTTCATTTTAGCGATGAAATCTTCCAGGGCCATGGCGCCCAGGTCGCCGGAGGCGCGGCCGCGGACCGCGACCGTGCGCGCCCCGAGTTCCTTCGGGCCAATGATGAGCATGTAGGGGATTTTATCTATCTGCGCGTTGCGGATCTTGGCCCCGATTTTACCGGAGGTGCCGTCAACCTTTACCCGGAACATTTCGCCTTGCAGCGCCACGGCTGTCTCGCGGGCGTAATCGAGCTCCTTGTCGGTGATGGGGAGGATGCGCACCTGCTCGGGCGCGAGCCAGAGCGGGAAAGCCCCGCCGTAGTGCTCGACCAGGATGCCGAAGAAGCGCTCGAGGCTGCCGAGGAGCGCGCGGTGCACCATGAAGGGGCGGTGCTCCTTGCCGTCCTCGCCCACGTAGGTGATGGCGAACCTTTCGGACATGTTGAAGTCGAACTGGATCGTGCTCATCTGCCACTCCCGGCCGATGGCGTCGCGCACTTTCAGGTCCACCTTGGGGCCGTAGAAGGCGCCGCCGCCCTCGTCGACGGTGAAGGCAACGTTTTCAGCCTGCAGCGCGCCGCGCAGCGACTCGGTGGCGGTCTCCCACTTGTCGGCGCTGCCGACGGCCTTGGCCGGGCGGGTGGAAAGGTAGGCGGCGATTTCCGAGAAGCCGAACGAGCGCAGGATGCGGATGGCGAAGCGCAGGGTCTTTTTGACCTCGTCCTCGATCTGCTCCGGGGTGCAGAAGATGTGGGCGTCGTCCTGGGTGAAGCCGCGCACGCGCAGGAGGCCGTGGAGGACCCCGGCCTTTTCGTAGCGGTAGACCGTGCCCAGCTCGGCCCAGCGCAGGGGCAGCTCGCGGTAGGAGCGCAGGCTAGATTTGTAAACCATGATGTGGAACGGGCAGTTCATGGGCTTGATGAAGTATTCCTGCTCGTCGATCTGCATCGGGGCGTACATGCTCTCGCGGTAGAAGTCCAGGTGGCCGGAGGTGGTCCAGAGGGTCGAGCGGCCTATGTGGGGCGTGTAGAGGAACTCAAAGCCCTCGCGCAGGTGCTCGCGACGCCAGTAGTCCTCGATTGCGCAGCGGATCATGGCGCCCTTGGGGTGCCAGAGGATCAGGCCCGGGCCGACCTCGTCGTGCGCGCTGAAAAGGTCGAGCTCGCGCCCGAGCTTGCGGTGGTCGCGCTTGCGAGCTTCCTCGAGCCGCTTGAGGTAGGCCTCCAGCTCCTTCCGGGATTGCGCCGCGATGCCGTAGATTCTCTGGAGCATCGGGTTGGTCTCGAGCCCGCGGTAATACGACCCGGCCACCGAGAGCAGCTTGAAGGCCTTGATTTCCCCGGTGCGCGCCAGGTGCGGGCCGCGGCAGAGATCCATGAAGTCGCCGCACTTGTAAAAGGTGATGGGCTCGCCTTCGGGAATGTCTTTCAGGCGCTCGAGCTTGTATTTTTTGCCCTGCAGGGCGGCGGCGGCCTCGGCGCGGCCCAGCTGGATTTTTTCGAAGGGCAGGTCGGCCGCGATGATGCGGAGCATCTCGGCCTCGATGCGGGGGAAATCCTCGGGGGCGATCCGCGCTGGGAGGTCGAAATCGTAGTAAAAACCGTCATCGGTCGCCGGGCCGATGTCAAGCTGGACGTTTTCAAAAAGCCGCGAGACCGCGGCGGCCATTACGTGCGCCGCGCTGTGGCGCATCACATTCAAATCCAAGTCGGTTACTCCCTTCGGTATCTGCTCCGGACACTACTTGCCTCGAAAAAGAACATCCTAGCGCCCCGGAGCGCGGGTGTCAACTGCCTTGTGGCCTCCAGTTCCACGTCCCGGCCAATATCATAATAATAAATTCATTATTATATTGACAAAATATATAAATTCGCCAGAATGCTTTTCCACAGGGGGATAATGTGATCAAGGTGATCGGCAAGGCGTTCGACGTGCTTGAAATGCTCTCCGGGGACCCGGCCCGCCCGCGCGGCTTGGGCGAAATAGCCCGGCAGCTGCGGTTTCACCCGGCCACCTGTGCCAATATCATGCAGGCGCTCGTGCAGCGCAATTACGTCGAGCAGGTCGCGCCCAAGAAGGGCTACCTGATGGGGCCGGCCGCCTACCGGCTTGTCAGCCGCGGGGTTTACCGCCAGGACCTCGTGGCGGCCGCCCGGCCGCACCTGTCCGCCCTGGCGCAGGCCGTGAACGAAACCGTGCTCCTGGCAGTGCTCAGGAACGGGCAGCGCTTCATCCTCTGCCAGATAGACGGCACCCAGGCCGTCCAGATCAGCAATGAGTTGCTGTTCCAGGACCGCACCTACGCCACCGCCACCGGCAGGCTGCTTCTGGCCGGACTCGAACAGTCCGGGCTGGATAACGTCGTCGCGCGGCATGGCCTGCCCGGAGCGGAATGGCCCGGCGTGCGGTCGGCAAAAGATTTAAAACAATCGCTCGCGGCCATTGCGCAGCAGGGCTGGGCCTGTGCGCCGCTTTCCGGGGACGCGGTCGGCATCGCCTTTCCCGTCCGCCAGCCGGACGGCAAGACGGCGGCGGCCGCGGGAATATTTCTGCCATCCTACCGGTTCAAGGGCGATCATAAGAAAAAAATTATTGGCGGGCTAAAGGAAACGGCCGGGGCAATCGGGCAGGATCTGGCAGGGAAGTTATAGTACCTTTAACACGGGCAACCGTCATAAAAAACAAGAAAACATTTTGCGCGTGTTAAAAAATCCGAAATTCGAAGCACGAAATCCGAAACAATTTCGAAATTGGCGGAAAATATTCAAGTTTCGAAACCGAGCGGTTTTCTTGCATATTCTTTGATATTGCGGTCATTTGGATTTGTTCTCGTGCTTCGTAGCGAAGGCTTACTTCGCAGAGTAGCATCGAATTTCGATATTCGGATTTCGAATTTGGGTTGCGGGCATAGCCCGCTTTGGTAAGATTAAAAAGGAGATAAGGATCATGGCAGATAAAGCAAAGAGACAGGAAATGATCAACGAGCAGGCGCGAAAAATACCGGTGGTGGACGAGGCCGAGGTAGTGGTTGTGGGCGGAGGCCCGGGCGGATTGCCGGCGGCGGTGGCAGCGGCGCGCCAGGGCTACAAGACGATTCTCATAGAAAGATACGGTGTCCTGGGCGGCCTGGCCACGACCGGGCTGATGGGCCCCCTCTACGGATATGCCCCGGTGGGGAGCGCCCTCTATCACACCGACCGCTACAAACTGGCCAACCAGGGCTCACTTCTGGGCGGCATCCCGCTGGAACTGGTGCGCAGGCTGCAGAAGATAGGAGGGGCCTTCGACGACCGGAAAATAAACTGGGAATCCATCCGGTTTGACCCGGAGCTCTTCAAGTTCGTGTGCGACGACATCGTCCTCGAATCGGGCGTCAAGCTGATCCTGCACGCCTGGGGCGTGGGCGCGATTGTCAATAAAGGCGAAATCGAGGCCATCATCATCGAGAGCAAGTCCGGCCGGCAGGCGATCAAAGGCAAAATATTTGTGGACGGCACCGGCGACGGCGACGTGGCCTGGTTCGGCGGCTGCGCCTTCAGCAAGGGGCGCCCCGGCGA
>JBAYWJ010000379.1:0-3557 GCA_041674125.1 Kiritimatiellia bacterium
ACATCGGGGCTAAGCGCAGCGAGGACCCTGCCATCTGGTTCGGGGACGCGGTGGAGATCATCCTCGAGACCGACAAGCACGCCTATTACCAGTTTGCCATCAACCCGGCCGGGGCGATGATCGATCTCGACCGCTCCGCCGGCAAGCTCGGTTACCAGTGGGATTCGCAGTCCGAGCTGGCGGTGTTGTCGGACAAGGACGGCTGGACCATTGAAATCCGCATCCCGGTCACGACGGACGAGAACGACCCCCTGCACCAGGTAATCGGCACGAAGCCCGCCGAAAATAATCCCTGGCATTTCAATGTCTGCCGCCAGCGCCTGCGCGACAAGGAAAGAGAGCTGACAGCTTTCTCCCCGACCGGCCAGAAGGGATTCCACTTCCCGCGCAAGTTCGGCAGGCTTTTTGTAAAGTAGCCGGCGGGAGATGATGATCTATGCAAAAGCCTGAAATAAACATGATGTTTTTCGCCCCCGGGGGCTTCTTCAACGAAAAACAGTTAAAGAGCAGCCTCTCGGAAATAAGGCAGCACGGCGCAGACAGCGTGTGCTCTAATTTCCTCGAGGATCCTTTCATGGTCAGGGAAGTGGCTCAGTTCGCGCAGCTGGCGCATGAAGCAGGGTTGCGGTTCTATGCCATGCCCGGACGTGTGGCCGGCCTCTTCGCCGCCGGCCCCAGGCTGGTGAGCCCGTTCCTCACCGCCCATCCCGAGGCCGGTGCCTTGGATGCCGGCGGTAATCCGCGCGCGGGCGATTCGGGCCCGGCGGCCTGCCTCAACCACCCGGAATTCATAAAGTGGTTTTACCCGTTTATCCGCGGCATGATCGAAGGCTGCCGCGCAGACGGCATCCTGTTCGACGAGCCCAAGACCACCCGCCTGGCGTGCCATTGCCCCATCTGCCAAGAGATGGCAGGAAACGACGAGGACGCTCTGCTCGCGCTGCGCGAGCAGTCATTTGCCACAATGCTCAACCAGGCGGCGGCAGAGGTCAAGGCGCTCGGCGCGGACAAGACCACCCTGGCCATGCTGATGCCTGCCACAAAGCTCTCCTTCGTCGAAAAGCTTGCCGGCCAGCCGGCGCTTGATGTTATCGGCGTGGACGGCCCCATCCGCAGCGAGGTTACGAAAAAGGAAAGCATCTTCGATTCCGCGCCCCGCTTCCACGAAATCATCCGGCGGTACGGCAAGAGGACTTTTGTCCTGGTCGAAACCTTTGAAATGACCGGCAAGGACCAGCCCTTCCTGGATGAAAAAATGCCGCGCGTGCCGGAACTCAAGGCCGAAGTTTATTCTTTCAACTATTACGGCCACGTCAACAGCGATCCCGAGCAGGTCATGCGGGCTGTCTGGTCCGGCATTGAAGCGGTTGGAAAAATTAAGCGATAAATGGACGGCGGATTCCATCCGGATATAATGTGAAAACAGCAGGGGAACTCGAAAAGGCGGAATTTAAAATACAGGATCTTATTTATGAGAACCCGCTTGCCTGCCACGTGGATATTCAGGGATTCCGGCTTGAGGGCGATGCTGCTATCACCTTCCCGCGGGGGCGCATGCGGATGAAGAACGCTTACGAGCGGGACGAGGAAAAGCACCGGCACGTAGCGCCATCATATCGCCTGGAGGTCATCAAATTCGACCAGCACCTGCTTTTGTCCATGAACAACGTCGTGCTATTCCACTGGATTGATGACGGGCGAAATTTCGATCCGGTGCTGAAGAATGGTAAGATCGGTTTCCGCCAGATGGCAGGATTGATTGCCGAGTATGCGAATCTCCAAGTTCACGAGGTCGTTCCTTTGAAAGGCGCAGCCCGGTGAACCGCAACAACAAGCACGTTGAAAGGAAACTGTGCATGACTCCCGCCTCCGCATGTTCCGCCGCAGCCTCGTTGGCCCGATGGGCCGCGCCCGTGCCGGAGATAGGCCGGGCCGTCTACCGGCTCACCGACGGACCGCGGGAACATAAACACGCCTATTATATATTCTCGCCCTGGTCGCCTGATGGACGCCTGCTTCTGCTGATGCGCTATGATCGCAAGAACCCTGGGGCCGAGATCTGCGTGATGGACACAGCCACCGGCGCGATTTCTGTGGCAGGACGTTCGCGGAAATGGAACTCGCATTCGGCCGCTTTGCAGCAGTGGCGGGGCGCCGGCGGCAGAATCCTCTATGTTACCGGCGGGAAGGGAGAGATGTCCATTGTCACGGTCATTCCGGATGGCTCGGGCGAGCGCGTTTTCCCGTCCGTCGGCCTCGATAATGAAGTCTGCTGCTCTCCGGACGGGCGCTGGCTGTATGGCGTAACACTCTTGGCCGAAATATTCCCCGGAGACGAAATTACGTCCCGCCATGACAAGGGGCTTATACGCATGGACCTGGAGACCGGCGCGCAGGAACTCGTTTTTTCGATTGAACAGGCGCTGGTGCTGCTGCCGGACGCGTTATCGGCTGCCTCGTGCCATCTCTATATCAAGCGGATCATTCCGCATCCGCGCCTGCCGCGCTTGATATTCACCCTGACGAACACCTTCTGGGACATTGACGGTAAGGAACCGCGCATCCGCTGGGTTATGAGCGTGGGGACCGACGGCTCCGCCCCTGCCTGCGCGGGAGAAATTCGTCATCACTCGAACTGGCATCCGATTGAGGAGCGCATCGTGGCCAACATGCGTGATGGTGACGGCATGATGCGTTTCAGGCTTTACCGCGGGGACGGCCGCGGGTTGCCGGAAGATGTCCCCAGCGCGACCGGGTCCGGGCACCCCTCCTTCAGCCCGGACGGACGCTGGCTCTGTACGGATGGCGCCGGACCACACAGCACCCAAGTGGTGCTTTGCGATCCTCGAACCGGCCGTGTAACCATTGTCGCCGACCCGAATTGTGTCAGCGGCGGATATCCCTCGTTCAAGGCCATCCGGGAGCGTACGGCCGGCGAGACGGTCATGGATGCGTTGGAGCGCGCCGCGGCGAAAAGCGGTGAAACGTGGCAGACCCAGGCCCATCCGGTGTGGAGCCGCGACGGAAGCGCCGTCCTTTTCAATGCGGATCTCGGGCATGGATCGCAGCTTTACGCCGTGGATGTTGAACGTATGAAGCGATATGGTTTCGGTACCTGATAGAATGGAGGTATTATGTACTGCCTGATGTATTTTGACGTTGAAGATTTCCTGTCCGAACCCGATCACCCCGTCCACCTGCTGCCGCTCCAGTTTGCCGAGATCATGGCCAGGCACGGCCTGCAGGGCAGCTTCCACATCCTGGGCGAAAAAGTGCGCTTCATGGAACGCCACAACCAGAAGCGCGTGATTGACGCCATCAGGAAACATGACGTCAGCCTGCACTTCGACCGCGGCTCCGTTCATCCCACCACGGCCGAAGAGGTCTCGCACCTGGATTGGTTCGAGGGCGTGGACCGGGTTCTTTTCCGCGAGCTGCCGGGGATCCAGACCCTTGAAAGAGTGTTCGGCAAATGCAGCGCCATCACGCGCCACGGCTCGACTTACGCCACCCAGATTGCCTACGCCGCCGGCAAGATGGGCAAGCCCTTTTTCAGC
>JBAYWJ010000380.1:0-3556 GCA_041674125.1 Kiritimatiellia bacterium
AAAAAACATCGGCCGGGTAATCCATCTTCCGGGCGCGCAAACGCCAAACTTCAAGAATCGGTCTTGAATTGATGGCCGTACGCCGTTTTCAAGCATTTTTGTGATAGCCCTACGGGCAACCTGACGGTCTCCCGCGACATAAGCGCTCGCCAGCAACTTATGACACCAATGAGCCATAATCATGCGCCGCATTTCAGTCGGACATTCGTATTTATGAACGTAATATTCTCGAAGATCAACGCAAGACATTGTCCAGGACAGTCTCTGCAGGGCATTATTTGAGTGGGAGGCCGATTCCGTTAAGAAACGATAGGTCGACAGACTTTCAGGAATATAGTGAACCTTGGCGATCCGCGATATCTCGAACCACCTTTGCACGTCACCCATCTTGAACGGATTCTGACCAAACACATAGGGGTCAGCATCCATAACTTTTAATTCTAAATCACTTCGCACACAGACCGTGCAGGTCCAAACCGGATACGTGCCTAATAGTATCCACCAGGAGAGGTGTGGATCATCCTCCGTACACACGATTGATTGACCCTTTCGACAGTTATAAGAGAGCAGTCCTGTCTGCTGAGTAAATGAATTGACGTCACCATGAACAAGGCCAACGTCCGGGTGCGCCTCTAAATACTCAACTTGCAAAGACAATTTATTGGGATTATGCCAATAATCGTCGCCTTCGCATGACGCCCGGTATTTGCCCCTGATTAAAGGCAGTATAAACCTGCCCAACCCTTTCCCTTTTGAGTATTGATTCTCCTTCTGAAGCACCGGCACGATCACGTACGGATACTTCTCCGCGTATTCGGCCACAATCGCGGACGTGCCGTCCGTGGAGGCATCGTCATGCACGATCATTTCAAAAGGGAAATCGGTTTCCTGTGCGAGAATGCTGTCTAGACACTGCCGAATGTAGGGCGCATGGTTATAGGTCAGGGTGATAACCGTAACAAGCGGCTGTTCACTGCGGATATCGAAGGCCTGGCGCATCCCGCTCACTCCGGAGGTTACACCCTCTCCCATTTCCCGGTTTCGCAGGAACGCGCCATCCCTTCCATGCATTTCAAACCTTCAACGGCCAACGCCGGTCCGAAGACCTCGTCGGATTGCTGCCGCCCTGTTTCCTTATGCCTTTGCAGGGCGGCGTGAATGTCAACATACAGGTTTGCCAGCGCCTCGACAAACCCGGCGGGATGACCGGCCTTGAAACGCGTATATCGCGCTTCAGAGGCGACCCGGACATTCGAGGCCCGGTCGATAATCTGGCGACGGCCGTTCGTAAAGGCAACCGAAACTTCTTCCGGATTGAGCTGATACCATTCGACCGACGCTTTTGAGCCAAAAAGCCTCAGGCGCAATCCGTTCCTGTACCCCAGGGAGCTCTTGCCGAACCAGAGGTGCCCCTGGACATCCTGCGTGTAACGCGCCAGGCAGAAGACATTGTCGATTACCTTGAACCAGCCCCGGCTGGCCTGGTCGGCAATTACGGAGAGCGGCTTCAGACCGGTCAGGTAATGCACCAATTCATGCAGATGCACGGCCAGATCAAGATGGAGCGTGGGAACCGGCCCGTCGCTCAGGCGCCACGTTTGAGGAACGGGCTTCCTTCCCTCCTCATCCGTGCGGACATAACCTTCCTGAGGCATCTCAGCCTGGAAGTGCAGAATATCACCGAGCACTCCGTCCCGGATCATCCGGCGCATTTCCCGGACCATCGGGTAGCCCGAGTAGTTGTAGATGACGGCTAGGAAACCGTTGCGCTCCTGGCTTATGCGATCGAGATCCCCGGCTTCGGCGCTGGTAAGCGCCATCGCCTTTTCACAGATGACGGGCACCCCGGCATTCAGACACTGCAGCGCCATCTGGTAATGCAACGGCGTAGGCGTGAGCAGAACCACGGCGTCCAGCTTTCCCGTTTCGCCTTCGAGCATCTCCGTGATCGACGCGTGCAGACGGTCAGGCGCCACGCCGTAGGTTTTTGCCGCCAGGCGGTTAATCTCGGGGTGCCGGCTGAACGTACCGGCCTTCAACTCCCAGAGGTGATCCATGCGCGAAGCAGCAAAATGAGCGTACCCCACGGCTGAATTCGGCGCACCTCCGATGAATCCAAGCTTGAGCGGTGAAGAATCCATGTTGCTCTCCGGTTACCTTCAGTGGAAGGCGTAAAGCTGGCCTAAAAGGAGTTTCTGGTAAAGCCTCTCCTCGTCGATACGAGAAACTGCGCGGAAGAAGAAGACCCCGGCCCTTCCGAAAGGCCCGATGCCAAGGTGCTCGCCGGAGGTCACCAGCGGCACGAAAAGCCTGATATCAACGGGACTGGAGAATGAAAAGCCCCACAGCGATTCGCCGGTTTTCGACGAGGCCGTATGGCGGATGATCCGTTGCCGGACGGCTTCGGAGTACGGCCTACAGGCTTCGCGTCCGATGAATGGGGCCGCGTAGCTGGCGGCATACGGATACCCGGTGGAAAACTCGATCAGCAAGGAGTAGATGTCGCCGGGACAACGCCGGGTCATCTCGATGATCCAGTAGCGGCCATCCCTGGCAATGAACTGCGTGTGTACCAGGCCGTCGAGCAACTTCCGTGCGGCGGCCAGACGGCGCACGTCGCCCCGCAGGGCATTCAAAAGATCCCGGGAAAAAGACTCTGCAACCCGGCTCGTATCCACGGCAAAAGGGCTCACGGTGCAGTCTTCCTGCACGATGAAATCAGCGACTACCTCGCGGTCGCGGATAAACGCGGAATGGCTGTAAAGCTGGCCGCTGACAAACTCCTCGATGATGGCGGTGCCGGTCTTGGATGCCTTGCAGGCGGCTTCAAAAGCCTCTTCGATACGGCCGGGCGGAGGCGCGTGTAAAACCGTGATCCCGCGACCGCTGAACGAATCCACCGGCTTGACAATCACCGACTCGACCCCGGCGGCCTCCGCCAACGTCAGCACGCGGGGAATCGGCAGGCCGGTTTGCGCGGCAACTTTGCGGAATTCGCTCTTGGTATTGATCGCCGCCGTGTTTTCCGGGCTTTCAATGCCGGGAAAACGCCCGTGGTTGATCCTCGCACAAACCTCGTACGAGAGATCCGTGCATCCCGGCACCAGGCAGTCGAATCCCTTTTCGGCCACAAAAGCCGCCAGTTTGCCGGCATCCGAATAGTCCAGTTGAACATACTTCGGCGCCAGCCTGGCCAACGTCTCCGTCGGTTTCCCGCCGACCACCCACACTTCGTGCCCCAGAGCCACCAACGATTGATAAATGGGATAGGCGGCCCGGTTGGTATCAACAAGAAGGGTCTTTGTCATGACTTAACCACTGCCTTGTTTTTAAAGACCTTTCTTGCCCAGCCGACAAACTGGCTAGCCCTATACATCGCTCTGCGCCGAAAACTGAAGTAAACGTTAACATAATCAGCGTTCGCCTTATGAAAAAATAACCCAAAAAGATCCATGGATCCGGCGAGTTTCGCCTCGCGCCAAACCCGATGACTCTCTGCTCCGATTTTTGCCCGAAGCCTATAAAGTTTTTGGCGCTGTAAAGAGATCCCTTTTCG
>JBAYWJ010000381.1:0-3555 GCA_041674125.1 Kiritimatiellia bacterium
AGGTCTGCGGAAACAATCGCCAGACGGCAGTAGCCGTCGCTCAAGATTACCACCCGGGCGTAAAGAGGATCATGGACGCTCAGCGCGCCTGCGGTCCGCGCCGCGTACCCGCACATTTTGATTCCGGTCGGCGGGGTGATATCAACTTTTGAAATACCCGCCATGAGAGCTTTGCGAAAAACTTTATTTTGCATTATGCCATGTTTCCCGTTGAATATTCATTTATTTTTCCTGAGATCCGCCCAGTGGCTTAGCCCGTTGGCGGCGGTTGCAATCACGGCGCCGTTGATAACATCGCCCCTGACCTTCAGGTCAAGGCCGAGGTGGTGGTAGGGATGATGCGGGCGGCGCATGACGTCGGAGGTGAATATCTTGCCCAAAAACCTGCCCGTCAGCCAGCCGTCGGTAAGCTTAACCTCGTTTACCAGCGTCGTCAGCTGTTCCCCGAGCTTTGCGTGAATTTCACCCGAGGGCTTGAATGAGAGAGCAAACGGCAAGTCCCTTTCATAGGTGTGCACTATTCCGCTCCAGTTGCCGAGCAATTCCGGAGGAGCTTTGAAAGCCGGCAATGACATTGCGGTGGCCTTGGACTTTTTTTTCTCCAGCTTGGCCAGTTTCTGTGCATAACCCGGAACCAGCACGGGAAGTATATATCTTTCTATTTCGTGAGGGATGGCGCAGGTGCCGTTGGCAGCCGCGGCCATCACGATGCCTTCGCGGGGCGCCAGCGCAAGCTGGGCGACAGCCCCGCCCATCCCTCCGGCATGGCTTATGAGCACCCCGAGTTCGCTGTCATCGATAACCCATCCGATCCCGTATCCCGAGGCGGGCGGCCAGCGTCGGGAAGGCGGCTTAAGGCTGTTGCGGTCGGCGGTCGGCGTCAGCATGGCGTCAACGGTTTTCTCTGCCAGGGGCGCTTTCTGGTCCGGCTGGGGCTGCTTGAGAAAAAACATCCCGAAGAGGGCCAGGTCGTGCGCGCTGCTGTAGACGGAGGAAGCCCCGCGGTGGTCTACGTCATAAAACGGGATGGGCAGTCCCTCCCCGTCATACCTGGCCGCCGCAAAGTCGTCCAGCCCGGGGCCGATATCCACCGAGGTGCGGGTAAGGCCAAGCGGGATGCAGATTTCGCGGCGCAAAAAGTCGGCAAAGCTCATCCCGGAAACACGCTCGACGATATGATCCAGTATCCCGAACCCGATGTTGGAATAGCGGTATCTTTCGCCGGGCAGGGTGACGACGTTGCCGTAGCGCCGGATGGATTCTTCCATCGGGGGCTTTTTGGCAATTTCGTCATGTGAATAAAAATGGCAGTGGAACGGCAGGCCGGCGGTGTGGTTGGCCACCCGGCGCACGGTGACATCCTTGTCCCGGCCTATCCAGACCTTGATCTTGGCGTCGGAGGCAAGGTAATCATTGACGGGCTTATCCAAATCAATCTTGCCCTGCTCCACGAGTTTCATCAGACACGTGGTTGTGAAGGGCTTTGAGGTGGAGGCCAGCGAATACATCGTGTGCGGCGTGGCCGGGATGCGCTTCTCGCGGTCTGCCCATCCGAAGGCCTCCTCCCAAAGCATCTTGCCGTTTTGCGCCACAGCAAGGGCGAAGGATGGCGTGCCGGCCTTTGTCATTTCCTGCTGAATCCGTTTCCTGGCGATTGAAAAATCATATTTAGTCATTTGCTTTTTCCTTTGAATTGATCAACCCGCGCCTGATTGTCATTTTTTTCCAGCTCGAGAGCCTCTTTGAACCTCGCCAGCGCCTCTATTTCCCGACCCTGGCCAAGATATATCTGTCCATAAGCGCGAAGCACAGTTACGCGCACTTCTTCCGGCAGCTTATCGAGATTCTTTTGCTTATCCAGCGATTCAAGCGCTGCCTCGTATTTGCTTTCCCTGGTCAGGAAATCCGGTTCCCTTAAAATCCGCATTGATAAGAAATCATCCGGCTGCACCCGCGCCCATCCTTGCACTTTCGCCGAGCCATCCGCGAACTGATACCTTACAAGCACCACACCGCTTCCTCCGATCCCCGGCCTGCCGCCCTGATACCCATGGGTTGATCCGCCCCCTCCGCCGCCGGTGTGCGGCATGGCATCCCAGGCGCTGCCTCCGCCACATCCTCCTCGATCCTTTGAGCCCGGCGCATTGTACGCGCCCCCGCCCGCAAACCACCCATCTTCGCCAATGCCGCTTCCAAACAGGTCACGGAACATTAAACTGTAATAGGCTGAATTAGTCGCGTCAAAATCCGCGGTAACAAAACCGGTTTTCTTGTCAATGTACAAATCCTGGGGTATGCCCTGCAAACCAATGCCGCCTCCGCCCTTGCCTGCAAGAGTGCCCGGGCCGCCGGCGCCGCCACCTCCTCCGCCGACCGCGCCACCCCCGTTATGCCCGAAGCCGATGCCGATTCCGCTTTCAGCCGGTTGTAACGCGACCGGGATATTCGTCCACATCGTTCCGCCGCCCGCGGACCCGCCGGACGAAGCATGATGGACAGCTTCAAGATTCTGCCCCCGTCCACCGCCTCCGCCCCCGAGAGCGACGATTTTGCCGAATACAGTGTTTGAGCCGGGCAGGCCACGCCTGCCCTGGGTCATGCTCACGATCGGACCGGGCATGCCGACTCTTACCTCGATTGAGTCACTTGGCCTGGCATTGAACTTTTTCAGATAATCGTCAACGTAAACCAATCCTCCGGCACCGCCTCCGCCGCCGGCGTTGCCAAGGCCGGGAGCTCCACCGCCTCCGCCTCCAACAGCCAGCACCGAAAGCTTTATTGCTCCGGGCGGGACTTGCCACTGCACGCCCTCATCTCCAATCAGAGCAATAAAATCTTTCCGGGCCGTCGGAGTTTCGGAAACTGTCGCGCTATCTGACCGGGCAGGACCGCATAACAAAAAAGACGCCATCCCCAGCACTGACGCCGCAGCCGGGTTTAATAACATTCTTTTAATACTCATGGATATTATCATTTTTCCGAAGCATGCATCAGCACGGGGCGCCATAGGCCGCCGTTGCCCATGTCGTTGCGCACGCGCACCGCGAGGAGGTTGGCTTCGCCGAACTTGATTTTTTCCGGCGCAAGCTCAACCGCAAAGGGTTCTTCCCAAAGGGTGCCAAGGGGCTTTTTCTCGGATTTTTCGGTGTGCTCGCGTACAAGGTCGCCATTAACATAAATCCAGGCCTGCTCGTCCGCGCTGCCGAAGAGGATGCGGACCGTTTTCCCCTTCCATTCCGCGGGCGGAGTGAATTTTGCGCGGTACCAGCCGAATCCCTGGAAGTCTCCCACCTCGCCGTCCTCGGCCCAGAAGGAAGGCACTTCCATCTGCTTCCAGGTGGACTCGTCAACGCCGGGCGCAAACCATTTTTCCTTCTCGCCCTGGTCCATCATGTCCGCCCGGAAAATCCAGCTTTTCAGGGGAATGGGGGCCGGGCCGGAAAGCTTTTTCCATTCCGGGGGCATCTCGCCAGACTCGGAGTATATTTTTTCCCTCAATTGCCGGAGGGGGCTCTTGCCTGGAGCGCCTTCCGCGCCGTCCTGGCCTTCGAACAT
>JBAYWJ010000382.1:0-3545 GCA_041674125.1 Kiritimatiellia bacterium
ATAAAGCGCTTCATGGCGGACCAGGAGATAACCATCCAGCTGCCGGAAGCGCGCGAGAACAGCGAAAACGCGAAGCGCAAGGTGGCCGTGATCGGCGCCGGCCCCTCCGGACTCGCCTGCGCCTATTTCCTGGCGCGGCTCGGCTACCGGCCAAAAGTCTTCGAGGCCGAACAGCGCCCCGGGGGCATGCTGGTGCAGACGATACCGGCCTTCCGGCTGCCGCGCGAGATCGTCGCGCGCGAAATCAGGATGATCGAGGGAATCGGTGTGGACATCGTCACCGGCCAGCGCCTCGGCCGGGACATCACCATATCCGGCCTGCGCGACCAGGGCTACGAGGCCATTTTCATAGGCGTCGGCTCCCCGGGCGGGGTCCGCATGGACATCGCCGGCAAGGACGCCGAGGGCGTCACCGACGCCATGACTTTCCTGAGAAACTATAACATCCGCGGATCGGTGCCGGTCGGCAAAAAAGTCGTGATCATCGGCGGCGGCAACGCGGCCATTGACACGGCGCGGACCGCCGTCAGGCTCGGGGCGCAGGCCGTGACGATCATCTACCGCCGCAAGCAGGAAGATATGCCGGCCTACCTTGAGGAAATCAGCGAGGCCCTGCAGGAGGGCGTGAACATCATCGATTTGACCAACCCGGACCAGATCACCGCCGAGGGCGGCAAGGTTACCGGGGTCAAGTGCCACCGCATGAAACCCGGAAAATTCGACCGCACCGGCCGGAGGCGCCCAGAAAAATCGGACAAGAATTTCCTGCTCGACGCCGACCAGGTGATTTTTGCCATCGGGCAGACGATGGATTCCTCCGAGCTTTTCGGTCACGACGAGTTCCAGCCCGTGAGCGGCTACCGCATCATGACCGATCCCATGACGGGCCAGACCAGCATCCCTTGGCTTTTTGCGGGCGGGGACGTGGCCACGGGGCCGATGTCGGTTGTGCACGCCGTGGCCGGCGGCGAGCGGGCCGCGGTGGGTATTGACGAATACCTCACCGGCCACAAGCACGCCTTCTGGCGCAACGACCAGCCCCTGGACACGGCTTTCGACATGAACGCCGACCCGGTGCCGTTCCCGCGGAAGAACATGGCGCTCCTGGCGGTTGACCGCCGGCGCAACAACTTCAACGAAATCGAAATTACATTACTTGAGAACGAGGCCATCAAGCAGTCCAAGCGCTGCCTGCGCTGCGACTATGGCAAGCAATTAACCAGCACATATTAACACATAAACACAGGAGCCATCATGATTTCCGCTTATGTCAATGACGTCAAGGTCGAGGTCCCGGAAGGCCAGACCATCCTGAAGGCGGCCGAGCTGGCAGGCTTCAGGATTCCCACCATGTGCTACGTCGAGGACAAGACCCCGCAGGGCGCCTGCCGGGTGTGCGTGGTCGAAGTCGAGGGCGCAAAAACGCTCATGGCGGCCTGCTGCACGCCCGTGGGCAACAACATGAAGATCCACACCAACACCCGGCGCGTGCGCGAGGCGCGCAGGAACGTGGTGGAACTGCTGCTCTCGGAACACGAGGGGGACTGCAAGACCTGCACGCGCAACAACGACTGCGAGCTGCAGACCCTGGCGCGCGAACTCGGGATCGACAACGTCCGCTTCACCGGCGAGAAAACCGCGAAGAAAATCGACGACACCACCCCCGCCCTTACGCGCGACAGCGGCAAGTGCATCAAGTGCCGGCGCTGCGTGACGGTCTGCAACGAGGTGCAGGGCATCGGCTCCATATATCCCCAGGCGCGCGGGTTCAAGACCGTCATAGGCCCGGCCTTCGACGCCAACCTGGAAAGCGTCGTGTGCGTCCAGTGCGGGCAGTGCGCGGCCGTCTGCCCGGTGGCGGCCATAACCGAAAAGAACCACGTGGACAGCGTCTGGGAGGCGCTGGACGACAAGGATAAATTTGTCGTTGTCCAGACCGCGCCCGCCATCAGGGCGGCCCTGGGAGAGTGCTTCAACAACGAGCCGGGCACCCTGGTGACCGGCAAAATGATAACGGCCCTGCGCCAGATCGGGTTTGACGCGGTCTTCGACACGAACTTCACCGCGGACCTGACAATCATGGAGGAAGGCTCGGAACTGCTCGCGCGCCTTAAAAAAAGCCTGCTTGAAAAGCAGATGACGCCGCTCCCCATGTTCACCAGCTGCTGCCCGGCGTGGGTCAAGTTCGCGGAACACTATTATCCGGAATTACTGCCGAACCTCTCCACGGCCAAGTCGCCCCAGCAGATGTTCGGGGCGATAGCCAAGACATACTACGCCGCCAAGATCGGCAAGAAAGTTGAGGACATCACCGTCGTTTCCGTGATGCCCTGCACCGCCAAGAAATTTGAGCTGCAGCGCCCGGAAATGAACAGCAGCGGGTTGCGCGACGTTGACTACGTGCTCACCACGCGCGAGCTGGGCCGCATGATCCGGCAGTCGGGTATTGAATTCAACAACCTGCCCGACGGCAAAATGGATTCGCCGCTCGGCATGTCATCCGGCGCGGCCGACATTTTTGCCAACACCGGCGGCGTGATGGAGGCGGCGCTCCGCACGGTGCACGCCATCGTCACCGGGCGCGACCTGCCGGTCAAGAACCTGCACCTGGAGCCCATCGCCGGCCTGGACGGAATCAAGCAGGCCTCGCTCAAGATCGAAAAGACAGTCAAGGAGTGGTCTTTCCTCGAAGGAGTCGAGCTCAAGGTCGCCGTGGTGCACACCCTGGCCAACGCCCGCAAGATCATCGAGGCCGTCAAAAACGGCCAGGTTTTCCATTTCGTGGAAATCATGTCCTGTCCCGGCGGCTGCATCAGTGGCGGCGGCCAGCCCAGGTTCACCGACGACAGGATCCGCCTCAAGCGGATCAAGGCGATTTACAAGGAAGACGAGGGCAAGAAGCTGCGCAAGTCCCATGAAAATCCCGAAATAGCCCAGATCTACAAGGAATTCCTGGAAAAGCCGCTCGGCAAAAAATCGCATAAATTGCTGCACACGCATTACGCCGGACGGGAAACGTAGCCGGCCCCGCCGAGCCGCACGAGGAGACCTTCATGAATGCTCAAACAAAAGAAACCAGCTGGGCAGCCGGAAAAATCAAGCCGGAGCAGGTGCAAAAATACATACCCGGCGGCCGGTGCTTCATAGATGCGCAGGAGATTGAGCGGCGCCTGCAGGACAACGCGCGCCCCGACCCGGCCAGGGTGCGGGATATCATCGCCAAGTCCCTCGCCATCCGCACCCTGACCCCGGACGAAACCGCGCTGCTGTTGAACACGGAGGACCGCGGCCTGAGGGCGGAGATGGAGGCCGCGGCCGGCGTCGTGAAGAAAAAAGTCTACGACAACCGCATCGTCACCTTCGCGCCGCTCTACTGCTCCAACCTGTGCGCAAACGACTGCTCTTACTGCGGGTTTCGCCGCTCCAATCCCGCCATCCAGCGCCACCGCCTGACGATGGAGCAGATCGCGGCCGAAACCGAGGTCCTGGCCGGCAAGATCGGCCACAAGCGCCTCATCGTGGTTTTCGGAGAACACCCGCTCTCC
>JBAYWJ010000383.1:0-3540 GCA_041674125.1 Kiritimatiellia bacterium
GAAAAACGCCTCGCCGCCGAAGGCCACGTCGCGATAGTCGAACTTCGCCCAATAGCCGGAAGCCCGGGCCGTGCCGTCGGCGGAAATAGATTTCAGGATCTCGCCGGTCTCGATGTCGGTCAGGGTGATATTGACCATCACCAGCGCGCGCGCGCCGCGCATGCCCCCGCTGACCTGCGCGGTGCGGAACCAGCCGGAGGCGCTGCCCGTCTGGGTAAAGTCGGTGATTACGCCGCGCACCAGGTAGCGGGTGTTTTTCAGCCGGCCGCGGGCGACGCCGTTTTCCTTGCGGAACAAATCATGCCCCTGGCGCATGATTTCGCTCATGACGGCATTCAGGTTCTGGCGGTCCACCACCACCACGTAACCGGTGGCCAGCAATTCGGCCACCAGCAGGTCGGGGATGCCCCGGCCCAGTTTCCATTGGCCGGCGAAGCCCGTCTCGTTTTCAAACAGCGATACGGCCACCACGGGCTTGATGGTGTTGGCCGGCAGCGGGGGCAGCCGGGCCACAGGGGTGCGGCAGCCGGCCAGCGGCAGGCAAATCATCGCCAGCCACAAGCAGCATTGTCCGGCGGCAGTCTGGCCGGAAAGTTTCATGGTGTATTCTGCGCCGGACGGCTCAGGCAGTTTTTTTCGGCGCGGCCGCCGGCGCGGCTGCCGGAGCGGTCGCTGGCGCGGCGGATTTCGGGGCGTGTTTTTTGCGCTCGATCCAATTTTGGCGGCGCTGGCGTTTCACCCGCTTGCGGAGTTGCTGTCCCATAATTTTACCGGTAATCAATATTTTGCTGAATCTTGCCCGCGCAGCCGGCAGTTTGCCGTCTGGCGTAAGTGGCATTTACCATAAGTTATTTGCCCGTCGGTTGTCAAGCATCCTGTGCGCAACCTGTTTAATCCGCAAAAAATATTTGCACGCTCTTTGATTGCTTAAAATCAATCCAACGCCTATATTCGAGCCGGTTTTTAAAACTGTTTATTGCCACAAAGAAGCATAAGCGTCACAAGGGGGGCGGCAGCGGCCGTAAGGTGTTGACGGTTAAGAAGCTGCATCATCCTTGCTTTTATCCGGAGAATATCTACATGCGCAATACAGACAAACAATTAGCTCGGGAGGCGGCGATGGAAGCCGGTCGCCGGCTGCGCGCGCAGCGGGAACATTGGAATATCGTCACCGCCGACTTTGCGCATGACGTTAAACTGCAAGCCGACCGCGAGGCCGAATCCGTCATCCTGGATTTATTACGCAAAAACTCGCCCTATCCGATTCTGGCGGAGGAATCCGGGGAAGTAGGCATGGGCGCCGGCGCTGCCGCCGGCTCGGAGCATCTGTGCTGGATTGTTGACCCGCTGGATGGCACGGTGAATTACGCCAGCGGCGTGCCGCTGTCGGCGGTTTCCATCGGATTATGGCGCGGCCCGGCGCCGGTGTATGGCGTCATCTACGATTTCTGGCGGGATGAATTATTTGAAGGCGGGCCTGCGCAAGGCGCGTTGCTCAACGGCAACCCGATCCATGCGAGCGCCATCGCCATCCCGGCCCGGGCCATGTTCGCCACCGGGTCCCCGGGCTCGCATGCCGCGGATGCGGAAGCATTGCCGCGCTGGATGCGTAATATCGCGCGCTACCGCAAGATCCGGATGTTCGGGTCCGCGGCGCTTTCACTGGCATATGTGGCGTGCGGGCGCATTGATGTCTACGCGGAGCATGTCATGCTCTGGGATGCCGCCGCCGGCGCCGCGCTGGTGACGGGAGCCGGCGGCAGCGTTACCGTCACGCCCAGCAGCAGCATGCCGCACGCCTGCCAGGTCATGGCCGCCGCCTGTCCGGCCTTGCTGGCGCCGTTGCAGGCCGAAGACACCCCGTCCGCCTGACCGACTTACGCAAAATATTCCGACCTGAAAAATCAAGTAAAGACCCAGTCAGCATCTTATGATTGACGTTCCCGGCGTAAATCACTACAGTTGATGGGTACTTTAGGAGAGGTGACCGAGCTGGCCGATGGTGCAGCACTGGAAATGCTGTGTACTCCAAAAGGGTACCGTGGGTTCAAATCCCACCCTCTCCGCCATCCTCCCCAGATTTACCATCCTTCCCGCCCATGTAATCAGCGAATCCGCCGCCAGTGGCCGTCGGTTCGAAAATTTAAGAAAGCTGCCAGGGCTCGAAAACGACGTTTTACTGGGTGCAAATACGGATGGCTCACTGCGGGTTCACCCTCCATTTGATTGGTTTGAATGCCCCTGGAGGGCGAACCTGTGGTGAGCCGTTGGAGCCCCGGGGCAGGAGCACACGGATCAGGAGCATACTGGAGCACACGGGTCAGCCCTTGACGGCGTGTTGTCCAAATCGAGATTCCTCCCTTCGACTTCGCTCATGGCGGCTTTGTCGAAGCATCTCGCCAAAGGCGTTCTTTTCATTTGGGAATCCGCCCTTGATAATTGACAATTAAGATTGCATGCTGCATGAGTATGGTATGATTAGTGAAAGATATTGCGGGAAAATACGCGTATAATTTTAGGGCGCGATATTTCAGTGGAACTGGCGCGAGTTCTGGGTTTCATCGCGCATTTGGAAGAGATCACATCGATAATTGACAAGCATACAACTACGATTAGTCGCATTAGAATGTCAATTGTCAAGGGCTGACCCTACATACCCCTACATACCCCAAGGGCTGACCCTACATACCCCATCACCCTCGCCGCCTTGCCCCGCGCCAAACTTGCGCGGTGCAAAATTAAGGTAACAACTCGTTGGGTACGGAGAGAAACACGGAAACAAAATGTTGACATGACCATTTCAAATGACTATATTATGAATAAATGGAGGCGGATCATGACAAGCATGGCTATTAGCGTATTTAAAGCACACGCGCTACAAGTGGTGGGAGGGGTTGCCAGTTCGAGGAATAGTATCGTTATCACAAAGCGCGGCAAACCCATCGCCCAAGTGGTGCCGTACCAGCCCTCGGATGCAACACTTAAACCGGGCAAACTATCCGAAGCCCTGGTATTTGAGAAGGACATTATCTCGCCCTTGGAGGCGGGAATGTGGGAGACGACTCGATGAGGTACTTGCTCGACACGCACGTGTGGATTTGGTGGAACATGAATCCACAAAAGTTATCGGGACGAGTCCGCACTTTGATATCATCACCTGTTCGATACGACGAGTTGTTACTCTCCGCGATTTCCCTGTGGGAATTCGCTAAACTTCTGGAGAAACGTCGCTTGGCCATATCCTGCGATCCGGAAGAGTGGTTTCGCGAAGCCTTGCAGATGCCAAAATTGCGTCTTGTTCCGCTATCGCCTTCTGTCGCCTACCGGTCCACAATTCTCCCAAAACCATTTCACGACGATCCGGCAGATCAGATCATAGTCGCCACTGCACGCGAAGAAAATGCCGCTATCGTGACAGCGGATGAGCGGCTTAGGTCCTACCCCCATTGCAGAAATATTTGGTAATTTATTTTACAATACAGCCATAAATTAAAACTTGGCTATACCCGTGACCACGGAATTAGCTGGCACGTAACATGA
>JBAYWJ010000384.1:0-3534 GCA_041674125.1 Kiritimatiellia bacterium
CCCCACCTTGGTGCCGTCCAGCACAATGGCGCCGGCCCCGAACCAGCAGTTGGGGCCCACCGCGATCCCGCGCGAGCGTGAGCCCTGCACGGTCAGCGCGGCATCGGCATCATCCGCGGCGTGGTCGCCGCCCACAAAATAGCAGTAGGCGGCCACGAGGGTGTCGCTGCCGATCTCGACCCGGCTGCCGGAAAACACTTCGGAGTTGAAGCCGATGTTGACCCGGTCATGCAGGACAATGTCGCCGTTCTTGCAGCTCAGGATGGAATTGCGGCCGACATACACGCCGGAACCGATTGAAATTCCGGTGTTGTCCCGGCCCTTGGCGTCGAGGAGGCAGTTGTCATCAATGATGACGTTGTCGCCGATCCTGATCTTGTGCGGATGGCGCAGGACGACGTTTGCACCGAAATTAACGTTCTTGCCGCAGGCGCCCAGGAGTTTTGGATAAAAGAGTCCTCGTAAAAAGAGCCCGAGTGCCCCGGGAACGGCCGAGCAGAAGAGCATCACCAGCTCGTATTTGAGCATCTGCCAGAACCCGCGCCGGCCGATGATCAGGTCCTGGTAACTCGCCATTTTGGACCGGCCGGCCTTGCCCATTTCCTGCTGGATGCGCACGCTCTCCGTTTTCATATGCTTTAAATCATAGCATCCGCAAGGGCGTTGCGTCCAGTTTTTTCAAAACATCTGGCCTTTATTCCGCGGTTCCGCGGCTCTGCCGGCGCGACGCTCGTGCCATATTTCTCGCCACTTTTGAGATAAGTTCTAAAGAAAAGATTGTTTTTATTATCAGCATGCATATATACTGCTTCAAGAGCACTGAGCGCCATATATGGTTGCGGGCTTATTACCCGCAACCCGTAATTGATAATATTTAGAGAAGGTAACGAAGGAAAAAATCCTTTTCTTTTGCGGATATTTCGTTTCCTTAGCCTGCCCACGTCGGCCAGGGTTGGCTTTTGTAAAATATTTTTTCGCAGTTCTTTTTTTAATAACCTGACGTGGCCTGCGGCCAAAACCGAACTCGAAACCCGAATATCGCCTCGCCCGAGCTCCGGCCAGGGAAATCCGAAGCTAATTTTATATTCATATTTTTCAATGTCCAAGACTGCCTTGTTTTGGATTTTCGGTCATTCGTGTTTGTTTCGAATTTCGGATTTAGTGCTTCGAATTTAAAACGCGTCAGAAATAAAGTCCTCCGTAAAAATGCATCATGTCTTAACGGAACGGGTTAAATGCGGGAGCTAAAATATGAATAAAATCCATCGCCTTGTCCTGCCGGCCGGCTTTGCCATCGCCGTATGTATTTTCACGTTTTTTTGCACCGGGTGCAAGGCGCCGCCGGCCAGGCAGACAACCCCCTTCATCAGCGACACGGCCGGGATGATGCCGGTTCCAGAAATCAAGGCCTACCACAAGTCCTGGGCCAGGAACGACGCCGACTGGGCAAAGTTTAAGAAAATATTCGTAGCCCCTGTGAGCACGAAATATCTCCAGGAACGCGCCGGGTGGCAAAAGAGCAGCTTCGCCGAGTATGACCCCAAGGGCGTCGGAGATCTGGCCGCATTCACGCGCCAGGCCTTCATCGCCGCCCACCGCGCCAACACAAGCACAAACCGGCTGGAAGTTGTTGACCATCCCGACTCCGGCACAATCATCCTGGAAATGGCCATAACCGAGCTCGTGCCGACCAAGGCCTGGCTGAACACCGTCACCACCGCCGCCATCGGCTGGGCGCCGGACAAGGGGCTCATCGCCCTCGAGGCGCGCCTGAGGGAAGGGCCCGGCGGCAGGGTCATCGCGGTCTTCGCCGACCGCGAGCAGGGCAAGGATTCCATATTCAACGTGAAAAGCTTCACCTGGTATTCTCACGCCAGGGCCATCATCGAGGAATGGGCAAAGCAGTCGGTTGAAGTAACAAACGCCGCGGAGGGCACCGTCATCAGCGACTCCCCGGCCTTCGAACTGAAAGCATGGTGAAACAATGAAACAGCGCAACTTCGGCGAAAGAAGCGGGCACAAGGTGGCGCCGGTGAGCATAGGCGCCATGCGCCTGCCCAAGGATCTCGACACCGCCGTGGCGCTCCTGCGCGCGGCCATTGACCGGGGCCTGCGCTACATAGACACCTCGCGCGGCTACCCCGACTCGGAGTGGGTCGTCGGCCGCGCGCTCAAAAACGGCTACCGCAAAAAAGTGCTCCTCTCAACCAAGTGGTGCCCCTGGGGCATGAAATTCATCCCGGCGGATGACAGTTCCGCCGACTGCGTCCGGCGCCATATCGAGGAACAGATGAAGCGCCTGGACGTGGATTACCTGGATTACTACCAGGTCTGGAGCGTGAACTCGCGGGAGAATTACGACCAGGCCGTCGCCAGGGGCGGGATGGTCGAGGGTATCCTCAAGGCGAAAAAGGAGGGCCTGGTCCGCCACACCGGCTTCACTACGCACGACACCCCGGAAAGCCTGCTCAAGTACATTAAAAAAGCGGACTGGTGCGACATCCTGCTTACATCCTACAACCTTCTCAATACTAAATACGCCCTGGTCATCGAGGCGGCGCGCTCGGTCGGCATCGGCACGGTCGTAATGAACCCGGTCGGCGGCGGCGCCCTCGCAAAACCCAGCGCCATCCTGGAGGCGCTGGCGCGGGAAGCCGGCGCCGTTTCCACGGCCGACCTGGCCGTGCGCTACGTGCTGTCAAATCCCAACATTGACACAATGCTGTGCGGCATAACCAAAATATCCGACGTAAATGATTCCGTCGCCTCGGTCGAGCGCGGCGCTTTCCCGGCCGCGCAACTGAAAAGAATAAACAGTTACCTTGAGGAAATCAGGAAACGGGCCTCGTCCTTCTGCACCGGGTGCAGGTACTGCATGCCCTGCCCGCAGGGCATTGACATACCGTTTGTAATGAACTGCATCCTCGATGCGCGCTACTGGGGATTCGAGGAAAGCGCCCGAGAACGCTACCGCAATTTCAAGGGCCCCAAAGCCGACGCCTGCGTCAAGTGTGGCAAGTGCGAAAAGAAATGCACCCAGAAATTGCCAATCGTCAAGGAAATGGCAAACGCCGTCAAGATGTTCGGCAAATCCTGAAGTGCCTGATACATCAGAAACCGCCGTGAAAAACAAGAATATTACCACGGATGTCACGGATCGCACTGATATGAATGTCTTAAGAAGGTATACGTATAAAATTATTTTACATACGGGATAACATTGCCCCAGGCAAGATCAATGCCTTCTGTTTACCGCAGGAAAAAACACTTGCCGATTAAGAGGCACGGCCTGGTTCATGTCAACCTCGCGGCGATCCTTTCCGTCGACCACGCCTGCACGGGCTGTAAAGCGCCAAAGCACTGCTGCTGCGCAAGTTACGAGGTATGCGCCGACTCCAAAGAGCTGAAAAGGATAGTTAACCTTCTGCCCGAGGCCGCCAGGTTTTGCCCGCGCCTGAAAACCAAATCGGGGTATGACAATATTTTCGATGAAATTGAACCCGGGCTCTTTGCGTTAGACACGGACGAGAAGGG
>JBAYWJ010000385.1:0-3521 GCA_041674125.1 Kiritimatiellia bacterium
CCAGGCGGCCATATCGCGCGCCATGGGCGCGCTGCCGAAAGACCTGCCTTCGCCGCCGCAGTACAAAAAGACCAACCCGAACGAAATGCCGATGATCTATTACGGGCTCCTGAGCGAGACCATGACGACCGCCAAGCTCTACGACTATGCCTACAGCGTCATCGGAAACCAGATCAACATCATCGAGGGCGTTTCCCAGGTCCAGGTCTACGGCGTGCCCTATGCCGTCCGCATCCAGGTCGACCCGGACAAGATCGCCGCCCGCGGCCTGACCATGGACGACATCTGCGATGCCGTCGGCGAGGGCACGGTCATGCTCGGCTCCGGCCAGTTCGACGGCAAAACCCAGACCCTGCTCATCCAGCCGCAGGGCCAGCTGGACCACGCGGAGCAGTACGAGAACCTGATCATCGGCATGTATGACGGGGTGCCTCTTTACCTGCGCGACGTCGCCAGCTGCGAGGACAGCATCGCCGATACGCGCCTTTCGCTCCACTTCTGGTCCCACAAGATGAAGCAGATGGAGCACAAGCCCGTCGGCATGGTCGTGGCCGTGACCAAGGCGGCCGGCGCGAACGCGGTCGAGGTTTCCGAGCGCATCCGGAGCCTGATGAAGAACCTCGAGTCCGTGATACCGGATTCGATCCAGGTCATGATGATTTCAGACCATTCCGAGACCATTAAGGCTTCCATTGATGACGTCCAGGAGACCCTGGTTATCGCGTTTTTCCTGGTGGTGGGCGTGATATTCTTCTTCCTGGGCCGGATCAAGGACACAATCATCCCCAGCATAGCCCTGCCGCTTTCGCTGCTGATCACCTTCATCGTCATGCTGGCCCTCGATTACAGCCTGGACAACCTCTCCCTGATGGGGCTGACGCTCTGCATCGGCTTCCTCGTGGACGACGCGATCGTCTTCCTCGAAAACTGCGTGCGCCGCATGGAAACCGGCGAGAATTCCTATGACGCCTCCATGCGCGGGGCCGAGGAAATCGGGTTCACGATCCTGAGCATGACCCTCTCGCTCGCGGCGGTGTTCATCCCGCTCGTCTTCATGAGCGGCCTGATCGGCCGGATTTTCCGGGAGTTTTCGATCGTGGTGGTGGTGTCGATCATCGCCTCGGGGTTCGTCTCTCTCACGCTTACGCCGATGATGTGCCGCTACATGCTTTCCGCGCACCAGGGCGGGCTGAAAACGCGTATGGAACGCTTTGGCAACGAGATGGTTGCATTCTGCTTGCGCTGGTACAACGTGTCGCTGCACTGGTTCATGAAGCGCCGCGCGATAAGCCTGGTTGCCTGGCTGGTGTCGCTTGCGGCCACGGTGTGGCTTTTCATGCTCCTGCCCAAGTCGTTCCTGCCGGTGGGCGACAGCGGCGTCATCCGCGGCATGTTCATGGCCCCGACGGGCACCTCCCCGGGGCGCATGGCGGAATACCAGAGCCGCATTGACGAAATCATAGAAAAAAACCCGGCTGTTTCCGAGTCCGTCACGGTGGCCAACCTCTCGGGCGGCGCCATCCAGGCCAACCAGGCCCTGGCCTTTGTTTTCCTGAAGCAGCGCAAGGAGCGCAAGCCGATCCTGGAGGTTACGCGCGAGCTGATCGCAGGCATTTCTTCAATCCCGGGAGTGTTCGTGGCCCTGCGGCCCGATCCCACGCTGCACATCAGCGCCGGCGCCACCGGCGAAACCCAGGGGCAATACTGCTACGTCCTGACCGGCCTGGACGGCGCCAAGCTTTATGAAAGGGCAGAAAAACTGATCGGGGAGATGCGCAAAATCCCGGGCATGATCGGGGTCTCTTCCGACATGATGCTGGACATGCCCAACCTTGTCATAAACATCCAGCGCGACAAGGCCTCCTATTACGGCGTGAGCGCCCACGCGATCGAATACGTCATCCGCAACGCCTACGCCCAGAACTACGTCTACCTCATCAAGTCCACCATCACCCAGTACCAGGTCATCGTCGAAGTGAGGGACAGCAAGCGGTCCAGGGCCGAGGACTTGAACAACCTGTACGTCTTTTCGCAGACGCTCGGCCAGCCCATCCCCCTGCGCGCGGTATGCAGCTGGGAAACCAGGACCGGTCCCTCGACCGTCAACCACCTGAAGCAGTTTCCGGCCGTCTCGATTTATTTCAACCTGGCGCCAGACATGCCGATCGGCACCGCGCAGGCCGCCATCGAGAAGCTCGCCGCCCAGATCCTGCCGGAGGACATATCCCGCTCGTTTTACGGCGAGGCCCAGCTCTTCGCGGAAACCGTCAAGAGCCTGACCCTGCTGCTCTTCGTGGCCGTGTTCGTGATGTACGTTATCATGGGCGTGCTCTACGAAAGCTATTTCCACCCGATCACCGTGCTCTCGGCCCTGCCGGTGGCCTGTGTCGGCGGGCTGCTGGGCCTGCTGATTTTCGGGCAGGAGCTTTCGCTCTACGCCTTCATCGGCCTCTTCATGCTGATGGGCATCGTCAAGAAAAACGGCATCCTCATGGTGGATTTCGCCATCCACCTCCAGAAGCAGGGCCGCAGCAGCTACGACGCCGTGCACGAGGCCTGCCTGGAAAGGTTCCGCCCCATCATCATGACGACGCTCGCCGCCTTGATGGGCGCCGTGCCGATCGCCATCGGGTACGGGGCCGACGGCGAGTCGCGCATGGGGCTCGGCATAACGGTTGTGGCCGGGCTCATATTCTCGCAGATCATAACGCTCTACGTAACCCCGGTGATCTACCTTTACCTTGAAGATTTCCAGGAATGGGTTTATGGTCAGAAGCGTAAGGCTAAAACGGCCGGGTAGCAGAGGAAAGCGAGTGCGTTACTGAACGATAGGAATTTTACGATGAAAATGAAAACACAATCAAAAGGCAGGACATTTCAGCCCGCGGACCTGGTTGACTACTCGCGCGGATCGATCGTGAGCCGGACGCTCGTCGACCGCCGCGCGGGCACCCTGACCATCTTTGCTTTTGACCGCGGCCAGGGTCTGAGCGAGCACGTGGCGCCCTACGATGCCGTGGTCCAGGTTCTCGACGGCTCCGCCGCAATTTCCATTGCCGGCCGCAAGTTGCGGGTGAAGGCCGGCGAAATGGTTGTCATGCCGGCCAACGTGCCCCACGCCCTGAAGGCCGAGCGCAGGTTCAAGATGCTACTGATAATGATCCGCGGCAGGTAAGCTGTTCCCCTGCAGTATCTTAAAAGCAACATCTCTGCCGCGGCTTGGCTTTGTTGCCTCACTGGTTTTCTTACCCTCATGGATGGTTTGCTTCAATTTACACGGCCGGCGCGCGAAGCGGCCATGCGCCTTGACAAGGTAGCCTGCCTTTTCCCGGTCACTTTCCTTTTCGCGATCGCGGGCGGCATAACCTCGCTCGGCATGATTTTTTTCGCCAAGAATGTCTTAGGCGCAACGCCCGGCCGGGTGGGGGTGCTCTGCTCGAGCTGGTCGGTGTTTTACGTTCTCGGGTGTTTTTTTTCGCGGCGCTGGGCGCCTTCCCTGCCGCCGCGCTTCAGCATCGTCG
>JBAYWJ010000386.1:0-3521 GCA_041674125.1 Kiritimatiellia bacterium
ACGTCCATGCGGCGCAGGAAATCCGGCATTTCCGCATCCGGGAACCACGCATAGGTCCTGACGTTGCTTTCAGGGAACGAGGGCGGAGAGCGGTATGAAGCCAGGTGCAGGCAGCAGTTTGCGGCCACCTCGGGCGGGAGCGCCCTGAAAGCCGCCAGGGCGGTGTCGGCTCCCTTCCAGGCGTTATCCAGGAAGCCGATCACGCAAAAATTAACTTTTCGCTGAGAGCCGGGCCCAGCCGCGTTGTCCCCGGGATGGAACCGGCCGGGATCTATGTGCCCGAAACATGTTTCCGCTTCAAAGCCGGCCCTGCGGAAAGCTTCCGCGATGATGCCGTTTACCGCCAGAACGCGCGTTCCCTTTTTGGGCAGGGCGGCCATGAATCTGCGCGAGGGCATGCGGTGGGCGAACACGACCAGCTGCAAAGGGCTCCGGCAGAGGCGCAGGCAGCAAAGAGCGGGGATCAGGCCGTTGGCAACGTTGCCGACGATTATCTTGCGGCGCGCGCCCCGGCGCACCAGCCGCACGGCGCAGAGCCCGTTCATGAAAGACCCGCCCAGGGGCATGGGGCGCAGACCGATACCGGCGGAGGCCAGGCTTTCAAAATCACTGCGCCATGACTTATGCGCCGGCACCTCGGTGCACACGCCCAGCTGCGCAAGCTCCCCGAGCAGCCCCAGGCTGAAAAGCTCAACGCCGCGCAGGTTCTGCTTGCGCGGCTTGAGGAAGGATTTCTCCAGGAATAACGGCGAAGGGAGTTTTTCAGCGTCCATAGTGCAGGGTGAATAAACCGATGTAATCGTCGGCGTAACAGGAGGTGTCGCAGCGGCAGCTGAATTCCGGCGCGAGGGTTTCTTCGAACAAATCGTGCCACTGGGTTTTGAGCATGTGATAGTCGTTGCGCCGCCCGCGCGGCTCGATGAGGAACGAGACTTCCTCGGTCATCAGGAAGGCGTCGACGCAGGAAAGAGCCAGGTCCACGGGGGCGTCGTGCATAAAGACCAGGTTGATCATCCGGCCGTAGGACTGGTAAACCGAAAGCGCCAGTTCGGGAGAGAGCTGCTCCGGCAGATCGTTATTGGCGTCGATATCGAAGACGATGAAATGGTCCATGCGCGGCCTGAGCATGCCCAGATTCACCCGCTTTTGCTCCAGCGGCATATGGTGGTAGGCCAGGGCGCTTACGGCAATATCGTAACGCCCCTCCAGCCGGCCGGCCAGGTCCTCGATTTTACCCGGCATGAGCTTCAGGACAGATTTATCCAGGACTTTCCCGACGGTTCTTTCGGCAACGGCGAGCATGGCCGGCGAGCGGTCAATGAGGGCGAGTTCTTTCACATCACCAACCTTGCCGGCGGCGCGCAAAGATTCTACCAGGGCGGCGGTCAAGGCGCCGTCGCCGCAGCCGATATCCACGATCCTGACCGGGGCGTTAAAATGCGGCAGGGAATTCGCGCAATGCGCCAGGAACCTGCGCCGCGAGTCGCGCATGGTCGGCACTCCTGTGAAATGGATGTAGGGCGCGGGATCCGCGAACACGACCGCCGGCATGGCCAGAGCCCCGCCGTGCCGGTCGAGGAAAGACGAAAGATACGAGTTGGACATCAGGGCTTCCTCCTCGTTAAGGGCGCCGGCCACCAGCCACTGCCGCCCGAGCTCCGTCAGGCCGGAAGCGGCCAGGAAAGAGCCCAGGTAATAATTCAGCATTGGCATGAGGTTGGCGCGCACCCGCACCGGCAACTGTCCCGGTCCTTTCCGGTTCGCCCGTGCCTCTTCGGCGCAAGAGCGCCACTCCGCCATTTCATCCGCGCTCAATAACAGCATGCGTATTGTCCTTTCGCCATTGCCGGCAAGAATATACGTATTCACGGCCCGGCGCAAGCTCCGATGCCGATATTCGTTGATTCCGGCCGGGCCGATAAAATTATGATATACCTCAATTACGCCGGCAGATTGTCATTCCCGGGCCACCCGTCTCGGTTGGAACCGGGAATCCAGCGCCATTGCCAATTCATAAGACCAGGCATCTGGATTCCCGATTCCTCGGACGGATCGGGAATGACAATCACTAATGCAACGTATCTCATTCCTGCCACGACATTACCCCAGCCACCCTGTCATTCCCGGGCCGGGCGCTTCGGCCGGAACCGGACCTGCCAAACCCACCTTGTCATTCCCGGTCCACCCCGCACTCCCACCCTGTCATTCCCGGTCCACCCGTTGCGGGTGGAACCGGGAATCCAGCTCTTTATTGCCGCATCATGATTTCAGACACATGGAGTGTACTGGATTCCCGTTTTCACGGGAATGACAATCATCCATCATAACTGAAGGCCTTACAAAATAATCCAAAAAAACCTTGACACCGTGGGGGCGATTTGAAATAAGTCCATCAGTTTTCGACCGCGATAATTTAACGGCACAAGAGGAGAAAAATGAAGAAAACATTACTGTTGGCGGCGGTTGTGATCGGCGTGCATTGCATTGCAATATCGGGTTTATTCCTCGCGCAGGGCTGCAAGACAACTAAAAGGACGACTGACACCTCGGCAACCCCCCCCATGCCGCCCCTGACGGCCCCCGCGGTCGAGCCGGCCGCCATTGAGCCGGCCCCGCTTGTATCGGAAAAGGCCGAAGGCACGATTGAATACACGGTTGTGAAGGGCGACTCGCTCGGCGTTATCGCCAAGCGGCACAATGCGAGCAAGTCTGAAATTTGCGCGCTCAACAAGATTACCGACCCGAACAAGATCCGCGTCGGCCAGAAGCTGGTCATCCCGAAACACGCCGGCTATGCCGCCCCGGCCGCCACGGCCAAGCACGCCGATAAGCCGAAGGAGAAAAAGCCCAAGGCCCCCAAAGCTGATGCGGCCGAGCATACGCCTTCGCTCGCGGCGGGCATTGGCGAATACGTGGTCGCGGCGGGGGACAGCCTCTCCAAAATAGCTTCCAAGTTCAACTGCAAGGTTGGCGAGCTGCGCGAAGTCAACCAGCTTGCGAACGACAAGCTCAAGATCGGACAGAAACTCAAGTTGCCGGCCAAGAAGTCCGAAGGCGCGCCCCAGGCCCCTGATGCAGCGCCCGCCCAGGTCACTGAAACCCCGGCGGCGCCGGCTGCTTCCCCGGCGCCCGCGGCGGTAACAGCCCCGGCGCCCGCGGAAGCGGCTCCGGTCAAACCGCTTTCCTCCGGCATCACTCACACTGTCATGGCAGGCGATGACTTGAATTCCATCTCAAAGCTTTACGTAGTCCCGGCTGACCGGATTGCGGAAGCCAACCAGATGGGCACTAACCGCACTGTCCAGGTCGGCCAGAAAATAATCGTCCCGCAGCCCTGATGTTGTTCCACTCGGGCTTGAGCGCGGCCGGGCAGGCTGTATAACCCCGGTGGGTTTGGCGGTCGTCCGGCCGCCATTGAAAGCGTTGTCCGGTACAGCCAAATGTGGAAAACCTCCACTATTCTTGTTTTTATTTCCCTGTGTCTGATGGTGTTCGGCATCGTGATGCTGGCCAGCACGAGC
>JBAYWJ010000387.1:0-3518 GCA_041674125.1 Kiritimatiellia bacterium
GATTTTCTGGCCGTCATATTTTACCGCGCCCTGCTGGACCAGGCGGCGCGCGGCGCCGTTGCTTTCGGCCAGCCCGGCGGCGACCAGGAGGGCAGTGATGCGCATCTTTCCGCCGGTGAGGCTTGAGGCCGGGATTGAAGCGGAAGGTATCTCTTCCGGAAGCTGGCCCTGGCTGAACACGCGCGCAAATTCCTTCGAGGCCGCCGCGGCCGCCCCGGGGCCGTGGAACATGGCGACGATTTCGCGCGCGAGCTCGTCCTTGACCTCGCGCGGGTGGCGCGCGCCGGATTCCACGCCGCTTTTCATGGCCGCCACGGCGGCTTCCGGCCGGCAGAGTACCAGTGAAAAATAGCGCCACATGAGAGCGTCCGGGATGGACATGAGCTTCCCGAACATGTCCCGGGCCGGCTCACCGATGCCGACGTAGTTGCCGAGGCTCTTGCTCATTTTCCTGGCGCCGTCCAGGCCCTCCAGGAGGGGCAGGGTCAAAACTACCTGCTGCTCCAGGCCGAAAGACTTCTGCAGGTCGCGCCCGACCAGCAGGTTGAAGAGCTGGTCGGTCCCGCCGAGCTCCACATCCGCCTCGACCATGACCGAATCGTAGCCCTGGATGAGCGGGTACATGAATTCGACCATGGAAATCGGCAGGTTTTCGCGGAAGCGCTTCTGGAAATCGTCGCGCGCGAGCATCTGGGCCACGGTGACGCGGGCCGAAAGCTTCAGCAGCGACTCGAAGCTGAACCCGGCGCACCATTCCGAGTTGAAAAATATTTCGGTCCGCTTCGGATCGAGCACGCGGAAGACCTGCTCCTGGTATGTTTTGGCGTTGGCGGCGATTTCCTCGCGCGAGAGCGGCTTGCGCGTCTCGGAGCGGCCGGTGGGGTCGCCGATCATGCCGGTAAAGTCGCCGATGATGAAGATTACAGTGTGCCCCAGGTCCTGGAACTCGCGCAGCTTTTTAAGCCCGACCACGTGGCCGAGGTGGATGTCGGGCGCGGAGGGGTCGGCGCCGTATTTGACCCGCAGGGGCTTTTTTTCACTGAGCGATTTTTCCAGCTTGCGGCGCAGTTCTTCGCGCGACACCAGGTCGACCGAGCGGCCGGCGATGATTTCAAGCTGGCGCTCGATGGATGCGTTCATGGTGAATCCCGGCCGCCGGCTGACCGGCGGCCGGTTTTCAAGGCGTTAAGCGGTCAGTCGTTGTCTTTCCTGTCGCGGCTTTTGCCGTTTTCGCGGCTGTTCCTGGGCTTTTCGCCGGGGCGCCATTCCTGGACGTTGTTGGCCACGCCGAAGGCCTCGTCAAAGGCGCCGGCCAGGTCCACCAGGTCTTCGCCGGGCTTGAGGCCGGTTAGCATTTCTTCCTTGACCTCGAACTCCTCGTCGGAGAGGGAGGCAGCCTTGATGCTCAGGCCGATGCGGCGCTCGATGGGGTCTATCTTGATGACGCGGGCCTTGACCTGCTGGTCCGGCTTGAGGGCCTTGGCGGCCTTCTCGGCCGGCTCGTCGCTGATCTGCGAAACGTGCACCAGGCCTTCAATTCCCTCCTCGAGCTCGATGAAGGCGCCGAAGGTAGCCAGCTTGGTGACCTTGCCCTCGACGATCTGGCCGACCTTGTACTTGGAGGCCAGGGCCGCCCACGGGTCGGGCTGGGCCTGCTTCAGGCCGAGGCTGATGCGCTGGTTTTCTGATGAAACCTCGAGGATGATCACCTCGACCGCGTCGCCTTTCTTCAGCACTTCCGAGGGGTGGTTTACCTTCTGGGTCCACGACATGTCGGAGACGTGGATCATGCCGTCAATGCCCTCCTGCAGCTCCACGAAGGCGCCGTAGGTGGTGAAGTTCTTCACCGTGCCGTTTACGCGCGTCCCGACCGGGTAGAGCTCGTGCGCCTTTTCCCACGGGTTGGCGGTGGTCTGGCGGATGCCGAGAGATATTTTCTGCTCGTCGCGGTTGATGTTAAGGACGACGGCGTCAACCTCTTCACCCACCGAAAGCACGTCCGAGGCGCGGCCGACGCGCTGGACCCAGGACATCTCCGAGACGTGCACCAGGCCTTCCACGCCCTCCTCGATTTCGACGAAGGCGCCGTAGGGCATAAGGTTGACCACCTTGCCGTGCACGCGGCTGCCGACCGGGTATTTCTGGTCGATGTTGTCCCAGGGGTTGTGCGACTTCTGCTTCAGGCCCAGGGAGACCCGCTCTTTTTCAAAGTCTATGTCGAGGATCATGACCTCGATCGAATCGCCCACCTTCACGACCTTGGAGGGGTGGCTGATCCTGCCCCAGCTCATGTCCGTGATGTGCAGGAGGCCGTCCAGGCCGCCCAAATCAATGAAGGCGCCGAAGTCGGTGATGTTCTTGACGACCCCGCTGCGGAGCTGGCCGATCTTGATTTCCATCATCATGTTTTTCTTCTTCTCGCGGCGGCGCTGCTCGATGAGCTCGCGGCGGGAAAGGACAATGTTCCGGCGGGTGCGGTCGATTTTCATCACCCGGAACTCGAATTTCTTGCCGATGAAGTCGTCCAGGTTGCGCACCGGCATGACGTCGAGCTGGGAGCCGGGCAGGAAGGCCTTGACGCCGTGGACATCCACGATCATGCCGCCCTTGATGCGGCTCTTGATTTCGCCCTCGAGCATGCTGCCCTCGTTGCTGGTGGCGAGCACGTCGTCCCACATGCGCTGCTGCTCCGCCTTCTGCTTGCTGAGGATGATGCGCCCGTCCTCGTCCTCGAGCTGCTCGATCATCACCTCGACCTCGTCGCCGGCCTTGAGCGTGGCCAGGTCGGAAAATTCCTCGGCGGGCACGAAGCCCTCGGACTTGTAGTCAATGTCTATCACGACCGCGCCCGGCCGGATTTCGAGGATCTTGCCCTTGACCAGGCCGCCTTCCTTGATGTTCTTGAGCGAATCCTCGTACATTTTCGCGAGGGCGGCCTGCTTGTCCTCGCCGAAGGCGCTGACGTCGATGTTGAGTTTCTTCTTGGGGCTGGTTTCTGCTTGCATTGATTTAGACTTTACGCGCTTCCCGGCCCGCGGAGGGGATCCGGCAGGCTGCGGCAAACGCGGTTAATGCTTTTCCGGGCGATCTGCTTTAAGCTTTTCCACGGGACCGCCCACTTATCCCGGGAAAACACGCATTAAACCACTTCAGGCCGTATTATCAAGCTTTTTTATTGCAAAAAAGAAGGCCTCAGTCTCGCGGGTATATCTATAACGCTGTCATTCCCGGGATGGCCGTCTCGGCCGTAACCGGGAATCCAGTCCTTCCGATCATCTGGATTCCCGACCCGGGCTGCGCCGGCCGACGTCGCGCCGTAGCGGTGCTTTGCCGCGCCGCGAAGACGGAAGGCTTCGCCGAGGCGAGTCAAGTCGGGAATGACATCAGCCCTCAAGAAGCTGTTGAAAAAGAGAAATGAAAGCCATAAGACGGCTCGGCAGGGACGCCTCGCCCTACCAAAAGACTCGATTCTTGAAGGTAGGGTGAAGCCTCTGGCTGAGCCGAAGGAGTTTTTCAAC